>JBMOGB010000082.1:0-14334 GCA_049318585.1 Bacteroidia bacterium | reverse complement strand
GTTGGCTGTTTAAAGCTAACCTCCATTTGTAGGTTCCTGGATTATTAAAATGATGCCTATAAATAGCATTTGGATAACCTGGAACAGCAGTAGCTACTGTAAAACTTTCAGAACCAGGAAAAGTTTCTATATGCCACTTACTTTTTGTTGCATCCAACGTAGTTTGAGTTGGATTAGAATGTGTAAAATTAAATGTTCTATAACCACATTTATTATCTGTTACAGTTCTAACAGATGTAGGAACTGCAATTACAGTAATATTTATACCTCTAATTGCATAAGCTTTTAAAGGACAAAAACGATCGGAACCGGTAGCAGTGAATGAATGTGGTTGAGAACGAGCTGCACTTACTGGTGGAGTCCAACAAAATTTAAAACTATCGGCTTTAGGACCTTGAACTACTCGTTGGCTTAAAATATAATTCCTAACAAAGGTTGCATTTGCCATAACTGGATTAAACTGTCCAGGATTATTCCATTTTAAATCGGTGGTATCGGCAAAAATTGGAGGTGAAGCAGCCATATCAAATTGATCTTCTGCTACAATGTCTAAACAAATTTGCTGCCCAGCACAAACTGTAAATGCTAAACCTGTCTGTAAAACACCATTTCTATATGCCTTGATTCTTGGAATTCTATTATTTATACAAAATTGTGATTGAAATTGAACATCTCTTCTAGTCATTCCTACATTTACATAAACACCACCAACTAGTTTCCATTGAGTAACTTCAATTACTAAGTTGGATACAAATATTCCCAATGGTCTAAACAAAACATCACCAGTTGCAGGGTCTATTCTTAGTCCAGCTGGGTAGGCAGCATTGGCGTTTGGAGCGCCAAAATATGGAAGCGGATAACCTGCACTATAGGGAGGTTTATACTGAACAAATGAATTAAAAGCTTGTAACGATTGACCAAAAGCATAACTCAATGAATCTCCATCGGGATCAATGGCTCCTAAATTATAAACGAAATCAGCTCCACCGCAAACTATTGCGGCAGCATCGTTAGTAAATGTGGGAGCTGAATTACAAGGAACTTGGCACCTATTTACTACAGCCTCTGTAAAATAATTAAAAGATAAAATAGTGGTACTAGCATTGTTTCTACAACATGTACTAAAACCTAATGAAACTCTGCAACAAGTACTTGGAATAGCTGTTAAATCAACATTTCCTTCAAAAGTATAAACTTCTATTCCAGGGCTAAAAGTACCTGCACTTCGTGTATTACAATTGGTACAAATAGTGGTTATGTTTGTACAAGTTTGAATAATATCATACCCACTAGTAGCGCTTACTGCTGACAAAACAAAACTTCCAAAATTAACTCCTGCACATCCTGGGTCTTTACCAATAATTGTATTGCTAAATCCGCAACAAGCATTTGCTGTAGTGCAGCCCGACATGCTTCCGGGAGTACTTGCACAACCTGGACACATGTAAGCACCCGCACAATCTCTATATATTTTTAAAGAAACTTTATATATACCTGGCGTGGAAGTACATTGATAACTAATATCACTACCAACTAAATGATCTGCTTTAGTTGTATTTGTATAAATTAACAATAATAAAAAAGTGAAAACACTTATTTTAAAATTGACTGACAGTATATTTTTCAAGTACATAATTTTAATTATTTTACCTTACAAAAGTAAAATGCTTTTCTCTAAATTTTTTGTTAACAAATTAGAAGAGGGCATAATTAAACAAATTTTATATAAATAAAGCAATAAATGTTATAATTGTTGAATTATAAGTCAATTAGCACAAAAAAAAACAAAAGTTTGATGAGATATGAAGATCCAATTATTCCAATAAACAAATCAATGTTGTTTTCTTAAGCTTTTTTACAATAAATTATATTCGTTTTTACTTCGTTCAGCGAACGTATATTTAGAATTTAAAGCAAAGTTGAAATTTATTTTCCTTAAGTAAACAACATTGATAAACAAGTAATAATAAAAAATAAAAAACAAAGACTATAATAGTTCTAACAGAAGTTTGAAACCATCAATAAATTCATTTTTCAAAATATAAACCAATGAAGGTAAATTATTTAATAATACAATTGCAGAAGGCAAAATAAAAACAATAATAAATGTGTCAATAACAGTACAAATTCTAAATGCTGTAAGAATTACTAATCTTTTATAAAAAGTACTTTCAACAATTACATCTAAAAATGAAGGATTAGAAAAATATATAATAGTAGTTTTGACAATAAATTGTATCACTTTTTAGTGGTGATGAGTTAAAAGAAAAAAGATTAATTGAGCAATTTTGAGAATATTTGTTTCATTTTGAAACAAATACATCAAATCCATTTACAGTTAAACACTTGTTATTTAGCAAATTAACAATATGGTGAAATTTTTGTTTAAAAAAAAAGAAAAGTGATAATTAATATCACGGTGTATTCATGCTAAATAAATTATTAAACATACTAAATAACTTAAGAACAGGTTCAAGGTCTGCTTTGGGTTATTTTACTATTATATTTTTTGCTCTGCTTACAAGTATAACAGCTATTGTATTGTTACAATTTAGTAAGAATATAGATGAAAGATTATCGAAAAATTTCACTCCTGCCATTAATGCTACAAAAGACATTCATTTGATAATAGATGAAAGCAATAGACATTGTATAAATATAGTAAATCAAAATGATAAAATAAGTCGTTTAAAACTTCAAAAAATTATAAATAAACAATACCGCAGAAGGAAGATATTTTTAATAGAATTACTACAAGAACCTGGATTAAGTAATGCAAGAAAGATGTTTGTAGCAGTTGACCAATATTACACCAAAGTAATAGTAAAACAACGAGAATTATTAGAAATTACCAAACCAATTTCAAAAACAGTTGAATCGCAAAAACTACTTGCTGAAATAAAAGAAGAGGGTAAAAAACTAGAAATAAATATAGACGAAATAGAAAGAAATGTAACCGATGCTAGTAATGCCTTACAATCGGAAAAATATAAAAGCTATAGTACACTAAGATTTTCATTGCTAATTATGATGGTAATATTGGTTTTAATAGCTGCTATTTCATTAATAATAACCAATGAAACAATTGTAAATCCAATAAAACAAGTAAGTGAATTACTTAAAATAATGGGTAAAGGTGAGATTGTAAAATTTGAAGAAACTACTACTAGAAAAGATGAAATTGGGGATATGATAGACTCGGCCAAAAATCTTTCGCTAGGTATGAAAAACAAAGCAGATGTAGCATTTCAAATTGGAAAAGGAAACTATGAAACTGAAGTTCCATTACAGGGTACAAACGATAAATTAGGAAGGGCATTGGTTGAAATGCGTAATAATTTAATAGAAAGCAAGAAAACGGAAACTAAAAACTTACATGATTTAGAATTATATACTAAAAACCTAGAAAAACGAAACAAAGAGCTTGACCAATTTGCATACATTACCTCACACGATTTGAAAAGTCCGCTAAGAGGAATCAATAATTTAGCAGAATGGATAGAAGAAGACATGGAAGATTCTATGTCGGATGAAAGCAAAAAATATTTTGTAATGTTAAGAGGCAGAGTTCACAGAATGGAGGCATTAATAAACTCGCTTTTAAAATACAGCAGGGCAGGTAAAGTAAATAATGAGGTAGAAAAAACAAATATTAACACAGTGGTAGTTGAAGTGCTTAAACGCATTGCGCCAGCAAATAAATATGCTATTTATTTTGATAATAATTTTCCTATAATAATGGCAAATTATCAAGACATTGACGACATATTTTACGAGTTAATTTCTAATGCTATTAAATACAATAATAACGAAAACCCAATTGTAAATATTACTTACAAAACTGAAAACAAGTTTTATGTTTTTTGTGTATCCGATAATGGCGAAGGGGTTTCGGAAGAATATCATCAAAAAATATTTACTATTTTCCAAACGTTAGAAACAAGAGATAAAGTAGAAAGTGTAGGTGCTGGCTTAGCTATTGTTAAAAAAATAGTAGAAGAAAATGGCGGAACAATTTGGATTGAATCTGAGGCTGGAAAAGGAGCTAAACTATATTTTAAATGGTTAATACCAATTACCCTTATAATTTAGTCCAATCTACTTGTTCTTTTCATCAATACTTCTTCAAAAAATAGTTCCATAACCAATGCTATGAAACGATTTTTGTTCATTGTCTTGATAAAAAATTACTTCGCATCTTTGGACTAAATTATAAGAGCATTTGGTATAATTCCTGAAAACAAAATTGCTTAATTATTTCTTTTTAAAACTAAGCATTAACGATACACCAAAAGGTAATTTTATTTTTCTTTTCAATAAAAAATTTTCAGCATAAAAAATGGTGTAAAGCACTTTATTTAAAAACCCCAATTCAAACATGCTGTGGTCGGAACCACTGCCATCGCGTTTAAATAATTCAGGAAATTTATTACTTATAATTCGAACTAAATATATTGGAATAAATAATATGGAATTGAAATAAGACGAATAGAAAACTGTTCCCAATTCATTATTAAATAATGGGTTTAAAGTATTGGAAACATACCTTTTAAAATGATAATTTACTTCATCGTGCTTGCTCCAAAGCTGCATAAATGCTGGAACAGTTACAAACACAAAGCCATTTTTTTTACAAACTCTTATCATTTCATTTACGGCTAATTGGTCGTTTTCAACATGTTCAACCACATCGAAAGCACAAACTAAATCGAACGAATTTTCGGCAAATTTTAAATCTAAAATAGTTCCTTGCTCAATATCAATTTTTAAGTTTTCTTTTACAAAATTGAAGCATATTTCATCGTACTCAATAGACTTAACATTTCCAAATTGTTCAAGCATTACAGAAGTAGCACCAGTAGCAACGCCAATATTTAATATTTTTAAATCAGTTCGGTTTGGAAAAAGTAATTCTATTTGGCTTTTCAATATTTCTAATCGGGCTGTAAACCACCAATTACTGCGTTCTAATTGAAAATATTCTTTATAGTATTCTGGGGTCATATTTGTTTAAATGAGTTTACTGATTTATTATCGCATGATAATCTTTACAAATAAAAATAACTATTTTATTTATACGAAGCAATTTTAATAATAAAGTATTTATTTACACTATAAAATGAAAAAAACAGCACTCTTTAATCAACCTTATCATTGGTTATTATTATTACTTATTATTGGGTTATTTTTTTTAAAGTTAGAAGCTTTGTCACTTCCATTTTTCTGGGATGAAGCTTGGTCGTATTTGCCAGCCATTAGAGTAATGGCTGAACAAGGGCCAAGTTTATTACCAGGTAGTATTGACACCGAATTATACCGAGGCCATCCCATGTTGTTTTATTTTTTATCCTCATTATGGATAAAAACTTTTGGCTATAGTTTGCCCATAGCACATTTGTTTTCTTTGTTCATTTCAATCATTCTTTTAGTAAGTGTTTACTTTATAACTTACAATTGGACAAACTCATTTTTTGCAGCATTTTTAGCTACATTATTGCTTTTTATTCAACCCATATTTTTAGCACAAAGCACTTTTTTATTAAGTGAAATATTGTTGGGTCTGTTATTTATTTGGTCATTTTATTTTTATTTTAAAAAACAATGGATTGGGTTTGGAATAGCATTGGTAGCAGCTCTTTTAACTAAAGAAAGTGCCTACTGTTTAATCCCTGCATTTGTAATAATTTCAGCTGTAGAATGGTCGTTTAAAAGAATTGATACTAAAGCATTTTTCAAAAACATTTCAGTTATTTCGTTATTATTTTTGATTGGTTTTAGTTTTTTTATTTATCAAAAAATAATATTTGGCTGGTTCTTTTTTCCACTACATACTGGCATGATTGACTTTAATGAAATTGGTAATAAAATGGATGGTTCATTTCTAATTCTATTCATTACACAGGGTAGAAATATTATATTTTTAATTACTATAATATTATCAATTATTAGTTATGTTATTATTAGAAATAAACTTTCAAAAGACCATCAACTTATTTTGATCTCTTTTTTGATAATTACAATTGGATTTGCACTTTTTGCATCAATTAACTTTTTTTCTACTCGTTATTTATTTGCTGTAATTCCATTATTACTAATAGGATGTACTTTAGTAATTAGTAGTATTTCTAAACCATTTTATCACATTTCAATAATCACAATCGTAATAGTAATTGGATTTTTTAATATAAAAAGAAGTTTAAATAGTGCAAGTTTTGGCGATACAGAATTAAGTTACACAAGGTTGTTAAAGGTGCAAGTAGAAATGGTTGATTATTTGAAAAAATCAGATTTTAAAGAACAAATTTATACACCTTTTCTAATGTTTTGTATGTTAGATAATCCTCACGATGGATTTATAGACAAAAAATTTGCTAACCTTGGAATTAATGTAAACGATACCAATAATGTTTATTTTTTGAATGTATCGAACGAAAAGCTGAATGAATTAGACAGTTTAAAGCAGCACAATAAAGTAACATTTTTGAAAAAATATGAAGAAAAACAAGCATTTATAGAATTATATAAACTAACAAAAAACTTAAAATAAAAGTACTTTAAAAAATATACAATTGGCACTACTTTCAATCATAATACCCGCATATAACGAAGAGGCAACCATTCATAAAATACTTGAAAAAGTAGATAACGTGAAGTTGATAAATAATATTGAAAAAGAAATTATTATAGTTAACGATTGCTCAAACGACAATACAGCAGCAAAAATTATTCAATTAAAAAATGAAAAATATTCATATATAAAATATGTGGAACACACCGTTAACAAAGGGAAAGGTGCCGCTATACATACTGGAATAAAAGAAGCAAGTGGTGATTATATAATAGTGCAAGATGCCGATTTAGAATACGACCCAAATGAATACAATATTTTACTAAAACCAATAGTTGATGGTTTTGCCGATGTAGTTTATGGCACTCGATTTATGGGAGGAAAACCCCACAGAATATTGTTTTTTTGGCATTCTATTGGAAATGCTGTACTTACTTTTATGAGTAATATGTTTAACAATTTAAACCTTACCGACATGGAGACCTGTTACAAATTATTCAAATCGGATATTATAAAATCAATAAAATTCGAAGAAAACAGATTTGGATTTGAGCCAGAAGTAACAGCCAAAATTAGTAGGATTCCAAATATTAGAATTTATGAAGTTGGCATTTCATATTATGGTAGAACATATGCCGAAGGAAAAAAAATAAACTGGAAAGATGGTTTTAGGGCTATCTATTGTATTATAAAATACGGCTTATTTAAACAGTAGTATTTGTGTTATTTTAGCTTAAACACCAAAAACTCATTATTGTTAAGAACCATTTTCAATCCAGTTGTATCAGCCATTTTATCTCCTTTTTTAAAAATCCAATAGCTTGCTTTTGATAACTTTATTGAAGACGAATTCAATAAATATACACTTTCACGGTTACAAATTAATCGAAGCACATTAGGCTTAAAAAAAATAAATTGATCGTTTATATTGGTTTGAGTATTTACAAATTTAAAAAGTTCATTGGCTTCTGCTGATTCAATTTCGTTATTATTATTAGTATTCTTAGAATACAGCCTATAATTATTAAATAATGAAAAGAAAAATATTGCAACCAATACAATAAACCTAATGCTATATAAATTAGGAAATTTTATTTTTTGAGACAAAAATTTAAAAAATAAATTGTACCCAATAATTGCAAAATAATAGTACAATGGAACTAAAAATATCAAAAATCTTAAACCTTCTTGAAAAGGCCATAATACTAAAAGCAACATATGAACACTGGGCAAAATTACAATGAAAATATTTTTTTTAAACTGATAAAAAAAACCAAGAATAACAGCAGGTAAAGTTAACCAAACAAAAGCACTAGAATGGTACAAAAACCAACTAGGCGCATTAGTATAATAGCTAAAATTTGATTTAATTATTGGAACAGTTAATTTAGACGATTGCTGAATATAACCACTACTAGCACTTGGGTAAACTAAATATATTAGCATAAACACAACACCAAAAACTGAAATAAAAGTAAAACTTTTTAAAACCAATTCCTTAAATGAATTTTTTGTGTGTAAATAATTGAATAATTCGGCCAATAAAACAGCAACAATAACACTAATACTTAATGTTTTAGTTTGAAAAGCAATAGCAAGTACTAAGCCCAATAAAGCAAATTTAATTAGCTTCAATTTGGTACTTGATTCATCAAAGAACATATAAATTATAATGCTAATCCAAACCCACATCATGGCAGGAATATCGGCTAAAACATAATTGTTAAAACCAATAAAAAATTCAGATGTAGCTAATAATCCAACAACTAAAAGAGCTTCAAATTCGCCTATTTTTTTATAAACAAATATACAAATTGCTGCCAACGAAATTATAAAACAACAAATTACAAGTACTTTAAATGCTAAAAAATTTAAGCCCCAAAAAACATAAATTGGGGATAGCATTAATGGAAAAATTACTGGATATACATCAGGATTCATTCTTTCGAAAGAACCTTCACAACTGGCTTTACTGGCTTCAAATAATGTATTAGTAGTTCCATTAACAATGGCTTTAGCTTGACTTATGTATAGGGCAAAATCGCCACCCCAATTATGCCCATCATTAATTACAGAAATTGAGTAAAAAAAATGAAAAATGCTTAAAAACAAAAAACCTATAATTACTATTTTAGTTTTGTTATTATTTGATTCCATAAACATTTTAGTAGAAAACAAATTAGCTAAAAACCATTTTAGTATAAACCTTGAAAAAGTTTATCATTTCCTTCGAAACTACTTTCAAATTCATTTTACGAACAATTGTATTTTCGTTTAAAACAACAGGAATGAGATCAATATTCAGTTTGTTTTTTGAGGCAATACAAATAAACTCTAAGTCAAATAAATATCGATTAATTTCTGTTTGTAAAAAATATTGTTTCACTTCATTTCTCATTCCCTTAAGGCCGCCTTGTGTATCGTCTGTTGGAATTTGGAGCAATGTTTTTATTAAAAATTTAAGCAGCTTTGATATGAAAATTCTATGTGCTGGAATATTATTATAATAGCTCAAACCTCTTGTACCTATTGTAATATCGCTATTGTCAAGTTTATTTACAATTTCTAAAATACTTTCATTGGTATAAGGAAAATCTATGTCTGTGTAAATTATATAATCGCCAAATGCAGCCTCTACTCCTTTTCTAATTGCAAAACCTTTTCCTTTATTAGCTGGGTATGATATTATTTGACAGTTAGGTAATTTTTTTTCAATTTCAGAAAGCTCACCATCAATGTTTTGAGAACTACCATCATTCACAATTATTACATTTATTGAATAATTTTTTAAATGTTGCGCAATTTCATTGTATCTTATTAATATATTCGCCACCCAGTTTTTATCAGGATTATAACAAGGCAATACGATCGACAGTTTTTTACTACTCATTTAAAATGAAAAAGAATTTTGAGGCAATAATAGTTTTATTTTTATCAGGAATAATATTTTTCCTATTTTTCTTTGCAGTTATTCCTAATGGATTGACTAATTTGAACAGCTATTTTTTTAGCACCAACCACGATGGAATAAAAAATTATTATACATATTTGTATTATTTAAAGTTCGAATCTGGCTTTCATTTTAGTGGAATGGCATATCCATTTGGCGATTTAATTACATTTACCGATAATCAACCCTTACTGGTTTTAACTATAAAAAGTCTTCAATATTTGGGACTAGATTTAAGTTTACATGCAGTAGCAATATTTAATATTTTACTATTAGCATCGTTTCCAATTACTGTTTTAGTGCTTTATAAAATTCTAAAAAACTACCATGTATCAAACTATTACAGCTTTTTTATTGCTGTTGCAATTACTTTTTTAAATCCACAAATAGAGCGATTGGCAGGTCACTATGCTTTAGCTTATAGCTTTGTAATTCCACTTTTTTGGTTGTTAGATATTAAAATAAGTACCTCAAAAAACAAATGGTATTTAGTTATACTTACCATTTTAATTATTTTAGCACTTACCTTTTTGCATGTTTATTATTTGGCATTGGCTTTAATATTTTTTATGTTTTCAAGCATTGCTAAAGTATTGTTAAGTAATTACTCAAAACCCAATTTATTGCAAATAGCTAAAACTTATATTCCATTATCGTTTTTACCAATGATAATATTTAAAATTTTTATGGGTGTTATGGATAATGTGCCTGATAGGGTTGCATTTCCTTATGGTTTCTTATCATATAGGACATCTTATAGCAGCATATTCTTTAATCAAAACAGCCCTTTTAACGCATTTATACCTGACTTTTTAAAGGTAGGAAAAAACGATTTTGAAGGTCATGCCTATTTGGGTTTTTTTGCTTTATTTTTCACTGCTTTTGTTCTTTATTATTTTTTTAAAGAAACTTATAAAAATAAAAAATGGGATTTTGACAAATTGAATTTTAGTGGTCAAATTGAATTTAAACCCTATATTATTTTAGCATTATTAGCATTATGTATTGGAGCAGCTTTTCCTTTATATATGCCACCTTTTGATGTAATAATTGAATACATTACACCTTTGGCTCAATTTCGTTCTCCTGGTCGTTTTGCTTGGATTTTCTTTTTTATTTTTAGTGTGTTTTTCTTTTTATATTTATACAAATTATCGCAAGAAGAAAACAATAATTGGAAAAAATATTTGTTGCCAATAATATTAGTTATTAGTTTATTTGAAGGAATAAAAATAACACACAAAACATTATCGCATTTGAACGAAACTACACTTGCTGACAGTTTTTTTCAACAAGATTTAAACCCAATTGTATCAAAACATAATTTCAATACTTCAAGTTATCAAGCCATTGTAGCATTTCCTTTTTTTACAATTGGCAATGAAAAAGCTGGCTTTGCAGGTTCCAATCAATCAATATTCAATGCCATGAAAATTTCTTATCAAAGTGGTTTGCCATTGGTAAATTACATGATGTCGAGAACAGGAATAAATCAAGGCTTACAAATAGCGCAATTTACTTCTAATTCATTTTTACCAAAAGCTTATTTGAACTATATAGATAGTATAAAACCTTTATTATTAGTAGTTACTAACGATGAATTAAGTGAAAACGAAAAGGAAATTTTGGCAATTGCTCATCCAATTATTTCAATAAATGACATTCATTTTTATTCACTAAATCCATCGGAAATAAAAACTATTTACCAAAACAAAATGAATGAAGTATTGAATAAAAAATGGCACCTAATAAAAAATCAATCAAATGTATTTTGTTTAGATTCTATTGCTCCATTTTTTTATTTAAAATCAAATGTCAATTCAAATGAATTGTATAAAAACAATGATGATATTTTAAATAAATCTGGAGATCAGATTGTTTATGAAGGTAAATTACCAATATCCGATAGTTTAACAATTTCATATTGGGGTAGAGCTAAAAACAGTATTTATGGTTTCCCAAATTTAAAATACACTGAATATAATAGCAATGGAGACCAGGTTTTTCATTACGATTCTCATATATCAAACGATTTGGAACTATTTGAATGTACGCGCAGAGTTCGTTATACTTTTAAACCTCAAAGTGCAGAAAATTCTGTTAAAATACGAATTTCAGGAAAGAAATTTAATTACAGCAATTTTGTTATTCAAAAAGCTACCAGCCAAATGATATTTAAAGATGAATATGGAAATTGGTTTTGGAATAATTATCCTTCTAAAATTCCATTGGTTAAGTAATTGCTGTTACTTCTCCTCAGTACTTTCTATGATTCCATTTTCATCAATAATGATGCTATCACTTACTATAGAATCATTCTTGAATATATAAGTTTTAGCAGCACCTGTAATGTTAATTTTATAATTTAATCCGATGGTATCTTCTGGTTGAATTAGGCTGCGGCTTACCATTTTATTGGCAATAAATTTAAACGATTTTTCCATGTAAGGTCTAATGGTTCCATCTTTTTCAAACTTATACATAAATCCTTTTGGACTAGGTACAATACTTGCCAAATACAATGCTTCGTTTAAGTTTAATTCATTGGCCGATTTTTGGAAATAAAAACGCGATGCTTCACCAATTCCATATACATTTGGTCCCCATTCTATCAAATTCAAATATACTTCAAACATGCGTTCTTTAGAAACTATATAATTGTTTTCGAGTATGTAAACTAACAAGATTTCTTCCAGCTTTCTAGCCATTGTTTTTTCTCGGGTTAAGAAAACATTTTTTATTAATTGCATGCTTATAGTACTTGCCCCACGAGCAAATTTTCCTGACCTAATATTCTTTGCAATCGATTGCCTAAAGGCTTCATTCACAAATCCTCGGTGGTACATAAATGAAGGATCTTCGGTTGTTAAAATGGCATTTTTTACAAATGGAGAAATCAATTCATAACTTGTGAAATTTGGGTTTTCAGCACCAACAATAAATGATCGCAATGCCCTTCCTTTTTCGTAAGGAGTGTGCATAAAGCTTTCGTTAAGTTTTGACAAATTTGCTGCTCCATAACGACTAATTCGTAAATTATCTTTTTCAATATTACTTTCAAAAACCATATTATCTGGTTGATGAATATCTAAGTTAAAGTCTAACCTATAAGTAAAACTTCCAGTGGCCTCCATGCCTTGAATATGACTAAATAAAGCCGCTGGCAATGAATTTATAAAATCTTGAGCAGGTGTTTTATCTGTTTGAATACTCATGGTAACCAAGTATTTGTTAAAGAATTTATAGAACATATTTTCTTTATTTCTTGGTGCTCTTTTTTCTTTTTGCTCTTCTGCTTTTCTTTCAGTTAAATTAAAGTAAGGATGGAATTTTGTGTTGTTAAATGTAACTATAGTTGTGCTATCTAACGACAAAAAATCAGGTCCAAATAGGAATTTGTAATTTACATCTGCATGGTTTATAATTACATCAGTTTTGGCAACTCTTGCATGGTTTAGCATTAAACTATCTATTGCGGCAGCACCAGTAATACTTAACATTTCATCATCAAAAGTAAAACCATCTAACTGAAATCGAATATTATTAAAGCCTGTTTTTATTCCAAACTTTTCATCTAAATATGGAATTTGAACCATTTGAGAATCGGTTCTTATAAAGTTTAAATCGGCTTGATGTTTTTTAGGATTTGCAGTTCCTTTTATTTCCCAAATTTGTGAAGTTGAGTTCGTTTTTACATTGATGTAGCTATCAAATATTTGCTTATTGAGCGAAAGTTTTTCTAAATTAAATGATACATTTTTTTCATTATCAACCAATCGCAAATCAAAGTTTTCAATCAATACTTCATTAGGAACTTGGGCAAATAACCTCGACATTAATTTATAAACCAATTTAGCATAATTCACTTTTTTTATTGGTTCTTCCTGATTTTCTAGTTCCAAGGAATCTTGTAAAGTAGAATCTTTTTTATTTATAAAATCCTCAAAGTTTTTGTGTTCTCCGCGTCTTACCAATTGAATAAAACCAATCTTTAAGCCAATGTCTTTTATTCTCACATCGGCTATTAACAAATACCAAAACCTAACACTTGCAGTAAAATAATCAATGCGAATAAGTGTATCGTGGTTATTTGGAACCAAAGTTATTTTTTCTAAAGCTATTCCGCTAAATCCTTTAAATGAAGCATTTTCAATTTTAAAATCTGCATTGTATTCCTTTTTAAATTTAGCCGAAACTTTGTCAATTGCTTTGTTTAAAAAATAACCTCTTAATGAAAAATAGCCCAATATGATAACTAGAAACAAAATGCCAATTACTTTTGCAGTTGTTTTTAAAATTGGCTTGATATCAATGTTTTTTATTTTCAATTGGTTATTTTTAAGTTTTGTACTGAAAAAATAGCAATGATTGAAAATAAAATCGAATCATTGCTATTTGTAAAAAAGGTATTTTTTAAAAGTTTAAACTTGCATAATATCTGCTTCTTTTATTGCTAAAAGTTCTTCTATTTTTTTTATATAAGCATCAGTAGTTTTTTGAACACCGGTTTCAGTGTTTTTAGCTTCGTCTTCTGGCAAACCATCTTTTTGTAATTTCTTAATGGTTTCGTTGGTGTCTTTTCTAATATTTCTAATGGCTATTTTAGCAGTTTCGGCTTCGCCTTTTGCTTTTTTAGCTATTTCTTTTCTTCTATCGCCAGTTAAAGGTGGTAATATAATACGAATAATTGTTCCATCATTACTAGGGTTAAAGCCTAAATTTGAAATAACAATTCCTTTTTCAATGGCTTGTAACATGTTTTTTTCCCAAGGTTGAATAGTTATTGACTTTGCATCGGGAGTGCTAATATTTGCTA
>JBMOGB010000081.1:0-14428 GCA_049318585.1 Bacteroidia bacterium | reverse complement strand
AATTGTGTATTTTTGTCATGTTGCAACTTAATTAGTTTGATAGTTGTCAAATTAATAACTAAGGATTGGAATAACCAAAATAAACGCAATAAATTTGAAGCAAATAATTAACATCATACTATGAATAGAATAATAATTACGATAATAACAATATTTATTTTCACAAATGGTCTTTGGGCACAACGTAAAACACGTGAATTAGATACTCAAAAACAAGATGAGCAAAAAAAAGCAGATGCTACTTATGGCAAAAAAGATTCTTGGAAAGATAAAATGTTTTATGGTGGAAATATTGATTTATGGTTCAGTACTAATTATTCTATTTTTTTAATTCAACCAATTATTGGATATAAACTAACAGATAAATTTCAAATAGGAATAGATCCTTTGTACATTTATAGTTCTCAAACTTTTAGAGATTATTATACTGGTGCAGATTTTAAGTTAAATATCAATGCTTATGGTCCTGGTATATTCAGTAGGTATTTAATTAATGACAACATTTTTGCTCATGTTGAATACATGGGTTTAAGTTATAATTATTATATAGAATCTACTGGAACAAATTTATCGAAGTTCAGTAATAGCATGTACGTTGGAGGAGGTTATATGCCCGGAGGTTCAGGTATTTATATTATGGCGTTGTACGATTTATTGCATGATACTAAAACTAGTTTAAATCGTGACCCATTAGTTTTTAGAGTTGGTTTTGTATTTTAGTGAATTATTTTATTCAAAAAATCAATATACAAACTAGGCTTAAAAATTAGTGGAAGTAACAAACCATAAATAGCTCCCCAAATATGTGCATCGTGTGCTATGTTTCCAATGTTTTTCTTGGAAGCATAACTCGAAAAAGCCAAATATAAAAAACCATACAGCCAACCCGGCATTCCCATAATGTTTAAGTTTGGAGCAAACAAAATGCAAGCATAAATCACCGCAGAAACTGCACCAGAAGCTCCTAGAGAATAATAGTTTTGATTGTTTTGATGTTTAAAAAAAGTATAAATATCGGCTACTGCAATGGCGCTTATGTAAAATAATATGTACGACATTTTATAAAAATCGCCAAAAACAATTGGAAAGAATTGAGTTTCCAAAAAATTGCCAAAGCTATACAAAGCAAACATGTTAAAACCTAAGTGCATATAATCAGCATGAATAAAACCACCGCTTATAAAGCGCATCCATTGGTTTGGAAACCGTTTGATGGTGTATGGATGAAATATTAGTTTCATTTTTGAGTCTTCGTTATTGAAGCACAAAAAACTAATTACACATGTGGCGATAATAATGAATAAAGTAATGGTCATAATTATAATTTAGGGCAACAATACGTTTATTTGTTTTAAAATATTATTTTTATGCGCTTTATAATTCGGAAATGGAATAAAATGCAATATTTAATGTTGAATAAAGTAATAAAACACCTAGCAGAATATCATTAAATTTTCAATCAAAATATCACTAATTACTTTTTTTAGCTTATTGCATTTTATGCTCAAAGCTCAAACTAACTTAGTGCCTAATGGTAGCTTTGAATTATTTAACGATTGTCCAAAAGCCAACTCGGCAATTGATATTTCTGTAAATATTTTCCCAACTGTTCAAAATTGGATGAGGCCAACTATTGGTACTCCTGATTATTTTAATTCATGTAATTTAACTAATAACACTGCTGGAGTTCCAACAAATGAGGCAGGATATCAGTTTCCAAATCAAGGAAATGCTTATGTTGGTCTCATAAATTACTATAATTTTAGTACTTCATTTGATGGTTTTAGAGAATATTTACAAGTAAAATTGATTCAACCTTTAACTGCAGGAACTGAATATGAATTTACTTATTATTTATCGCCAACAGGTTTTAAATCTGTAGCAAATGTTTCGGTTTTTTTTTCAGTAATTAAAAATGAAGATTTTACATTGAAAACTGAATTGAATTTTGTTCCTCAAGTTACAAATACAACACCTTTAATCGATACAAGTACTTGGTATAAAATTACAGGAACTTTTAAAGCAAGTGGAGGAGAAGAATGGTTAATAATGGGTAATTTTTTAAAAGATTATCAATGTACTCCTTATAGCATTTCTACAGGAAAACCAGATTTAAATTTATTAGGTCAATCATATGTTTTTATTGATGATGTGAGTTTAATTGTAAAGCAAGGTATAGAAACAAAATACCTTTGTAATGCCTTTGATAGTGTAAAAGTAGATGTAAAAAACAGTATTTTAAAGTTTAAATGGTTTGACAAAGATACAAGCCAAAGAACAAGATTTTTTAAACAAGAATCAAAGATTTGGATTACAAATACTTTACCTGATGGTAGTAGTTTTATGGATTCCATTTTTATTTTTAAAACACCAAATATTTACAATAAATTAGTGAGTGATTCTAGCATTTGCGATAACGATGATTTGCAAATTATTTTAAAATCAAATGCACCCAAATATTTATGGAGCAATGGAAGTATCGACTCTTTTTCTACCTATAACAACACTGGTAAATATTGGCTAAAATCAACTGAAAATGGTTGTGTTAGAATTGATACTTTTACAATAAATAGTAAGCCTAAACCTCCTTTATTATATTATCCTGACACTTTTTTTTGCAAAAAAAGTAGTATAACAATTGGGAGTAATTTTTATCCCGATTACTATAGCTTTTTGTGGAATAATAAGGATACAACCAAACAAATTTTAGTAAATAAATCTAGTAAAAATATATTGGCTATAAAAGACACTTTTTGTTGGACTTTTGATACCATTCAAGTTACTGAAAAACCAATTCCTGTAGTCAATATTTTGGGTCCTAAATTTTTATGTACCGATAATAATGATACTATTTCATTAACAGCTAATAAGTTTGCAAGCAATGTTTGGTTTCCTCAAAATGAAACAAATACAACCACAATTATAAACAAAGCTGGAATGTATTGGCATACTGTAATTGATCAATTTGGATGCACAAATACCGACACCATCATTATAAAAGATGCTTGTACGCCATTGTTTTATATGCCAAATGCATTTACACCTGAAGGAAATAATATCAATGATTATTTGAATTTTAAAGGTAAATACATTGATGTTTTTAACTTAAAAGTTTATAACCGTTGGGGTGAATTAATTTATGAAACCAATGATTTTGAAAGCAAATGGAATGGAACATTTAATGGAAATCCTTTGCCTATGGAAGTTTATTTTTATAGCGTTAGTTACTCTTCCATTTCTTTAGAAACCATTTTTACTAAAACAGGTACTTTTACGTTGATGAGATAGCAATTATCATCACAAAGTATATGAAATCAATTTCAATTTACATTTTTAAAGGAACTACAAAAAAAGTAATAATATTCTTGTTAGGTTTTTTTATTCAGAATTTTGTTTTAGCACAAAATAATTTGAAAACCTATGAAGAACTCATATCAAGCGTGCATCAAAAGCAAATGAAACTAGGTGTAATTTATAAAAAAACACATTCAATTAAACGGCAAGATTCCATTATTGAGGTTGCTCAATTTTACTTATATAAAACAATTATAAATGAATTTTTTACTCAATGGTATGGAACATCGTGGAGTTTTTATGGTCAAACAAGAATTCCGAAATTTGGGTCAATTGCATGCGGCTATTTTGTAACGACAATTTTATATGATGCTGGTTTTGATATTCCGAGAGTTGAATGGGCAAAATTTAGCATCTGAAGTATTTATAAAGAAATTCAGTAACGATATAAAACGTTTTAGAAATGAGCCTATTGGAAATATAAAAAATTATATTTTGAACAAAAGTAATGGTTTGTATATAGTTGGTTTAGATTGTCATGTTGGTTTTATTTTTAAATATAACGATACAGTTAAATTTATACATTCAAATTATTACAAACCAGATATTGGTGTTATGTCTGAAAATTTTGAAGGTAACAATCCTCTTGATGATTCCAGTTATGTAGTTATTGGTAAAATACTAAGTAAAGCCAACATTATAAATTGGTTGGTACAATCAAAAATAAAATAGTGGTTTTGATTTTATACAACTTATTTATTTTTTGTTACTTCAAAAAGTATATGTTTGTTTAAAAATTACTTTTTTATGAAAAACATTTTTACAGTATTTATTTTACTTTTTGTTGTTACCTCAATTAAAGCACAACCTCAAATTTATTCGAATGTTTTACCTGTAAAAGGCGATACTATTTTGATGTCGTTAGATTCAATATTGGTCCCTCCAGGTGTTAGTGGAGCTAATGTTTCTTGGGATTTTTCAACTTCCATAAAGCAAGATATTTTTATTGAAAGGGTATACCTTGACCCAGCCAATACACTTTATGCTGCTAAGTTTCCAAATGCAAAATTATGTAGAACAGATGGCATTGGTTCTGTGTATTCTTATTGGGATAATTCAAATACTTCAAAATCGGTTTATTATGGTTTTGTCGAAAAAAATATTTATGATCAAAACTATAATACTTTGCCTTTGAGTTATTATAAATTTCCAATTACATACGGACAATCATTTACCGATAGTATTTCGGCTGTAACCAATCCAGGCGCAATTGTTGGGCCAGGTAAATATGTGTTCAATGCCGATGCTTGGGGTTCATTAAGACTTCCAAATAAAACAGTTCCAAATGTACTTCGAACCAAATCATTAATATACATTGGCGATTCAAATCCTCCAGTAAATTCTTATTCTTTAACCATTGAATATGCCTGGTATCAACCTTTTAAAAAAGAACCTTTATTAGTAATTAGTTCTGTAGTTATTGACCATAATTTACACAAAAAATTTGTCATTTTCGACAACACTTCTGTAGTTGGTGTAAACGAAAACAAACTAATAGAATCCATTAATTTATATCCAAATCCAGCCAATGATTTATTGTATTTAGAAATTAATAATTTGAATATTAATGATGATATTAATATTTCTATTTTTGATGCTCAAGGCAAAGAACAAAAGCATTTAACATTATCCAAAACCAATGTTTTGAATCCAATTGAAATTAGTTATTTACCCAAAGGAATTTACATGGTAAATGTGACGATTGGGAATAAAAATTTCAGTAAAAAGATTACCAAAACCGAATAGGAATTTTCTTTCCAAATTGCAATTTATTTAACCATTTTATCATATATGAAAAAACTATCATCTACCATTATTTTATTGCTTTTTACAAGCATAACTTTTGCTCAAATTAGTAAAGAAAAAATTGACGAAACACTCATTTCTAAAGGAATTAATTTAAAAGCAAATGGTTATATCATTTCTTCCCAATATACTTCAAAAAGCAATGGTGTAACTCATGTTTACTTTCGTCAAACGGTAAACAATATTGAAATATTTAACGCCAATTCAGCTTTGCATTTTGATAAAAACGGAAATGTAGTTTCATTTAATAATAGTTTTATAAATAATGCCTCAAATATTGTAATTGAACCCAAAAATGCAATAAATTACACACAAGCAGTAACAAATGTTGCTTCGCAATTAGGGAAAAAGGTTAAATTTTCTTTGGCCAAAAGTAAGAACATTTCTAATGAATATATTGTGGTTGATAAAAATGCTTCGAGCAAAGAAATAAAATCTAAAATGTTTTATTTATTGAAAGATAGTTTGCTTTATAAAGTTTGGAATGTAGAATTTTATAACGATAAAACTGGTGATTGGTGGAACAAAAGAGTGGATGTAAATTCAGGAAAAGTAATAGATGAAAACAATTGGAAAACTGATTGTGATACCAAAAAAATAATAAAAAAAGTAAAAAAAAAAGATAGTTTTTACTTCACTTTCCCCGAAAATGAAACATTAGGAAAAACTGGAAACGGAAGCTATAATGTTTTTGCAATTCCTTTTGAAAGTCCATCGTTTGGAAATAGAACATTGGTAAATAATCCCGCTAATGATAAAGCTTCGCCTTATGGTTGGCACGATGTAAATGGTATTGCAGGTGCAGAATTTACTACTACTCGAGGCAATAATGTTTTTGCTAAAGAAGATACTTTAGACCAAGATAGTTCTAATGGATTTGCACCAAATGGTGGAGTAAATCTAGAATTTGATTTCCCTATGAATTCAAATGATTATCCTACAAAATATGTGAGTGCTGCTATAACAAATTTGTTTTATTGGAATAACATAGTTCACGATGTTTTTTATAATTATGGTTTTGATGAAGATGCTGGTAATTTTCAACAAAAAAATTATAAAAATGGACTTGGGGATGATGATTTTGTTTTTGCCGATGCACAAGATGGAAGTGGAACCAATAATGCTAATTTTAGCACACCTCCTGATGGCTACAATCCGGTAATGCAAATGTTTATTTGGCAAGCTGGCTCTTCCAATAATATATTTAATATTATAAGTCCAGATTCGATAAAAGGCCAATATTTATCAGCAACAAGTTCATTTGGTCCAATATTAAATGCTAGTGGTGTAAATGGAAATTTAGAAATTGGTTTAGACAATACCATTACTCCAAATTTATGTTGTAGTAGTTTGGTAAATAATTTAACCAATAAAATTGCATTGATTGACAGAGGAGATTGTTTTTTTGTAAACAAGGTTTACAATGCTCAATTAGCTGGCGCAAAAGCTGCCATAATTATCAATAATATTCCTGGAGCTCCTTTTTCAATGGGCTCTGGAGGAAATGGATTAGATAAATTAATTACCATACCTTCTGTAATGATTAGTCAATCTTTTGGTGAACAACTAAAAAATAATTTGAATAATAATGTTACTATCAATGTAACGTTAGTTGATTCAAGTGGTGGTCCAAAATACTATGACAGTGATTTAGATAATGGGGTAATTATTCATGAATATACTCATGGACTTTCGAACAGGTTAACTGGCGGGCCAAATAACACAAGTTGTTTGTCAAATGGTGAACAAGGTGGTGAAGGCTGGAGCGATTTTTTTGCTTTAGCACTAACAGCAAAAGCTACCGATAATCCTCAAATAGGAAGAGGAATTGGAACTTATTTAATTGGTGAAGATACTTTAGGTGTTGGCATTAGAGATTATCCTTATAGTAGAAATATGTCTGTAAACCCTGCCACTTATAATTCAATAAAAACAAATTCTGAAGTTCATTTTGTTGGCTTTGTTTGGTGCACTGTTTTGTACGATATTTTATGGGATTTAGTTGATAAATATGGTTTTAGTAACGATATATATAATGGAAAATTAGGTAACAATAAAGCTATGCAATTGGTAATGGATGGTTTGAAATTACAACCTTGTTCACCTGGATTTGTAGATGCCAGAGATGCTATTTTATTGGCTGATTCATTGAATAATAAATTTGAGAACAAAGATTTACTTTGGAAAGCATTTGCTAGACGTGGACTTGGTTACAAAGCTAATCAGGGGTCTTCAAATAGTACTTTTGATGGAACTGAATCATTCGAAATTCCTCCACCAATTAAGAACGAAAGTTTAGATGAAATGATAGATAAAAATCAATTGAAATTGTTTCCTAATCCAAGCAATGGAATTGTTGAAATTGAAAATGTAAGTAGCTTGAAAATTGATAAAATTATTGTGTTTGATTTAATGGGAAAAGAATTATTTACTAAGCACTTTTCAAAACCAGAAATTAAAACTAAACTCGATTTATCATCATTTCAAAATGGAATGTATTTGATAAATATTATTTTAGAAAACAATCAAAAATTCACTCAAAAAATAATAAAAGAGTAAAATTTCATTATGAAATACTTGCATTTTATTCTGATTGTTTTCCTTATTTCATCGTGTGGAATTTATAAGCAAAATGTAATCAATGTACCTGCATTTGAGCACAAAGGCCAATTGCAAATTGGAGTTCACCAAAGTTTCAATGGCTCTGAAGCACAAGCAAGTTTATCGGTTACCAATAATATTGGAATCATTGCTAATTACTGCGATATGGGTGAAAGAAGAAATGATTATTCATCGTTCAATTTTTCTATAGACAAACATCACTTCAGTGAAATTGGAATTGGTTTATTTAAAAAGAAAACGAAAGAATCGAAAACAATCAAAGAGCTTTTTTTGATTGGAGGGAAAGGATTTACATCTAATTATGTGGAAAGTTACGGAAAAGGAATTACCGAAATTCAATACAAAGAAGCTGCTTATAGTAGATTAACTTTACAAGGCGATTATGGTGTTAAAGAAAACAACTTTTCTATATTGTTTTCTCCACGTATTTTTTTAATTAACTATTATAATATTTTTGACACCGCTACTGTTTTATATAGGCAAACGCCTAATTCATTTGTAAGACTAGAATTGGCAACAACCATTTGTTATCATTTCAATAAATACATAGCACTTTCTGGACAAATGTGTATCACAATTCCTGAATATAGCTACTTAGTTAATGACCGATTGTATGATGACTTTTCGGTTTATAATTTTAGTATTGGATTAGTTGGTAATATTAATTTTATAAAACCAAAATATTGATTTCAAAAAAATCAATATCTTGAAATCACATTATTTATTACTTTATATGTGAACTTAAATGGCTAATTATAAAATATCTGTCATTCAATTTCTAGTAATTTTACTATAAATATCTTTATTTTAGCACATTGTTTTATAGGTTTTTATATTTAGTAATTAAAAATTCAAATACTTTAAAACATATAAAATACTTAAATATAATATGTAAAATTTGATGAAAACTAAAACTTATTTTTTTATAATGTACTTTACTTTTATAGCTGTAAAAGCATTCAGTCAAGATACTTCAACATCCATATTTGATGGATTATTTGAACAAGCATATTATGGTAAACCATTTGTTGCTGAAATGCACAGCACCATTTCAAAAATAGAAACTGGTTATTCTAAAAGTTACTCAGAGTATAATCTTTTGGCACAAACTGCCCGATTTGAAAGGCCAGTTGTAGAAGTTCATTTAGGCATAGATGCGCCACTTTTTGCTTATAATTTCGGTAAAATTGGGAAAGGATATAAATGGGGAATTGCAGCATCTTTGCCACTAAGTATTCATGTTTTGGAAGACATGTGGGATCCTGTAACTGCTGCTGTAATAAATACAGATTATCGTTTTGGTTCACCACGAATTAGAGCCATTCGGTATTTTACTGGATATAAGTATTTGAAAAATATTTCAATTTCATGGCTACCAATTTTTCATGAATGTACGCATTTGGGCGATGAAATTACTTCTTATAGAAAAGATGAAAAATTCCCTATTACTAGGCTAAATGTATCTTATGAATATACTGAATTGCAATTAACTATTAACGATCCTTCAAACACGCGAGAAAATATACATTCCTATAGAATTGGAGGGTCATATAGAATTAGTGATAGAGGTTATGGCTGGTTCAGTGTAAGACCAGAATCGGAATTAACAGCACCAGTAAATTTACAACAAAGCAATAAAAACAGTGAATTTTATTTGCAATATCAATTTCAAAGAGCAAGTGGCTTTATGGCTAGCAAACGAGTAATGAATTTACTTTCGTTTGAAGCTAGATATAGGGTACAGTATGGAGTCCCCGAATTTAAAAAAGTAAATGATGTTTGGGAAACAAAAGAAATGACAGAGAAAATGACTTGGAATTTCAATTTTTATTATGGTTGGAAATTTAACCCTAAATCAGAAAACAATCACTCCATGAGTTTACTTTTTCATGCTTATAAAGGCATCAATCCTTTTGGGCAGTTAAGAAATTATCCTGGCTATCCTTTCTTTGCAATTGCTTTAACTTATGAACCTTAGTTTTCAATTTTTTTTATTCATATTTGAAAAATAAATTTGTTTGAAAATATGATTTTTATGGAACCAATATTTTTTTCGACTCCTTTAGATTTTAGAAATTGGCTTGCTAAAAATCATCAAAACGAAACTGAATTATTGGTTGGTTATTTTAAAGTAAATAGTGGTAAACCAAGTATCACTTGGTCGGAATCGGTAGATGAAGCTTTGTGTTATGGTTGGATTGATGGTGTTCGAAAATCTATTGATGAACACAGTTACATGATTCGTTTTACACCCAGAAAACCTACAAGTATTTGGAGTAATATTAACATCAATAAAGTAGCTGAATTAACTAAAAAAGGTTTGATGAAACCAGCTGGAATAACTGCTTACAAACATAGGAAAGAAGAAAAATCGGGTATATACAGTTTTGAAATTGAGCCCAAGGAATTAAGTGTTGAATTTGAGCAAAAGTTTATGGAAAATGAAGTTGCTTGGAATTTTTTTATTGCACAAGCACCATCCTATAAAAAAGTAATGATACATTGGATAATGAATGCTAAACAAACCGCAACACAAATTTCAAGATTAGAAAAAACCATTTTGGCAAGTGAAAAACTAAAAAGAGTAAATTGAAATTATAAATAATAAGTAATATTTAAATGAGTAATATAATAGTTTTAGGAGCAGGAATGGTGGGCAGTGCCATGGCCATCGATTTATCGAAATTACACCAAGTAACACTCACTGATTTGAATGAAGAAAGGTTAGCTTTTGTAAAACAAAAATGTAATTCATTGCAAATTTTGCAATTAGATGTTTGCAATCATTTGCAATTAAAAACAGCTATTCAAAATTATGATTTAGTGATTTGTGCCGTTCCTGGTTTTTTAGGATTTGAAACTTTAAAACAAATAATTTTAGCCGGAAAAAATGTGGTTGATATTTCATTTTTCCCCGAAAATGCTTTCGATTTAAATGAATTAGCCATTCAACAAAATGTTACTGCCATTGTTGATTGCGGAGTAGCACCAGGAATGGGAAATATTATTTTGGGTTACTATAACGAAAAACTAAAACTTACCGATTTTGAATGTTTGGTGGGTGGATTACCCAAAATAAAGAAATGGCCATTTTGTTATAAAGCACCTTTTTCGCCTATTGATGTAATTGAAGAATACACCCGACCTGCGCGATATGTAGAAAACGGAAACATCATTATTCGTGAACCATTAACCGATTGTGAGTTGGTAGAATTTGATAAAGTAGGAACGCTTGAATCGTTTAATTCCGATGGATTAAGGTCTATTTTATTTACCATGCCGCATATAAAAAACAGGAAAGAAAAAACTTTAAGATATCCCGGACATGTTGAATACATTAGGGTTTTAAAAGAAAGTGGTTTTTTTAGCAATGATAAAATAATGGTAAATGGCCTAGAAATTTCTCCATTAGATTTTACGAGTAAAATATTATTCAATGAATGGAAATTAGGTGAAAACGAAGAAGAGTTTACCGTTATGCGTATTACTTTAAAAGGCACCAATGAACTTGGAGAAACAGTAGAAATAGTTTATAATTTATACGATGAATATTGTGCGAAAACTCAAACTTCATCCATGGCTAGAACAACTGGTTATACTGCTACTGCCGTTGCTAATTTATGTTTAGAAGGATTGTTTGCCAATAAAGGAATTTTTCCACCAGAATTAGTTGGCAAACACCAAAATTGTTTCCATTATATTATGAAATACTTGAATGAACGCGGTGTTGTTTATTGTAAAAGTTAGATGTTGAATTTTGGATTATACTTAAGCATTTTATTCTAATTGATATTCGTTTCGACTTCGCTCAACGACCGCGGACATTGAGCGAAGTCGAAATGTATTTACCTAAGGTTGAATTTTGCATTTTGAATGATTTATAATACTTGTAATTTTTATATTTTATAAACAGAATAAAACTATGTTTTCTATGTAACTCCCGATAGCTATCGGGAGTGGTTCAATTTTTTATTGTAAATAGGTTTTTCATAAGTTCATAAATTTCCTACTTAACTTACAAAAACGGAAATAACCTTATCGTACTTTCTTTATATTTTGGATATTCTTTAAACTTTTCACAAAGCTTTTTTTCTTCGTATTCCGATTTAAAATAAAACAAAACCCATAATGAAATTCCAATGCTAATTTTCCAAAAACTTTGTTGATATAAACCGAAGAAAATCGTTGCCAAAATGATTCCTGAATAAATTGGATGTCTAACAAATTTGTACAATCCAGTTTGTATTAATGACCCATTTTCTTTAGGTGTGGGGAAAGGAGTTAGGTTTTTCTCTAACTGAATAAATGCTACAAATATGGTGGCAAATCCTATGGACGAAAGTAGGAGGGATGTGTATTTGAACACATCATTTATTTGAAAAGGAAATAGTGAAACTGGAATCAAAAAAGCAATAAATAATGCCAATTGAATGCTCACAAATATTAAATCTTTGGTGGCTGGTTTCTTCATATGTTTTGTAAGTATTTATTATTTACAAATAGGTTTTTGTTTGTTTAAAATATCTGTTTTTATAAATGTGTTATTTAAAATTGGATTCCAATTGAAATTTAAAAGTTCAACAATGATAAAAATATTTTCAGGATTGGAAGTTATCAATTTTTCCGAAAAATCATCTTCCATTTTATGCAACAAATCTAAATCACATGCTTTCTTGCCAACTTTCTAAAGGCAGTTTTTATTTCTGCTTCGTTAGCTGTTTTTGGTATTTCTAAAAGTTTATAATAATCTATGAATTCCATTTTTTGTATTTGTTTAAAATCAATTTATTTCATCGATTTTATGGTGGAAAGATAATTTATTTATTTGCTGATCAATGATTTAAAAGTTACATAATTACTTTCAAATATATCAAAATATAATAGATGCCAGTAAGCAGAAAAAGTACCCCAGAAACCAATCTCATAACCTTCTCAATTTTTGAAATGGCTTTAAAATATTTGCCAACTTTTTGCATGCTAAATGCAATTAAAAAGGTAAAAAATAAAACTAATATTCCTGCGCCAAGTGCATAAAATAAAGGCAATACAAAACCAATACTACTTTTTATACTCATTGGAATTAATATACCAAAATACATGGCTCCACTATATGGGCAAAATGCCATTGCAAACAATGCACCCAACAAAAATGCACCTAATAATCCTTTGTCTTTAAATTTGTCTTGTAGTTTTTCAATGAAATTACTTTTACCTAAAAAATTGAATTGAATAATGTTCAACATCATCAATCCAATGACAATCATAACTGGACCAACAAATTTTTCGCCATTGGCTTGAAAAAATTTAGCAACATGGAATTTACTTGCTCCTAAAATGATAATCAAAGCAATGGAAGTGTACGATAGCGCAAGTCCAAAAGTATATAGTAATCCACTCAACAATATTTTATTTTTGCCAACCAATGTTTTTGAAATATAGGCTGTTGCAGTAATGTTTGTAGCCAATGGGCATGGACTAATAGCAGTTAATAAACCTAAAAGGAATGCAGCAAATATGGGCATATTTGCATTTTCAAATAGCATTTTTACTGTTTCCATTTATTTTAAAACTGTTTCTATTTTTGTTTTCAATTCAGAATTGTATGTGTTGGCATCATTGGCTTTATCGAATGCAAAATCGCTCCAATCAATGATGCTGTCTTTTTCATTTACAATTTTGTTTACCATTAAAGCAGTTCCTGTTGCTTGAAATTTTTCCGCAAGTTTTTCATTTTTTACATCATCCACATCCACAATTTGAAAAATTATTTTACCATTATTTAATTCATTGGCAAAGTATTTATCCAAAGTAGCCTTTGTGTTTGCCTTCATGTTTTTACATGTTTCGCATTGGCGAGTTCCATGAAAAGCATAAATTTCTAGTCTGTTTGGCAACAAGGTTTTTGCACTAGAATCTGTGTTAATTTCTTTGTTTTTATTCTCAATTACTGAATTTGAATTGCACGATAAAATCATTGTAAAACTGAAGAAAAGTATGATTGAAAAAGTTTTCATTTTATTGATTGTTTAAATTTAATTACACATTTTTTTGACTTGATTATTGCTTTATTTCTTCCTTTTTTTTGTTTTTAAATTCTAGTTTGTAAATAATCAAACCAAGTCCTAAAATGAGGTGAAATAGTACAATGCCAAAAATTATTTTTTCCATTTTTTAAAGCATAAAATTGAATAAATATCCTGAAATAATAATACATGCTGTAACCACTCCAAAAAATATAAATAACATTTTTGTAGTCATTACTTTTTTAAGCAACAATGCTTCAGGTATTGATAATCCTACCACCGCCATCATAAAAGCAATGGCAGTTCCTAGCGGAATTCCTTTTTGAACCAGCACTTCCATAATGGGTAAAACAGCCGCTGAATTGCCATACATTGGCACACCAATAATCACTGCTATAGGCACTGCAAAAGGATTTTCTTTGCTAATATATTGTTCAAAAAAATTCGTTGGAATAAACCCATGCATTAAACCACCAATGGCAATTCCAATAACAATATACAGCGAAACTCCTTTCACTATTTCAAAGGCTTCTTTAGCAATAGTTGGAACTCGCTGAATAAAATTTAGGGCTCTATATGAATTATAGTGGGTAGGAAATTATATTTGAAACTTGG
Source organism: Bacteroidia bacterium (assembly GCA_049318585.1). Classification (GTDB taxonomy): domain Bacteria; phylum Bacteroidota; class Bacteroidia; order UKL13-3; family UKL13-3; genus JAAFJM01. Next base: position 8 of record JBMOGB010000081.1, on the reverse strand, counting down.
AAACAACT
>JBMOGB010000080.1:0-14476 GCA_049318585.1 Bacteroidia bacterium | reverse complement strand
CCTTTAATAAAGTAATATTCCAATAATTGCGATTCGCTTAAATAACTTTCATCAAAATCAGCAAGCCACTTTACCGCTTTTTTATAATCTTTGTTTCTATAAAAATGCCTTCCTAACTGAAACTTAGCCAACTCAGCTTTATCATATTGTGGATACCTTTTTATAATGCTCTGAAATAATTTCAATGCATCGTTATTGGCCAATTCCATGGCACAAGTAGCTGCATAATATTTTGCATTTACCACATAAACTTCATCTTTACTTTTACCAGCAAACATTTCAAAATGCTTTTGCGCAGCAGCATATTTTTCTTTATCAAAAAGTTCTAAAGCACGTTGGTAAATACGCGATTCGTCTTCGTAAACTGCTGTTCTTTGTGCGGTAGCTTTGTATTTATCGGTAATAATAAAAACCAATAATACTACACAGTATTTTAAGTATTTGGTAAAAGCTAAATTGCTTTGTTGCATAAATTTTAGTGTTTTTAAATTTTATAAATAAAAAGTCAAAAGTAATTTGGTTTCAGTAATCAGTAACCACAATCATTTATACGGTGTATAGTTTGCTATGCAATTGGGATTTTTGAAGTTCTGAGTTCGAAGTGCTGAATGCGAAATATAAAAATAGTCAGCTATTTATATATACTATTTGGCTAAAGCCAATTTATTGTTTTCATATGTTTCCCCCAGATAAATCTGGGGCTATTCATTGCATAAATTATATGCACAGATGGTATTAACCTACAAATGAATAGAAATGGGTTTCAACCCATTTAAAAATAAATGCAATTAATAAATTGGCTTTAGCCAAAATTTGTGCGCAACTATCTGTAGTCTAAATCCAAGCCTTTGTACAGCTTTATGTCCCGAAAGCTTGTATTAATCTATCTGATTATAAAATTTATCGTTATTCCAATTCATAGGATTATTGATAATATAATTTGAAATGTTTTGATATTCAAAATGGTTTTTGATGATATGGTCGTGATAATTGGGCTGAAAAAAATGGCTATTTTTATTGTATTTAGGAATATCCAATTGATGTTCATCAATATAATCATCAATTTTGGTATTTACCGCAGACTTGAAACCTGCAATAAATGATGAAATGGATTTGGGCAAACGAATGGGTGCATTTCGTATTATTTGAAATATTTCGTTTTCAATTGGTTTATTTTGTAGAGACACACGGCCGTGTAGAGACACACGGCCGTGTGTCTCTACAACCGTGGTCGTATCGGTTATGGTCGTATCGGTCAGGGTCGAAATATTACCACGATTTTCATTATAAATTTCCACAATGGTATGTATATGATTGGGCATTAATACAAAATCGTGTAGAAACAATTCGTTACGAATTTCAAACGATTTAAACCATTCACATTCCACTATTTTTCCAAAATCAAATAAAATCATTTCATTATTTACAATTTCACACAAATTACATTCTCTGTTTTGTGTTACAATTGTTAAAAAATACAGTGCATTTGATGAATAATCCCAATTGGGTTTTCTGTGTGATTGTATGCGGTATTTGTTTTTATATTTATCCATTTATTTGATTGTAGAGACACACGGCCGTTGAGACACACGGCCGTAGAGACACACGGCCGTGTGTCTCTACAACCGTGTGTCTCTACGTGGTGTGATCGTATCGGCCGTGTGTCTCTATATTTTTCGTATTTGAATCTCTAATTTTTCACCAATTTCTGACTATAACTATTACCAATATTATCAACTATCATGATTAAATAAATACCAGACTTTAAACTGCTGGCATCTATTTCATTTTTATTGGAAATTATTATTTCGTTACCAACCAAATCATAGATGATGGCTTTCTCTAGCTTTAGATTATTCAATAAAGTAATATGTATGGTTTCGCTAAAAGGATTTGGATAAATATTTACTTGATTATTTGCTTTCAATTCGTTCATTCCAATAGTTGGCGAAACTATTACTGACAAAGTTTTTTGAACACCAATACACCCTTGATTAGAAGTTTCTGTTACATTTACCAATTGCGTTCCAGTGGTTGACCATTTTACTTGTATTTTATTAGAACCAGCTCCTGATTGAATGGTTGCTCCCGATACATTCCAATTAAAAACAGAACCACTTAAGCCATTTACTGAATACGAAGCAGTATCTAACTTAGCTGCGTTTGCTAAACCAACAATATTACTGGTGTTTGGCGATGGATTAACAGTTAAATTGAGTGTTGCTGAACTATCACAACCAACTGTATTGGTTAAACCTGTTTTGGTTTGTATTCCTGCTGCATTAAATGTTAAACCATTCCAAGAATAAGGCAAAGCACTTGGGCAAATGTTCAAATTATTTATTGAAGAACTTGACGATTTAACTGTTAGTTTTAATATGGTGATACTATCACAACCTAATGAATTAGTTAAATAAACAGTATCTGTTCTATTTGTATTATAGCTTCTTCCATTCCAAGTATAAGGTAATGCAGAAGGACAAATACTTATAATAGAAGTTGAAGCACTTGTTGGTTTTATTGTTAGTTTTAAAATGGTGACACTATCACAACCTTCAGAATTTGTTAAATAAACCGTATCAGTTTTATTTGTATTATAGCTTATTCCATTCCAAATATAAGGAAGTACAGAAGGACAAATATTTGTAATTGTTGTTGATGCACTTGTTGGTTTTACTGTTAGTTTTAAAATGGTAACACTATCGCATCCCAAAGAGTTTGTTAAATATATCGTATCTGTAGAGTTAGCATTATAAGTTTTACCATTCCAAGTAAAAGGTAAAGCATTAGGGCAAATGCTTATGTTATTTGTTGAATTACTTGCTGTTTTAACTGTTAGTTTTAAAATAGTTACACTATCACAACCCACAGCATTTGTTAAGTGAATAGTATCTGTTACTGATGTGTTATATGTTCTACTATTCCAAGTATAAGGCAATGCAGAAGGACAAATGTTTATATAATTTGTAGAAGTACTTGTTGGATTTACCGTTACCAACAATGCAGCTGTTGTATCAGCACTACAAACTCCTGATATTACTTTTCTTTTAAACCAAGTGTTTTGTGTTATTGCATTGGAAGTAAAGTTTTGAATAGAATCATTTCCTCCTGCATTGGCAAACCCAGCGGTTGAGCTTGTTGTACTTTTTAACCATTTGTAATTATAGGTTGTGCCATTCCCTCCTGTTGCTGTTGTTGCTATTATTGGTGCAGGAATTGAACCCGAACAAATGGTTTGTGCTAAACCACTAATTGTATTGTTTCCGATAGATGAGTTTATCGTAACCAAAAATGTGGTTGTAGTATCAGCATTACAAACTCCTGAAGATACTATCCTTTTAAACCAAGTGTTTTGTGTTAATGAACCTGAAGTGAAGTTTTGTAAAGAATCATTACCTCCAGCATTGGTAAATCCAGTTATTGCGCTTGTTATACTTTTCAACCATTTATAGGTGTAATTAGTTCCATTTCCACCAGTTGCTGTTGTTGCAATTATTGGTGAAGGAATTGAACCCGAACAAATGTTTTGCGCTGTGCCAGTAATTGTGTTGGTAGCAATAGGTGGTATTACAGTTACCAATATTGCAGTTGATGTATCTGCATTACAAACACCTGATATTACTTTCCTCTTAAACCAAGTATTTTGTATTAATGCACTGGAAGTAAAGTTTTGTAAAGAGTCGTTACCTCCAGCATTAACAAATCCTGTTGATGCGCTTGTTATACTTTTTAACCATTTGTATTTGTAGGTTGTACCGTTCCCGCCAGTTGCTGTTGTAGCTGTTATTGGTGCAGGTAGTGAACCCCAACAAATGGTTTGTGCTATGCTTGTAATTGAATCGTTACCGATGGCAGTGTTTAATATAATTGCAACAGCTGCGGAAGTATCTGTAAAAGTACCTGAAACCACATACCTTCTAAACCATTTGTTTTGTGTTAATGCACCTGGTGAATAATTGAGGGTATTGGTGGATGGAATGACTGTAAAACCATTTGTTGCATTGGTTGTTGAGCTTAACCAGGTGAAAGTATAACTACCTGTTCCTCCTATTGGTGTGCTTCCTGTTAAAATAGTAGGTGCCGAGCCAGCACAAATTGTTTGAGAATTTGATATAATATTATTAGCAATTGCAATCTGTACTTTTCGAATTCTGTTGTTACTTTGATCTACTATGTAAATGTTACCCAAGCCATCAATTGCAATTCCAGTTGGATAATTTAGTTTAGCCGAGGTAGCGGAACTGTCATCGCCTCCAAAACCTAATATTCCATTTCCTGCTACAGTGTTTATAATGCCAGTAGAGACAGTTACTTTTCGTATTCTTTGGTTGCCATAATCTGCTATGTAAATATTTCCAGAAACATCTAATGCTATTCCTTTTGGAAAATTCAGACTGGCCGAGATAGCTGTACTACCATCTCCTCCAAATGCTCCAGTTCCATTTCCTGCTACTCTATTAATAATACCAGTAGAGGCAGTTACTTTTCTTATTCTATTGATACCATCTGCTATGTAAATATTACCCGAACCATCTACCGCTACTCCGCTTGGAAAATATAGATTAGCCGAAGTTGCTGCGCCACCATCACCTCCATAAGCCCCTGTTCCATTTCCTGCTACCGTGCTAATGATTCCAGTGGAGGCGGTTACTTTTCGTATTCTGTGGTTGTTTTGGTCAGCAATATAAATATTCCCTATACCATCTACAGTTAATCCGAATGGTTTATTTAGATTAGCCAAAGTGGCTGCGCTGCCATCACCTCCAGAACCCTGTGCTCCATTTCCCGCTATAGTGCTAATAATACCAGTTGATGCGGTTATTTTTCGAATTCTATTGTTACCATTATCTGCTATGTAAATATTCCCTGAACCATCTACCGATACTCCAGTTGGATTATATAGATTAGCCGAGGTGGCTGCGCTTCCATCTCCTCCATAAGCTCCTATTCCATTTCCTGCTACTGTGCTAATGATGCCAGTGGAGATGGTAACTTTCCGTATTGTGTGGTTACCATAATCTGCAATGTAAATATTACCTAAACCATCTACCGATACTCCAGTTGGATTATATAGATTAGCCAAGGTAGCTATGCTACCATCTCCTCCATAAGCCCCCCTTCCATTTCCAACTACTGTACTAATAATTCCAGTGGAGGTGGTTACTTTTCGTATCCTGTTGTTATTAGCATCTGCAATGTATATATTCCCTGAACTATCTACCGTTACTCCGCTTGGAAAATATAGATTAGCCGAGGTGGCTGCGCTATCATCACCTCCATAAGCAGCTGTTCCATTTCCTGCTACCGTGCTAATGATTCCAGTGGAAGCGGTTACTTTTCGTATTCTGTGGTTAGTTTCATCAGCAATATAAATATTCCCTGCACCATCTATGGCTACTCCAGTTGGATTATATAGACTAGCCGAGGTGGCTGTAAAGCCATCTCCTCCATAACTTTGCGTTCCATTTCCAGCTAATGTGTTAATAATTCCAGTGGAGGCGTTTACTTTTCGAATTTTGTTGTTATTAGCATCTGCAATGTAAATATTCCCTGCACTATCTACAGCTACATCTGTAGGAAAATATAGATTAGCCGAGGTGGCTACATTGCCATCACCTCCAGAACCCTGTGCTCCATTTCCGGCTACTGTGCTAATAATACCAGTGGAGGCGTTTACTTTTCGGATCTTATTGTTAAGTCGATCTGCAATGTAAATATTGCCTGAACCATCTACCGCTACTCCGCTTGGACGACTCAAGTTAGCCGAAGTGGCAGCGCTGCCATCACCTCCAGAACCCTGTGCTCCATTTCCCGCTACAGTGCTAATAACACCAGTAGAGGCCGTTACTTTTCGAATTCTGTGGTTATAAGAATCTGAAATATAAATATTGCCTGAATCATCTATTGCTATTCCAGTTGGAACATATAGATTAGCCGAGGTGGCTGCGCTGCCATCTCCTGCATAACCCTGTAATCCATTTCCGGCTACAGTACTAACAATACCTGTAGAGGCGGTTACTTTTCGTATTCTATGTTTATATTGATCTATGATGTAAATATTCCCTGAATCATCTACCGCTGTAGCATCCGGACTGAAAAAGGGTGTGTTTCTTGCTAGTCCACCATCACCTAAACCGCCAGCTATGGTGGTAATTTTTTGCGCAAAAGTTGTTGCGTATGCTAAAACGCTAAGGGTAATTAATAATAGTTTTCTCATAGGTTTTGTTGTTTAGTTTTCGAGTTGTTTATATTTATTAACCGATAAATGGAATATTCATATTTACTATCAGACAAATTTAATAATTAATACTTTATTGCAAAGTTAAATTAAAAGGTTTGATTAGCTAATTGCTGGTGCAAGCGTCAGCTGAAAAAAAAAATAACAGCTCCATGAAAAAAAATGGTGGCTCAATCCCAAAAAATGGTGGCTCAACCAAAAAAAATAATTGCTCAGTACTAAAAAATAGTTACTCGCTATAAAAAAATGATGGTTCTGTAATAAAAAATAGTTGCTCAGGCAAAAAAAATGGCTGCTCAGTAGTGAGCAGCCATTTTTTTTAGCTGAATTGACTAATTTTATATACGATATACCGTTTTTTTCTGAGTCAACAATATATGCTTCTGCTGTTAATTATTCTTTCCAACCCAATTTTTCTTTTAGCTGCGGTGTGCTGCTTAATGCAAGGGTTGCATATTTTTTAAATTCCATAAACCATTCGTCAAATATATCCCAAGCGGCATCTCTTAAGCTGGTAGCTTGCTGGGCTTCGCCTGTTTCTTTTGTTTTTACAGGTATCATTGCTTTTAGGTTGGTGTATCCTGTTTTGCCAGCAGTTAATTGCACATCGGTAATGCCACGTTTGTTTATAGCAGCTTTGTTGTTAGCAGTAGCCAAACCATTGGTATAAAAATCGAGTGCCTGATTGCTTTACTATCCTTATTCTTGTGAAATGGCCTTTGGGTGGATGACTAAGGATTTAAAATGAGAAAAGATTCTCTATACTCGTTACAGTTAGATTGTTTCGGAGACACATTCATAAAAAATTTACTAATCTTACATTCGGTTTGGTGAGGACACCAACCGAGGACAAAAATCATGTGGCTAAAGCAAATTTGTTGTTTTGTTCTGTTTCCCCCAGATAAATCTGGGGGCTATTCATCAAATAATGAAAACCATTTGATTTATACTCATAATAAAATCGGACTTTAACTAGCTAATAATTAGAAAAGAAATTCAATTCATTTAATCATTATTGAATTTACACAAACCTCTTATGGTAAACATCGTAATAATAGTTAAATGCACACCATTAAACTGGATGAACAACAAAGATGGTTTCTATTATTCAACATTGTTGATTTGAAAAAACACAAACTTATTTAACTACCAATATCAATTATTAAAAACATGAAAAAACTATTTTACTTTACTTTTGGCATTTTTTTATCCATATCTAGTTTTGCTCAAATTATTACTACAGTTGCAGGTGGTAACGAAGGTGGGCCTGCCATTCGGGTAGCAATGAATCCATACAGTGTGTTATTTGATGGCTCCAATTATTTATATTTTTCAGACCCAAATAATCATAAAATCAGTAAAGTAAACATTGTTACTGGTATCATTAACACTGTTGCTGGAAATGGAAACCCTGGTTATAGTGGTGATGGTGGTTCCGCTATTTCTGCTCGCTTAAATTTTCCAAGTGGTATAGCGCTTGACAGATTTGGTGATTTGTATATAGCAGATCGTAACAATTATAGAATACGTAAAGTTAATCATATTACTGGAATCATTACCACAGTAGCTGGGAATGGAACTAGTGGATTTAACGGAGATTATATTTCAGCCTTAGCTGCAAATTTAAATACTCCTACAGGATTAACGGTTGACAGTGCTGGTAATTTGTACATTGCCGATTGTCATAATCATCGTATAAGAAAAGTAAATACTTCTGGAATGATAACAACTATAGCAGGTAATGGAACAGCTGGTTTTGTGGCTGATGGGGGCTTAGCTAATTTATCATATTTATATTACCCTAATGGTGTAACTGTGGATGCTTCAGGTAATTTATTTATTGCAGATTCTTATAATCATAGAATCCGTAAAGTAAATCTTAGTACTGGTATTATTACAACAGTAGCTGGTAATGGCACCAGTGGATTTAATGGTGATGGAAGTACCGCCACTGCTGCTATATTAAGTTACCCAAGTAGCATATCAATTGACAGATTAGGTAATTTATACATTGCAGGTAATGGTAACAGAATACGAAAAGTAAATGCTAGTACTGGCATTATTTCAACAGTTGCTGGTATTAGCTCAAGTGGGTTTGGAGGTGATGGAAGTTTAGCCACAACTGCTAGTTTGTATGACCCATCGAATGTAACAATTGATACAATAGGTAATTTATACATAGCAGATTATGGTAATAAAAGAATCCGAAAAGTGAATGTGAGTACTGGTATTATTTCAACAATTGCAGGAAATGGTAATAGTCAATTTAGTGGTGATGGTGATACAGCCATTTTTGCAAATTTAGTTAACCCAACTGGTATAACTCTTGACGCTTCAAAAAATTTATATATTTCAGATAATGGAAATTTTAGAATTAGAAAAGTAAACCACAATACAGGTATCATATCATCTTTTGCAGGGAATGGAATTTATGGATATGTAGGTGATGGAGGTGCGGCTAATTCAGCTAACTTGTCAAGTCCTGTTGGATTGGTTACTGATAAGTTAGGCAATTTATATATTGATGACCAAAACAATAATCGAATAAGAAAAGTAAATGCAAATACTAACATTATTTCAAATTATGCAGGTGATGGCACCAAGAGTTTTGGAGGTGATAACAGTGCTGCCACTTCAGCTTATTTGTATTTACCACAAGGCTTAGCCATTGACACATCAGGTAATATATATATTGCTGATGTATCTAATAACCGGATTAGAAAAGTGAATGCTAGCAATGGAATTATTTCAACTGTTGCGGGTAATGGCATAAGTGGTTTTGCTGGAGATGGAAGTCATGCATTTTTTGCAAGATTAAATAACCCAACAGGTGTAGCAGTAGATGCAGCTAACAATATATACATAGCAGACCAACTTAATCACAGGATCCGAAAAATTATTGACAATTCAGGTATTATATCAACCATTGCAGGAAATGGCACAGCAGGTTTTGGAGGCGATGGAGCTGAAGGTACTTCAGCTAATTTACTTTACCCTTCTAGCGTAGCAGTTGATGATTCAGGAAATGTTTATTTTTCAGATAACGGTAATAATAGAATTCGGAAAGTAAATGCCATTACAGGAATCATTGCTACTGTGGTTGGAAATGGCATTGCGGGTTTTGGAGGCGATGGAGGTGCTGCTATATTAGCTAGTTTAAACAATCCAAATGCAATAGCCATAGATGTTTCAGGTGATTTATACATTTCAGACTATGGTAATAACAGAATTAGAAAAGTGTGGTTAGGTGTTTATAATAATAGTATTTCAGGCAATCAAGCCATTTGCTCTGGAGCAAATGTAGATAGTTTAATGGGTACCATCCCTTCTGGCGGAAATGGCATTTATACTTACACTTGGTTAAAAAGTACAACAAGTGCTAATTCGGGTTTTATTGCTATACCATCGAGTAATAAAACTAATTACAAACCCGCTGTTTTAACTCAAAATACTTGGTACAGAAGGTATGTAACATCGGGTATTTTTAAAGATACATCCGCTGCAATATTGGTAACTGTAAATCCAAACCCTATTATAGGTTTTACCATAAATAACCCAGCGCAATGTTTAACGGGTAACCACTTTTTATTGGTTGATACTTCAAGAATATCTTCTGGAACCATCACTAGAAAATGGAATTTTGGTAATGGAAATAATGATACATCAATTATGTTGAATCCAAATAAAGTTTATTCTTCAGCTAATATTTACACTATAAACCTAAAAGTGAGTAGTAATAATGGTTGCAAAGATTCAATTACAAAAACTGTAAGAGTTAGCTTAAAACCAAATGCAGGATTTACTATTAATAATCCGAATCAATGTTCAGGAAATAATTTTTTATTCACCGATACCTCAACTGTTAGTTCAGGTAAATTAACAAGAAAATGGAACTTTGGTACTGGAAATAATGACACTGCAACATCAGTAAATCATAGTAAGTCGTATTTAAGTGGCAATATTTATTTAGTTAAATTGATTTCAATAAACAACGAAAATTGTGCCGATTCTGTTACAAAAACTATTAATGTTTATCATAAACCTGTTGCTGGTTTTTCAGTTAATAATACTTCACAATGCTTAACAGGTAACAATTTTTTATTCATTGATACTTCAAGAATTTCATCTGGTACAATCACAAGAAAATGGAATTTTGGGAATGGAAATAATGATACTTCTTCTTTACTATCCATTAGTAAAAACTATACAGTTGCCAATTCCTATTCGGTTACTTTAATAACAACAAGTAATATGAATTGTGGAGATACTATGACTAAAATTGCAATAGTAAATCCAATGCCCATTATTGGAAATATTGTTGGCAATGCACAGCCTAATTCAATTACAATTCCATTTATTTATTCAGTAATAAGTCAGGCTAACACAAGGTATAATTGGATAGTTGAGAAGGGTATTATTCAAAGTGGTCAAGGTACGAATACTGTTAGTATTGTTTGGCCAAATTTTGGATTAGGAAATCTATCTGTTAAAGTGATTAGTGAATTCAATTGTAATGACTCTGCCAACTTACCTATAAATATTAACAATGTTAGTGTTTATGAAACAAAAAACACTTTCAATTTACAAGTTTTTCCTAATCCAAATAATGGAAGCTTTTTGATTAAAACCAATTCTAATAAAACTAGTGATTCTAAGTTAAATATTGTAAATATGTTGGGTCAAGAAGTTTGGAATCAAACTCAAACTATTTCATCGGGTGTACAAGAAACACAAATTAACACCAATCTTAACGCAGGTATTTATTTACTTCGAGTTCAAAATGAAAATGGGTTAGTAATTAAGCGAATTGTTATAGAATAAAATACTATCCTTAGTCTTATGAAATGGCCTTTGCGTAGATGATTAAGGATTTAAAATGAGAAAAGATTCTCTAGACTCATTGCAGTTAGATTGTTTCTGAGACACATTCATGTAAAATTTGCTAATCTTACATTCGGATTGGTGAGAACACTAACCGAAGACAAAAATCCGTAGAACGCTTCGCTAACTTTAAGGATAGTTGTTTTTTCTTTATTCAGGAATATATTTTAAAAGTTGGTTCAATTCTTTATCTGTTAAATTTTCTTTATCCGATTTATCATAAATAGATAGTAAATAAACAATATTATCAGTAATAACAAAGTTTGTTATTAACCTTGCACCGCCCGATTTTCCTTTGTTTTTAGAAGTAATAGAAAGTCGTATTTTGTAACAATTATTACCTAATGAAATGCCTTGTTCTGGGTTAATTTCCAAGGTCTCAAATAAAGTAGCTAAATCCGACTTTATTGAATGGTATTTCTTAGCTAATTTTTTCAGTTCCTTTTTAAAAGTAGGAACAGCAATAATGTTATAACTCATTTAACAAATCTTTTGCAGATATGCCTTTTAACTTACCTTCTCGAATTAATTTAAGTTCTAGAACAGCATCTTTAATATCTTCCATTAAAAGTGCTTTTTCTTCAGAAATTGTTTTTGTTTTTACATACGACAATCCTTTTAACACTTCTAACAAATGCAATGCTTTGTTGTCTTTTATATCTAATAAAACTCTCATGTTTTTTTTATTTAGTTTACAAATATATTACGTTTTCAAGAAAAGTAAAACTATTATATTTTTGAGTGTATTCAAAATGACTTGTAAGTTTGATATATAACTATCCTTAGTTTTGTGAAATGGTCTTTGCGTGGATGACTAAGGATTTAAAATGATATAAAACTCTATACTCGTTACAGTTAGATTATGTATGAGACACATTCATAAAAAATTTACTAATCTTACATTCGGTTTGGTGAGGACACCAACCGAGGACAAAACGAGTGGGGGAATTTCGTATTATTTGTAATATTTCGTTTTCAATTGGTTTTTTTGGTAGAGACACACGGCATGTAGAGACACACGGCATGTAGAGACACACGGCCGTGTGTCTCTACGGCCGTGGTCGTATCGGTCATGATCGAAATATTATCACGATTTTCATTATAAATTTTCACAATTGTATGTATATGATTGGCTTTAGCCAAAATATGTGCAACTAAATTATGCTTAATTCTACATTAGATATTTAACTTCTTATTTTACTTTAAAATTCTTCCTCTTGGCCTATCTCCTTCATCAAGTACCATTTCGGAATGCAATAACTGAGATGCCAGTTCTGACGCTTTTACTTTTATAGCACTTCGTTCTAACATTTCTGATTCAAAAGCTGTTAAAACATTTTTTCTAATACCCATTTCTCTCCATTGAGATAATGGTCCGCAGCCTTTTGTTATTCCTCTAGCCAGTGCCAAAGCATCTAGTAATGCTTGATTAGCTCCTTGTCCTTTAAACGGACTCATAGGGTGAGCAGCATCTCCAATTAATGTTATGTTACCAAATTTATTCATCATTTCCTCATGCAATAATTCTCGGTCGTAAACAGGATAACCTGAAATTTGAGTTTCCTGAGTAGCCAATACAATTTGAGGTATGGGATTGTGCCACTGTGTTCTTTTACAAGCCTCCTCTTTTAGTGCTTTAGTTCCTTTAGCACTCAATTCTTTTGCCTCTTTTTCTGTCATTGGAAAACTTAATTGCCACATAACAGCATCCTTGGTAAATGGCATGATGTAAATTCGTTCATTGCCATTGGCGGTTTGAAATACGGTAGCCAAATCAAGTAAGGAGCTTTCCACACCTTCCAATGCCGACAAAGGACAAATACCTAATATTACAATACAGCCTAGGTAACTTAAGGGTGTTATTTCATCACCAATCAGTAATTTTCTAACTACACTGCGAATGCCATCAGCACCAACAACTAAATCAGCTTTTTCAGTTTTCTTTTCACCATTTACTTGAAAGTTTAAATCAACACTTCCATCCTCACTTTCCTTAAAATCTATTAGCTCGTGCCCCCATTTTATAAAATCACAACCACCAAGTTGTTCAATTAACGCTAAACGCAATGATTGCCTAGCAATATGAATATTAGTTCGCTTAGGAATTGAATTTGAATTTGGATTCATTCTCATACCCCATTCGCCAATCACTTTTCCTTGTGAAGTATGTACCACATGTTTTGTTGAATTTACGCCATCTTTTAACGATAAAATACCAAACCCTTTTATGGCTTTACTGGCTTGTTGTAAAGTAAGTCCGTAACCTTGCGAACGAGTATTGAAGCTGCTATCACGCTCATAAATTGTAAATGAAATTCTGCGGTGCAAACAAGCCACAGCCAACGCTACTCCACCAATTCCACCTCCAATAATAGCAACATGCGGGTTGTTTTCTGAGTCAGCTATTGGATGATTGGCAGCTTTAATTAATCCTGAGCCATTACAATTTGAACAAGTAAACAAATGACGATTAGGACGAACAGGAGCATTTCCTTCTGACTTCATTTTTTCAAATTGATCTAATTCTATTTGAAAGTTGAGTCGAACATTTTTTTTAAACTTTCGGCTTTTTTTTCCTCGTCCATTACATTCGCTACAAGTAGTCCAGCTAATATCTTTATTTTCCACGCTTTCTATTTACTTCTTTATTTAAAAACTATCTTCACTTTATTCATTTAGCCAATTTACTTGCTTCTAAAACTAAAAGCAAAGTAAAGAATATTATATCAATTTTTAAGCTTAAAGTGCTTAACTTATACTTGTTATTTTAGGGTAATAGTAAACTATAAAGGTATAATATTTTAAATAAAAACTAAACATTAGGTGCTTTTTATTTTGTTAGCAATTGCATTTTTGGAATATGAAAAAATGTTTTTTTTAACCATTTATTTCTGTACAAACATTTAACCCAAAATACACATTAGAAAATCTATTACGAGCCAAATCTACTTCAAATCAGTGTTTTATTAAATTTAAAAAACATAGTGCTGCTATGATTTTTAAATTTAAGGAACTGATTTATTGTATATTTAACTCTCATAACGAAGTTCTAACGCGTATTCTGGGTTTAAAATAGAAATAATATAATTGGCCTAAAACAAGAATTTTTGCTTTGTAGCAAAACTAGACATATTAAGCAGTATTAATACAGAAAATTTCAAGGTTTCAAATCATAAAAGAAATGATTTGTAGTGAAATTGGCCCTTTTCAAATCACTGTTCCAAAAATAATTTACAGAATTAACAGTATTTAACTACAATTATTTTAGCAAATTACCCATAAATGGGTATTGTTTTATAAAACTATTTGATTTTTATTTGAGTACAAAATTTATCGGAAATTTTTTAGTTAAATAAT
>JBMOGB010000079.1:0-14555 GCA_049318585.1 Bacteroidia bacterium | reverse complement strand
CAATCCGATAAACCATGTCAGCAATCCAATAAACCTTGTCAGCAATCCGATAAACACCGATGATTGGAATTTGCAACTCAAAATACTTAATTAGGGATTTACAACCCTCTTTGCTCTACTTTTAGAATTTTATAAGATTGCTTCGTGCCTTGCAACAACAAAGGCATTAAAGTGTAGGAGCGTCATTGCGAGCAAAGCGTGGCAATCTCTTACAATGAAATAGATTGCTTCTTGCCTCGCAAAAACGAAAGCTAACAACATGTATAAACGTCATTGCGAGGGATATTTTTTAATAAAATCAATATATATGACTTTGCATCATTCAGAAGAAAACTCCTTTCCTCGGCAACCATTTTGATAATTCTGATTAGTTTTTACGCTCCTATATATTGAAAATCCAAAGCTTATAAATGAGGATTTATAATCCAGTTTTCCTCAATCTACCTTACTTAAAAACCATTCGAAATTTCCAGTAAAAACCATATTTTCTTCTTCATCAAATATGTCGATTTTTATGGTAACCAAAGCACGATTTTTTTCAATCAAATTGTTGGTTATTTCCTCCTTGGTTTGGTTTAATAAAATTGCTTTAGCATATATATTATTTTGAGCAGGTTTTTTATACTTGGTATTGGTTGCTCTTAGCAATGGAACTACACTGTTTTCAAACTCCTTAAATGTAATAATTAAATACTGAGCACTACTGGCCTCGGCCAACGAAAAAATGGCAGCAGCATGAAAAGAATGAATATGGTTTTCCAAACTTTTATTTAAAACCAACATAAATATATATTCGGGTTTGGTGGCTACTTGTAAATTGATATTTTGGTTATATGCTAAACCTAAAAGTTTCATAAAAATATTTATTAATGGGTGTAAAATATTATTTTTTTTCAAAAAATCAGAAATTATATTATCAAAAATTTCACACCACCATTTTTTTACATTTTGAAATTCATTACTACATTTCACTTAATCCAAATGCAATCAAAGAGGTATAATTATATAAACTTAAATAAAGTAAATATGATTACAATATATAGTTATTCAATAAGAGAATTGTATATAAAACTTTAGAAAATGGGACTCAAAACACCACAAGTTCACCATGACGATAGTCATTTGTTTATTTGCAAACTGTCACTTAAGGTAGTATCACACATCATTTTTGAAAAATAAAACTCTATACATCTTTGTGGTGTAAATAAGACACAAAAAAACTATACTATATTATTTACAATCAAAAAAAACAAATTGATAAAAAAAAATGAAATCAACTATTATGAAACACAGCACATCAATTTTTCTAGTTGCATTTGCAATTAGCTTAACCGTTTTTATGCAAAGTTGCACAAAAACAAATGTAGAAACAGTTTACAAAACAGATGCACTTGTAGAAAGTGTAATTGTTCCTAACTCTGACATTCCAGTACCAGTAAATTTTACACTTGACACATCTTTTAACAATGAAAAATCGCACAGTAATGTAAATTGGAAATCACGTTATTTTGATTTTTCTGACACTTGGTTAACTGGTCGTTTTGGAGAATTCCATTTCGTTCCAGATTTCTCAGTTCCTTTGAACAAATTAGGTGGTGTACATTGCCCAATGGCTAAAGGAGTTCAATTGAAAAATTTGAACTTTAACGAAAAGTACCCTGCTGATCAGTTTTGGTCAACTGGCCCTAACACTCAAGGTCCTCCTTGCTACTTTAGATTCAATGCAAGTGATTTATCTAAAAACTATTTGAAATTCTATGTATTAGTTTCTACTATGAGTACTAGTGAACCAGGTAGAGATGGTTATATTCAATGTGGACAAAGTTATATGGGAACCCAATTCATGGATTCAACTAGAAGAGTGGTAGATCCTACAAGCGATACTTGTTGGTTAGTAGCACAACCAGGAACTTGGAAACAACAAGGTAATGGTTATACTTTTACTGCTGACTTTATTTTTAATAGATTCTTACATAACACACCAGGTAAAAACGATGGTGACCCTATTTCAAAACCAGTTAATGTATATTTATCATATAATGGTTCATACGATTTCTTAACTGCTGGTGGACCTGCAGGAACTTTAAGATGTGGTTTTAGTGCTTCATTCAGCTTCAACAGATCTGATTATTTTGACAAAACTGCCACTAAATTATACTTAAAAAACCCAACAGCTGCTGAAACAGCAAATTCTAATGCTGCATTTGCCGTAAACAAAACTTACGGAACTTATTCAGGTTCAGTAGCTGATCAAATGTTTATTAATGCAAACATGGTATTCTCAAAATCTCACCAATAGTATTTAGAAAAAAAATAAATCAAATAATTAAAAAACAAAAAAGTATGAAAACGTATAAATTAATATTTTCAATTTTAACAGTAGGTACATTCATGTTTGCTTCTTGTACCAAAGAAGAAACTAAAACTGTTGAAATAAATAAGTCGGTTTCTGACGGACAAGCACTAATAAAAGGTACAGTAAAATATTTAGATTTTGCCATTTCGCCTACAGCAGTTGTTGCTCCTTATGCTACTATAAAAATAGCAAGTAATGTAACTACTAAAGTTTTTGATCAATTTTGGCAAGCTGATTCTGCTGGTAATTTTAGTGTTAAAGGTTTAGGTGTAGGCGAATATTTTGTTGCTGCGCAATACAAAGACAAAAACAATTACACTTACAATACCAATGGCTTTACTGTTTCTGTAAAAAATTCAGTAAACACAATTTCACTCGACTTTATTTGTAAATAATAAATAAATAAAAGACTGATTGTTGGTGTTCATCAATCAGTCTTTTTCATTTAAACTGGGTTATGTTTTCACTTATAATTAGAAAATATAACCCTTTTTTCTAGTTAACAATAATTTTAAAACAACAATAAAATGAAACATAGATTTTATAAAAACTTTTTGTTTTTGAGTTTGATTTTACTTTTAATTGGTGCCTGCGAAAAAGATTATAATTATACTCTTCCTCCAAAAGCTCCTCCAAAAGTTTCTCAACCATCTACAACCTTGGAAGCTTATTTTTCAAGTATAGCTCCTAATACAATTAATGCAGTATATTGGAAAACTGCTAATTATTTAACAGTGAATGCAACAGATTTAAGTACTGGTTTACTTTATGGTGATGGTGCTTTAAATTTAACAAACACATTTAGTGGAAAAACTGCTTTTAGTAAAGGTGGCGATGCCAAATTGACTTTAAAAGCCGGTTACGATGCAAATTATGTTTATATACTTGCCGAATGGTATGATTCAACCGTAAATGCTTCTCAACATTCGTGGTTGTTTAATGGCAGTTACGATCCATTAAAATCTTCGGAATCGGCTGCTGCTTGGACTTCACAGCGCAATAGCGATAAATTAGCAATGGCTTTTGAAATTGCAAATGCAGTGGGTTCAAAAGGAACATTTTCTTCAGTGGGTTGCCAGGCTAGTTGCCATGGTAGCGGAAACACAGCTGTTATGACCCCAAATTCAGGTTCAATAGATATTTGGAATTGGAGTTTAGCTACTTCTTCACCATTAGGTTATGCGCATGATATGACTGCATCGTCAGCAGGTTTTAATCACGATGCTGGTGGAAGCTGTGCAACCAGAAATTCAAATGGTTCAACCGATCGTTCGGGTCCTAAATATGAATGGGATGGAACAGAACAAAGCATCACATTGCCAAACGGCACCAAAACTTTGCTAGACCCTTCTTATTATTTATTAAACAAAACTCCAATGAAAGGAAATGCTGTTACAGGCGATGAAATTTATTTGGCTAGATGCGAAACTTGCCATGGTTTAAATGGAATTGGAGCAGAAGCGGCAGGTATAAATTCAATTGGTAATAATAAAAAATCGAGATCAGGTTATATTGAAGCAATGGATAATGTAGCAGATATGAGCGGATATTGGGGAACTTTAAATGCACAAGAAAAAGACGATATAGTAGCATATTTAAGAGGTCTTTCGGGTAGCCCTGGATATTATTTAACAGAACCAACTGTAGGCAGTAGCTCTGCCGATATTACTACAATTGCAAATGTTACTTCTACCGATATTTCAAATGCCATGTTTGCTTCTACTAATAAACATTCAAAAAAATATCAAATACTAATTAAGCGCAAGCTTAAAACCAATAATGCCGATGATGTTCAATTTGATTTAACTACCAATAAAAATTATGTGTTTGGTATTGCATTAATGGATAATGACGGAAAAAATCATATTGGTTCAGCTAAAGAAACTTTATCATTTAAATAATTATGGAAACTAGAAATAAAATATCAACCTTAATTATAGGCTTACTCCTATTTGTTTCATGCGAGAAAGACTATTTTACAACAAAGGAAATTGTTGTTCCAATTGATACCAGTAAACCTATTAGTTTTAAAGATGCAGTTTTGCCTATTTTTACTACTAATTGTTTGGGTTCAGGCTGCCATGTTTCGGGCGGAGCACCACCAACTTTAGAAGCTACTAAAGCATATGACCAAATTACTTTATTAGGTTATGTTGATGCTGATACACCTGATACAATTTATGCAAACAGTAAGCTATACAAACGAATGATAGACTTGGTTAAACCAATGCCACCTAAAGGAAAACTTTCGGCAGGAACTTTAAAAGCTTTAGAACTTTGGATTCAACAAGGTGCCAAAAACAATTAACAATTAAATAATAAAAACAATGAAAACACAATTTATAAAAAATATCACTTTGCTTATAGCAATATGTGTTCCTGCATTATTATTTGCACAAGAACCTAGTGAACCAAAGCCTGCTGCTGAAGTAGTGAAGGCTACTTTTGAAAACAGTATGTTAATTAATAATCAAACTGTTCAAACACACGATAAAGGCTTTTTAGATGTAGCTATTCAACACCGATTTGGAGTAGCTAATGAAGTAAAAGACCTTTATGGAATTTATGCTCCTTCTAATATTAGATTATATATTGGTTATGGGGTAACCAAAGATTTATCAATAGGTATTGGTGCTACTAAAAGTAAACAGTTATATGATTTTAGCTGGAAATATGCCATTTTAAGACAAAAAACTAGCGGAATGCCTGTTTCTGTTACTTACTTTGGAAATGTAGCTGCAACTACTGTAGATAATAAAGTATTTTTAAACCAAGACAATAAAAACAATAACAATGATAGGTTATCGTTTTATAATGAAATAATGGTGGCCTGTAAAGTAAACAAGAAAATTTCAGTACAAGCAGGTGTTAATTATACTCATTATAACATGGTAGATTCTGCTGCTTTGTATAATCACCACGATTTATATGGAGTAACTTTTATTGGAAGATATAAGTTTAGTCCACAGGGCTCATTTATGGTTGAATACGATTATCCTTTAAATGTTTCCGACATTGATATGAACCCTAAAAATGCAGCTGGATTAGCACATCGCCCAATGCCAAATTTAGGAATTGGTGTAGAGTTTTCAACTGGTTACCATCAGTTCCAAATATTTTTATGTAATACCAATGGAATACTAAGTCAAGAAGCTAGAGCATATAATTATAACGATTTTACAAACACTTCGGTTCCAGCTTGGTTATTAGGATTTAATATTACCCGTCAATTTGGATTTGGAGACTAATTAATTGATTTAAAATCTATTTATCCAAAAATTATAGTTTTACCTTTAAAAAACTTCAATTGGAGTTGTAGATTTAATTTGGGATTTTTTGTATCAATGAGCTCAGTCAATAACTGGGCTCATTTTTTTTTCTTCATTGTAAACATTTATTGCATGTAATAACCAGCAATCTCAAAAAAACTCACAGTGAGATACCTTATCACAATTTGGCGTTAATGCATTGATTTTTAAAATTATGAAAGTGACATAATTATATTTTTCTAGCGAATTCATGTTGAAAAAATTCTATTTTATACCAATTGTATTTATCAAATGGCCCAAAGCTATTTTGTGAATTTAAAATGGTTAATGCTGCAATTACAATTATAGTGTTTAAAATTGGACCATTTGTTATGAATAATCGGAATTAATTGAATAATAGGATACGCTTTAACCCAGAATATGCATTAGAACTTCGTTATGAGAGTTAAATTTCCAATAAATCAGTTCCTTAAATTTTAAAATCATAGTAGCGCTACGTTTTTCAAATTTAAGGAAACACTGATTTGAAGTAGATTTGACTCGTAATAGATTTTCTAATGCGTATTCAGGGTTTAACTGAATACATGCTTAATGCAGTTGTTTTTTTTATTTTACAAGGCATAAATCAACCATAATGAATGAGTGGCTATCAATTCAAATAAAGCATCTTTCTCAACATTTCTAATTTAAAATCTATGTAAATTACATATTCTTATTTGGATAAAATTTTTGACATTATTAGCTAATTTTCTCCAATTTATGTTTAGAATTCAGCTTTGGAAAAGGTTTTTTTATTGGAATTTTATTTACCATTATGCAATTTAAAGTGTTGCAATAATTCAATGACAGAAATTTTACACAAATAAGAAATTTATGAATTAAGCTTATTTATTTTCCAAAATTCTTGCAAAAACACTCTATTTCGGTTCTGCTAAAAGTCATAATTTCAAAAAAATAAATTGCCTGTAAATTAGACAATTAAACAATAAAGCTTCTGTTAAAATGCAAAAAAACAACAGTTTTTATGTATTTTTTTTCATGCTTAAAAGCAATAAAAATCCACTACCACATCATTTTTTGAAAAGTACTATTAAATGAATTTTGTGATGAAAATATTACAATTCAAGTTTGAATAGAAGTTAAGTATTCAAAGTGAAAACAAATTTTTAAAATATGAAAAAAATAATTTTTAGCTGTTGTTGTGTTCTAGGCTTAGGGTCAACAACTCTTTTTGCCCAACAGGGAAATCCTGCTGCAGGTGGAAACGCAAGCGGATCAGGCGGTACCGCTAGTTTTAGTATCGGCCAAATTTTCTACTCTTCTCCTTCGGGAACCTCCCACAAGTTAGTTCAAGGACTACAGCAACCTTTCGAAATTCAAGTATTGACTTCAATTGAAGTAGCACCCAAATGGGTAAGTTTAGCTGCAACAGTTTTTCCTAACCCAACTACAGAAAACTTTACACTTAGAATTGAAAACAAAAAATTAGAAAATTTCTCTTACGAATTTTACGATTCACAAGGAAGATTGATCACAACAAAAAAAATTGAAACAGAAGAAACACTAATCGAATCATCACACTTAGCAACTGCTTATTACATTCTTAAAGTAAATGAAGGCAACAAAACAATAAAAACATTTAAAATAACAAAATTCAACTAATATGAAAAATTTAAATAAAATAGGCATAATAGCATTATTGCTATTTTCTTTTAACATTTTATCGGCTCAATCGCCTCATAAAATGAGTTATCAAGCTGTAGTTCGTGACAGCAAATTTGCATTGGTAGTTAGCGCTCCAATAGGAATGAAAATTAGTATATTACAAGGTTCGGCTACAGGAACTGCTGTTTATGTAGAAACTCAAACTACTACAACAAACGCAAATGGTTTAGCTTCTATAGAAATAGGTGGTGGAACAGCAGTTACTGGTACCATGTCAACTATTAACTGGGGTGCAGGTCCATATTTTATTAAAACTGAAACTGATCCTACAGGTGGAACAACCTATAGTATTTCTAGTACTACTCAGTTTTTAAGTGTTCCTTATGCTTTGTATTCTTTAAATTCAGGAACAGCTGCTACTTCTGCTGGAAATTGTATGGAGTGTCACGTTCATGATAAATACATGCCAGGAACAGGTTACAAAGGCTCTTTAGCTGAAAAACGCGATAACGCTGCAGAATCTTGGAAATTTTCAGGCCATGCTGAAGGCGAAACTGCTTTTGGTGAAGGTACCAATGCTTCATGTGCTGGTTGCCATGCTGCACAAGGTTTTGATTATAGAGTAAAAAATAAATTGGAGCCTACTTTTGTAGCAGGAACAGTAGCCGGAACTTATGCTTTCTCGTTCTCTGTTGATGCTGCTTCTTCAAGTGCTATGAGTGGATTACCAGGACATATTGGTTGCTTTAGTTGCCATAAAGGAAATCCTGCCGATTCAATGGCTTTAGTAAGTACTGACTCTGTTAAAATGTTATTTTATGCAATGCCAGGTAAAGAAAAATACATTAACCTTAAACAAAATAAAGGAAAAAGTAACTTATGTATTATGTGTCACCAATCACGTCCAATTACCCAAAATACTACTGCTGGAAATGGTTCTTCTGTTGATTTCCCTGCTTTAGCTGCCGATTTAACTGGAATATTCTATGATAGTACAAAAACTACTGCTGCTGGTGGAAATAAAGTTACACTTTCATCTTCAACAATTGGTCACTACGGTTGGCCAGGTAATGTATTAGCAGGAAAAGGATATGGCCCAATTGAAATACCAGGCGCTCCAACTCCTTATACTAACTCTCCTCATACTTTATTAGCTTCTTGTAATAGTTGCCATATGGCCAGTCCTAAAATTGTAAGTGGTTTGCCTGTAGGCGGACATACATTTATTGCTGCAGGAAATTATAATGGTTGTAATGTAACAGGTTGCCATAGTTCTTCTCCTCTTTCTGCTACTACTGCTAAAGTAACTAGTGCATTTGGAGCACAAAAAGCAAACTTAGATACTTTAGCTGAATTGTTAGTGTCGAAAGGTAGATATTTGATGAGTATTGATACAACTTTAGCTGTAGATTTAATTACTCGTAATAATCTTTGGTATAAATTTACTACTAAACATTTTGATGGAAGACATAATATTGGTAGTGCGGCTGGTCAATTTGCAGTAAACACTGCAACTCCTGCAGCAGGTTTGTACAAATGGCCTACTTTAACTAATGGACAATTTGCAGCTTTGCAAGCTTTCTCAGTAAGTATAAAAGAATTTAGTGGTGGAATTCATAATACTCAATATACAAATGCATTGTTAAGAAACGCGATTTGGTATTTAAGAGCTAATCCAATTCCATAGATATTATTAGATTATTTAAAAAAAGGGTTGCAATATAAATTGCAGCCCTTTTTTTTGCCCTAAAAATGTATAAAGACTGTATAAAACAAAAGAAATTTTTTGTAAAAACAAGACAAAGGTCAGGTTTTAACTTTTGGCAGTTTACTAATTTTGACCTGACTTTAAAAGTTCCAAACGTGTTTAAAGTTTGTTTTTTTTAATAAATTTTATTGACCACTAATTTCAAAAAAATAGTATATGAAAAAATTACTGAATATTATTTACTCACCTAAAGCAACGCTATGGTTGTTACTTATTTTTGCTTTTGCAATGGCAACTGCCACTTTTGTAGAAGATAAATACGATACGGAAACAGCCTATAAATATATTTATGGTGCGCTTTGGTTTGAAGCCATCATGCTTTTATTAGCCATTAATTTTATTGGTAATATTCAACGTTATAATTTGTTGTCGAAGAAGAAAATT
Organism: Bacteroidia bacterium; assembly: GCA_049318585.1. Classification (GTDB taxonomy): domain Bacteria; phylum Bacteroidota; class Bacteroidia; order UKL13-3; family UKL13-3; genus JAAFJM01. The sequence goes on along the minus strand of JBMOGB010000079.1, from coordinate 5,113 downwards.
TCAGGTTTATTGTTTCATCTTGCATTTATTGTAATGATAATTGGTGCTGGTGTTACCAGGTATTTTGGATATGAAGGATTGATGCACATTTACGAAGGAGGTTCGTCAAATACAATTGTAATGTCCAAAAATGTACTGAAAATTATAGCTATTGATAAAGGAAATGAAAAACGTTTTGAAATTCCTCTGGATATAAAAGATACTTCAAATTTAGATTTTTCTAAAACCATATCAACAAGTGATAATGGTGATTTGAAAATAAGCTATAAAAAATTTATTTCAAACCCAGTTTTAGGATTAGTTGAAAACGTAGAAGGAGGAATAGATGTCATTAAATTCAATGTTTTTGATAATGGCAAAGAAACAGATTTGTACATAGCCGACAAAGAAGTTACGGGTACTACAAGTTATATTATTTCGTACAATAATGAATTGGCTTTAGCTGATATAAAAGTGATTGAAAAAAGTGGAAAATATTATATAAATACAGCTATTCCTTTAAAAACAGTTACAATGCCCGAAATGGCTGAGTCAGTTTTGGCTATTAATTCTCTTGTTGAAATTAATCCAATGATACAATTTAGTTCACTTGACAATGCTTTTAAATTTATTTTCCATGGAGCATTTAAAAAAGCAAAACAACAAATTGTAAATGGTGTTCCAACTGAAAATTCTATATCGGCTTTATTGGTAAATGTAAATTTTAAAAACATAGATTCAGAAGTTCCAATTATCATTAACAAAGATGGAATTGCTGAATTTCAAAATGCTAAACTTAATGGAATTTCATTGTTAATTGGTTATGGCGAAAAGGAAATAAAACTGCCATTTTCTGTAAAACTAAATGATTTTATTTTAGAAAGATATCCAGGTTCAAGTAATCCATCATCGTATGCTAGTGAAGTAACCGTTAACGATAGCAGAACAGGAAGTCCATTTAATTACAGAATTTATATGAACCATATTTTAGACCATGATGGTTACCGGTTTTTTCAATCATCGTACGATAGAGACGAAAAAGGAACAGTTCTTTCGGTAAACCACGATTTTTGGGGTACTTGGATTACTTATATAGGTTATTTTTTATTGGCTTTAGGTTTTATTTGGACTTTATTTAGCAAAAATTCAAGGTTCCAAATTTTAAGTAGAAGTATTCGCGAAATAAGAAAAATGAGAACGAATAAAGTGGTAACTATTTTATTTATTATTGGCTTATGTGGAACTGTTAATTCGCAAGAATTGGTTTTAAAACCAGTAGATAAAATACATGCTGAAAAATTAGGACATTTAATTTCTCAAACCTTTGACGGTAGGTCGGAACCAGTTCATACCATGGCTTTTGATGCAATTCATAAAATTGCGAAAAAAGATAAATTCAATTTTGAAGGCAAAGGTGAAATGGATGCCATGCAAGTATTTTTGGACATGATTATTAATCCTCAATTCTGGAAAACACAAAAAGTTATTTATGTAAAAGAAGAAGCAGTATCAAAGTTTTTAGGTATTCAAGGTAAATATGCATCTTATACCGACTTGGTTGATAACAATGGAGTTCCTAAGCTTAAACAACAAACTGAAGATGCTTTTATTAAAAAGCCACAAGATCAAAATCCGTTTGACAAAGAAGTAATAAAAATAAGCGAACGTCTCGAAATTTTTATGATGCTCTCGCAAGGAACCATGCTTAAAATTTTCCCTGAACCAGTTGCCAATAGCACCGTTTGGATTAGTTGGGAAAACCCACAAGCACAAATTTTAATTGAAGACAAAATGAATTTTGCCAGTGAACTAAAAATTCCTCAGTTAAACTATAACAATATTATGGGAGCTTATTTAGGCGCTGTATATAATGCTACTACTTCGGGCGATTACGCCATAGCCGATAAGGTTTTGGTATATATTGAAAACATTCAACGCCACAGTGCAATTGCCAATTTAATTCCATCGAAAGAACAAGTGCAATTTGAAATTTATTATAACAAAGCCAACATTTTTGTTACCTTAAAAAACATATATGGTTTGCTTGCTATCATCCTTTTGATTCTTGCATACGTAGAGAATTTCATGGAAAAAAGAAACAAAATAGTTTCGGGTTCATTAAACTTCTTTTTGGTGTTATTAGGTGCAGCATTTTTATACCATACTTATGGAATGATTTTGCGTTGGTACTTATCGGGCCATGCGCCTTGGAGTAATGGTTACGAAGCTTTGCTATTAGTAGGTTGGGCTGGAATATTAGCTGGATTTACCTTTATAAAATATTCCAAAATTCCTTTGGCTGCTACAGCTTTATTGGCTTTCTTTACGCTAATGACAGCAAGCCACAGTAGTTACGATCCGCAAATTACCAACTTACAACCAGTTCTTAAATCGTATTGGTTAGTTATACATGTGGCTACTTTAACCATTAGTTATGGCTTTTTAGGATTAGCATTTATACTAGGAATTTTTACACTTTCATTGTTTTTATTTAAAAATAACAAAAACCATATCAGGTTCAATTTGTTAATTAAAGAGTTGACAAATATTAACGAAATGAATGTTACCATTGGATTGATGTTAGCTACCATTGGAACATTTTTAGGTGGAATTTGGGCCAACGAATCGTGGGGAAGATATTGGGGATGGGATGCCAAAGAAACATGGGCTTTAATTATAACCATGGTTTATTCTATTGTAGTGCATTTAAGGTTGGTTCATAAATTGAGGGGCGACTACTTTTTTACAGTAGGAACTGTGATAGGTTTTAGTAGTGTGCTCATGACTTTTGTTGGGGTTAATTATTACCTTTCAAAAGGAATGCACAGTTACGGAAGTGGTGACACACCAATGTTTCCAATTTGGGCTTGGGTACTTATTTTAGCAGTATTTGCTCTTATATTTGTTGCTGGTAAAAAAGATAAAAAATTTGCCAATAAAAAAGAAAACGATTCAGAATAATTAGTTTAAAAAAAATAAAAAGATGAAAAAAATACTTGTAATAATTGGAATGTTAGTTATGGCATTTGGATGCCAACAAAATAACAATGCTGCTACTTTAGATCCTGGAGTTCATAAAGGAATAGCTTTAGAAAAAATAAATACTACTCAATATACTTACCTTTTGGTAAACGAAAATGGTGTTGAAAATTGGCTTGCATTTCCGTTAGCCGAAGTAAAAATTGGGGAGACTTATTACTACGCAAACGAAATGATTATGAATAATTTTGTAAGTAAAGAATTATCAAGAACTTTTGAAAAAGTATATTTTATTCAAGGTGTTTATACCGAACCTCCTGTTAAAACAAATGGTGATCAAGCCAATCCTCAACCAGTAGAACAAGGTAACCCGCAGCCAGTTCAACAAATTAATGGACAACCGCAAATGCTACAAGAAAACATTTCAGCACCTTCCTATGATCATTCTCATGGTGGTGTGGCTTTAGAAAAAATAAATACTACTAAATACACTTACATAAAATTGAACGAAAATGGGGTTGAAAATTGGATTGCTTGTCCACAAACTAATATAAAAGTAGGCGAAACGTATTATTATGCCAACGAAATGTTAATGACCAATTTTGAAAGCAAAGAATTGAAAAGAACTTTTGAAAAAGTGTATTTTGTACCTGGTGTTACTACCGAAAAGGCCATGAATGCAAGTAATACTTCAATGCCAGCAAATGCTCCACATAAAGGAACAGCGGCAAATACACCTGAAAAAATTGATACCAAAATAGCTCCTGCTAAAAATGGTTTGACTATAGCCGATTTATTTGCAAAAAAAGAATCTCTAGCTGGTAAAAAAGTGTTAGTAAAAGGTAAAGTAGTTAAGTTTAGTGCCGATATTATGGGCAGAAACTGGATTCATATTCAAGATGGAACTTCATATAAAGGTAGTTTCGATTTAACCGTTACATCGCTTCAAACAGTAAAAATTGGTGATATTGTAACTTTAGAAGGAATCGTTTCTTTGAACAAAGACTTTGGTTCTGGTTATAAGTATGATGTGTTGGTTGAAAACTAAAAAATTTGAATAGTATTTGAATATATTTTAGTTTTTTAAAATTGGATTATTATTACAAACAATTGTTTTTGGGGAAATAATTGAGATATTAAACCCAAAACACGAATTAGACAATCTATTACATGTCAAATCTACTTCAAATCAGGGTTTCCTTAAATTTGAAAAACGTATTGCTACTATAATTTTTAAATTTAAGGAACAAATTTTTTGAATATTTAACTCTCATAACGAAGTTCTAATTCGTACTCTGGGTTAAACTAAAAAAACAGAAAACTTTAAATCAATATTCCGACAAAGTATAGTAAAAAAAACGCTAGTTAAAATAATACCAAATGCTCTTTTTTTTAGTTCAAAGATGCGAAGTGCTTTTTTATAAAGACAATGAACAAAAATCGTTTCATAGCATTAGTTATGGAACTATTTTTTTAGAAGTATTGATAAAAAAGAACAAGTAGACCCGAGCAATTGGGTGGACTAAATTATATGGGTTTTTGGTATAATAATGAAAGTTTGTTACTTAATAAACAATTATCAAATTTGAAAAAAAAATGCCTTGAATGTTTTAAAACAATCAAGGCATTTTACTTTTAGTGGTCTCGCAAGGATTCAAACCTTGAACCTTCTCATCCGTAGTGAGATGCTCTATTCAATTGAGCTACGAAACCATTACTGCGGTGCGGACGGGACTCGAACCCGCGACCCCCTGCGTGACAGGCAGGTATTCTAACCAACTGAACTACCACACCGTTTTTTTAAAGAACTTTTAAACAATCCTGTCGTTTAAAGGAGTGCAAATATAGGCATATTTGTTTTTTTGTCAAGTCCTTTCTTTGATTTTACCCCTTTTTTATAAAAAATAGCCTTATTTACAAGCATATAAAATTTATTTGTAAAAACTTAGCGTTTGCCTTAGTATTATTGCAGTATGGCACATTTTGATTTTGAAAAACCTATACAGGATTTAGAAGACCAATTGAAAAAGGTTAAGGAAGTAGCTGATAAAGGAAAAATTGATGTAAACGCTTCTATAAAAGAGTTAGAAGAGAAAATTATATCTACTAAGAAAGAATTGTATAGTAATTTAAATGGATGGCAACGCGTTCAAGT
>JBMOGB010000078.1:0-14624 GCA_049318585.1 Bacteroidia bacterium | reverse complement strand
TTTTCTAACCTAATCTTTAAAGTCTTCATCTCTTCTGCGTTGGCGTGGAGGATTTATTTTAGGATTTTTTATAAAGAAAATATAAAGCATCAAAAACACGAAAATGGCTCCAATAGTTTCCCAAAAAAACCACTCCCAAAAACCGGCTTGTTCAGGTTCTGAAGCTAATTTTATGGCAGTAGCTTGTAAAATTATGAGTAAATTTAACATGTAATTATTTGCTTTGGTTGTATGTGTTTAATTGTTGGTTTAGTAATGCCAATCCTTCTTCAAACGAATGTGGATTATAGCCTAATTCATTTACAGCTTTGTGTAGTATAAATCCAGTAATAGGAGGGCGTTTGGCTGGTTGTTTTATGCCTTCACTAGTCGAAATATTTAATAATGATTTGTCTAATTTCCAATAATCAGCAACACGGAAAACAATATCAAAAACACTTAAAAAATCTTTTCCACTTATATTATAAATTCCTTGTGCTTTTTTGTCTGCTGCCAGTTTACAACCCATTGCCAAATCTTCGGCTAAAGTTGGAGTTCTAAATTGATCGGAAACTACATTGATACTTTTGCCACTTTCCAATGCACCTTTAGCCCAAAGCACAATATTACTTCTGCTCATATCGCTTACTATTCCGTAAACTAACACAGTGCGTAAAATGCTCCAACTTTTTGAATGATTGATTACTTCTTCTTCGCCTTTTAGTTTCGATAATCCGTAATAACTAATTGGGTTTGGTTTTTCGGTTTCAGTTAATGGTCCGTGTGTTCCATCAAAAATAAAATCGGTAGAAACTTGAACCAAATGAGCGTTGTTTTGATTACATGCATTTACCAAATATTTTACTGCATTAATATTTAAATTATCACAACCTTCACGTTCAGTTTCACAAGCATCTACATTGGTCATGGCAGCAGTATTTATAACAACTTCAGGTTGGTGCTTTGCAATAATATTTGTTACTTCTTGCTCGTTGGTAATGTCTAAACTTTCATAAATATATCCATTTTTATCGGCATATCTGTTTTCACCTCTCGCTGTAGCAATTAAGGTATGTTCAGTGTTGTTTTTATATAAGTCAATTAACTTTTGACCAAGTAATCCATTACTTCCTGTAATTAATATTTTCATGCTACAATACTAATTGATTTTAGGATTAATAAATACCTATTTTTTTGCAAATATTTTAAAAAATTTTCAAGTTTGTTTGATTTAGTTAAACAAATCTCTTTTCAGTTTTTGCCAATCTACTTTTTGTGCTAAAAGCGTTACAATTGCTGTAATTATAGCACCAATAAAGAATCCCTTAAAAAATTTATTATTCATAATTTAAAACATTATTCAGGTTTATAACTTCCCGATTTGAGGTCTTTTTCACGTTTGGCATCAGCTTTTTTGCTTGGTCCACCAAATACTGAAACATTTACATAACGACCAGGATAGCGCTGCATATCTTTTAGTAATAAGTTCAATTCCTTGGTCGATTTATTTAAATTATCGTAAAGTTCTTTATCATTCATCATTTTACCCAATGAACCTTCGCCTTTATTCATTTTTGAAGTAATAACTGCTAATTCTTTAGTTACAATACTTAGGTTTTCAATTGTTCCTTTAATGTCAGAATTAGCCAATGAATCGCTCAGTTTTCCAAAGTTTTTAATGGTTCTGTTAATTTCATCGTTATTTTTTGCAAGGTTATTGCTTATTAATTGAACATTTCCTAGGGTTTTACTAATAGAATTTCCATTTTGGTTTACTATTTCATTTAAACTTTCAGATGTTAAACGAAGTGCGCGTAATGCACCACTTAAATCAACCACACTATTGGTTAAGTTTTGAGTACCTTTTTCGTTAAAAACTTGTCTGAGTGAGCCTAAAACTTTATCTAAAGTAACTAATACTTGTTCGCTTTTGGTTTTTATTGGCGAGACTAAATTATTGATGGAAGTGAATAAATCCTCTTCTCTTTCACCTTTTATAAAAGAGCCGTCAGCTAAAATTTCGGAAGGTTTTTCATCAAAATTTACACTTATTACATTTCCATCAAGCAAGCCCGATTTGGTAACCAATGCTATAGAATTTGACTTGATTTGAATTTTTCCTTGTACCAACAATTTTACTAAAATACTATCTGTTTTTAGCATATCGGGCATCGAAATTTCTTCTACTTGACCAACTTTAAATCCATTTACATAAACAGCTGTAGATGGTACAAGTCCTTCTACATTATGGTAAATTACGTAGTAAGTATTATAGGTTGAAAAGAGTTTTTTTCCTCTTAAAAAATTGTATCCTAAATATAATAATGTTATTGCCACAGCAACAAACAAACCAACCTTTGCTTCTTTAGTTATTTTCACAAAATTTTTGAATAATAATTATTGGGCAAAAGTAAAGTTTTTTAAGTAATTTTAAGCATGTTATTTTTTGAGAATATTCAATATTGACTAATTTGTAAATTAGTCAATATTGTTTTTTACTTGAACATTTTCTATTGATTGTTTAAAATCGACCAATGAATTTGTAATATTTTCAGTAATTTTATCAACACCTTCTTCGCTTGTCAATAATTTTCTGTCATTTTTATTTGATAAAAACCCTGTTTCAATTAGAATACTTGGCATTTTTGTTTTCCAAAGTACCACAAATCCAGCTTGCTTAACGCCTCTACTTGTATTTACCTTATTTTTTACAAAATATTTTTCAATTCTTGAAGCCAAGTCTATGCTTTTATCTAAATAAGCATTTTGATGTAACGATAATATAATATGAGTTTCGGGTGAGTTTGGATCAAAACCTTCATAACGTTCTTCGTAATTTTTTTCCATTAAAATAACGTCATTTTCCCTGATAGAAACATCTAAATTGCTTTCAGCTTTGTGTAATCCCATTGCAAATGTTTCTGTTCCACTTACTGCAGTATTTTTATTTGCGTTGCAATGAATAGATATAAATAAATCAGCTTGATTTCTGTTTGCAATGTTTGCTCTATCCCAAAGTGTTACAAATTCATCCGATTTTCTGGTAAAAATAACTTTTACATCAGAAAGTTCTTCACTTAATTTTTTTCCTAATTCCAAAGCAATTTTTAAAGTAACTTCTTTTTCTTTTACTCCACCATACTGACAACCAGGATCATGACCTCCATGACCTGCATCTATAACTATGGTTTTTACTTGACGTTTGTTCAATGCAGGTAATGCTGCGTTGATAGATATCAACAGCACCAATAGTGGCATGAAATTTTCAATCCTAGCGAATTTGCCAAGATTAATTAGTTTTGCAAACCTCAATAATGAATAATCAACTTTCATATCATTTGTTTTTTTACAGCCTACCTATTTCAAAAAGGTATTTAAATTGCTTTGCTATTGTATTTATTAGCTGTTTTTTAAATGTTAACTTTATTGTTGCTCAGCAAAGTAAAGATAAAAAAATTGATTCCAGTAGCACTGTCGCAATTAAAAAATCAAAAAGCGACTCAACTATCAGATTATCAAATGAAATATTTTCAGATACTAGCAGTATAGATAACAAAAACAGCAATTTAAATAACGACAGCTTAATTAAAGCAAACCCTAACTACTTGCCAAGGAATAAATCAGCTATAAAGAGTATAGTCAAATATACAGCCAAAGACTCAATTGTATTCATTGATTCGGTGCGAACCTTTGATTTATATAGCCAAGCCAAGGTTTTGTATGAGGACCTAAACAACAGTTCCGAACGCATCACTATAGACCTAAATAGGAATACTATTTCCAGTTTGGGAAAAATGGACAGCCTTGGAGCCATTATTGGAGCACCAGATTTTAAACAAGGAGAAAACAGTTACAAAGCAGTAAAAATCACGTATAACTTTGTTACTAAAAAAGGCTATTTAAAGGAATTTAAAACCAAAGAAGGTGAAGGATTTGTAAAAGGAATGAACGTAAAACGCGATCCAGAAAATAATTTTTATATTGATGGAGCTTATTATACAACCTGTGATGCCGAACACCCCCACTTTTACATTGGATCTAGAAAAATAAAAGTTGTTCCAGGTAAAAAATTAATTACTGGTCCTGCTAATTTTGTAATTGAAGGTATTCAAACACCTTTATTTTTACCTTTTGGAATATTTCCTTTAAAACGCGGCCAGCAATCAGGAATTATAATTCCTCAATATGGAATAGATGCGCAGCGTGGACCAAATATTCGCCAAGGTGGATATTATTTGGGTTTAGGCGAAAAAATGGATTTAACATTACTTGGTGATATTTATACCAATTTGAGTTGGACACTGAACGTAAAATCTAATTATAGTAATAGGTATAAGTATAATGGAGCTGTAAATATTTTATTTGGAAAAAATAAGTTTGGAAATCCTGATGATGCAAGTTATTATGAACAAGGAACTTATTCTATTGGTTGGAACCACTCCATGGATGGGCGAGCAAGGCCATTTACTACTTTTAGCGCAAGTGTAAATTTTGTGAGTTCTAATTATTACGCACAAAATGCACTCAGAAGTGCTACACAATTTAACTCCAATTCACAGTCTAGTATTTCGTTTTCTAGGGGTTTTAAAAATGGAAAATATAACTTGTCTTCTTCTGCTAATGTTTCTCAAAACTTACAAACTAGAACGTTATCAGCTACTTTACCAAGTGTAAATTTTACAGTTGCTGCTTTCAATCCTTTTAAACCCCGAAATAAACCACAATCGGAATATTGGTACGAAAAAATTAACATGAGTTACAGTGCTGCATTTAGTAATTCATTTACAGCTGTAGATACTGTTTTATTTAAACAACGAAATGAAGTAAATTGGGGTAAATATATTGATACCACTTTCAGGTATGGAATATCTCATGCTATTCCTGTAAACACCTCGTTTAAACTTTTCAAGTTTTATATATTGAGTGTTAATGCAAATTACAATGAAACTTGGGCGCCAACCACTTTAAGAAAAGAATTTGTGAACAATGCAGTTCAAACTAAATTGGTTAGTGAATTTGGAAGGTGGTTTTCATTTAATACTAGTGCATCGTTAAGTACAAAATGGTATGGAATGTTAACCTTTAAAAAAGGAAAACTAGCCGCCATTAGGCATGTAGCCGACCCTAATTTAGGTTTTAGTTTTACTCCAGATTTTAGTGATAAAATGTGGGGATATTACAGAGATGTACAAGCTGATAGCACAGGAAAAATGATGAAATATTCCATTTTTGAACAAAGCTATGGAGGTTCGCCAGGGCAAGGCAGACAAGGAAATATTACGTTTGGTTTACAAAATAATTTGGAACTAAAACTAAGAACAGGAAAAGACACGGCCATGAAAGAAACGAAAATAAAACTTTTAGAAAGTTTATATTTTGGTGGGGCCTACAATATTTTTGCAGACTCTTTAAATCTATCAAATATTTCAATGAGTGCCCGCACCACACTTTTCAAAACATTAGCTATAAATGCTTATGCAACCTTAGATCCTTATCAAAATATTATTGTAACTAAAAACAATTTTAGCCGAATTCAAAGGGTAAATCAGTATTATTTTAATAACGATGGAACATTTGGGAAAATTACTAATGCCAATTTTAATATTGGATATGGTTTTTCGCAAGCCACTTTTGAAGGAAAGAAAAAAAGAAAAGATATTCGTAAAAAAGAAAGTGAAAAATGGGGTTATATGGCTTACGATTTGCCTTGGTCGCTCAATTTAAGTTATAACTTTAGATATGAAGCCAACAGTTACCGAGATGTAAACAAAACTGATTATATTCAAACATTAGAATTTGGTGGAAACGTAACTTTAACCAAAGGTTGGTCGTTGGGCTACACATCTGGTTACGACTTTGTAAACAAAAAAATTGCTAGATTATTTATTGACTTAAAACGCGATTTGCATTGCTGGGTATTTACCTTTAGTTGGAGTCCAATTGCACCTGATGGATTTTCGTTTTTTAACTTCCAAATCAATCCAAAATCTGGAGTTTTACAAGAGTTAAAATATCCAAAAAATAAATATTATCGCGATATTAGAAATTACTAGTAAATTCTATTCCACCAACAATTGCATCAAATTCACATCTAATACTTTATTGAATTTTATGCCTACTTTTTTTAAAACGCCTACCATAAAAAAGCCAAAATGCTCATGAAGTTTAATGCTGATATCATTGCCTTCAGTAATGCGAGCCAAAACTGCTTTTATACCATTTTTTATTCCTTGCTGTAAGCAATATTCCATTAAAGGTTTACTTAGTTTTTGTCCTTTAAAATTAGGGTGCAAATAAATGCTAAACTCTGCAGTTCTATCATACGCAGTTCGGTCGCTGTAACGCGTTAAACTTGCCCATCCCGCTATTTCATTATTTATTTCACAAACCACCACACAGTATTTTTCATCATGGTGATTGAACCAAATTTGCATATCGGTAACGGTTTTATTTTCAATGTCAAAAGTAGCAGTTGAATTTAAAACCGCATCGTTATAAATAACAGTTATTGCAGGTAAATCATTGGTATTTGCAGCGCGTAAAATCATGTTTATTATTTATTCTGCATGGTCAAAAACTTGATTAGCTAAAAGCAATGAATTAGTAAATTCAGTTTCATTTAAACCTGTTTCCAATTTTAGGTTTTTAAAGTAAAAAAACATATTTTCTGTAGGCATATTTCCAGTTAAATCATCAGCTGCCATTGGGCAACCTCCAAAACCTTTCATGGCACCATCAAAACGTTTGCAACCATTTTCATACGCTGCTGCTATTTTTTCTTGCCAAGTATTTGGAGTAGTATGCAAATGTGCGCCAAATTCAATATTGGGAAAAGTTGGAATTAAATGTTTGAACAAATAAGCAATAGTTTCAGGATTGGCAATGCCAATGGTATCGCTCAACGAAATAATTTTGATACCTAATTGATCCATTTCTTTTACCCATTTTTCAACGATTTCGGTGTTCCAATCATCGCCATAAGGATTTCCAAAACCCATAGAAATATACACCACTAATTCTTTGTTATTGCTTACGCAAAGCTGTTGAATGGCTTTTACGGTTTCCAAACTTTCAGCAATGCTGCTGTTGGTATTTCGTTGCTGAAATGTTTCACTTATAGAAAATGGAAAACCTAAATACGTTATTTCAGGATATTGTACAGCCATTTCTGCACCCTTTAAATTGGCAATGATGGCTAATAGTTTAGTGTTAGTTTGCGCTAAATTTAAACCCGCCAAAACTTCTTTGGTATCTGCCATTTGAGGAATGGCTTTTGGCGATACAAAACTTCCAAAATCTATGGTATCGAAACCCACTTTTAACAGCTGATTGATATAATCAATTTTGGTTTGAGTAGGAATAAAATTGTGCAAGCCTTGCATGGCATCGCGCGGACATTCAATAATTTTTATAGCCATATTTTAATAGGTTGTATAAGGATAAAATGCATCTTCAAAATGCAAAATTTCTGTCTCTGTTTTCGATTTAATAATGGCAATAATATCAAACCTAATTTCACAAGTCAATTGATTGCTTTCTTGGTATAACAAAGCAGCTTCCACTAATGTTTTTTGCTTGGCTTTACTCACTGCATTTTCAGGATTTACGAAATTACTTCGCCTTGTTTTTACTTCTACCATTACCAAACAATTTTGGTGCTTTGCAATGATATCAACTTCGGTTTTTTGTTGCCTAAAATTCCTTTCTAGAATTTCAAAACCTTTATTTAACAAAAAGTCACAAGCTAATTGCTCTCCAATTTCACCTGTGACTTTATTGTTATTTTTCATTATTTTTTGAGTTGATAGTTTGATAGGTTAATAAAGTTGATATGTTAATAAAGTAAACAGGAAACAATATCTATGGTCTATCGTCCATCGACTATCGTCCATCGTCTATCGTCCATCGACTGTGGTCTATCGTCCATCGACTATGGTCTATCGTCCATCGACTATCTGCTATTTATTCATGAACTCAACCACTTTATTCACCATGTTTTTTGATCCCATAATAATTGGAACACGTTGGTGAATTTTATTTGGTTCAACATCTAAAATACGAGTGGTACTTGTAGTTGCTAATCCACCAGCTTGTTCAGCAATATAACTCATTGGAATTCCTTCGAACAATAAACGCAATTTACCATTCGGACTTTTGGCAGTTGGTGGATAAATAAACACGCCACCTTTTAATAAATTACGGTGAAAATCGGCCACCATTGAACCAATATAACGAGCTGTATAAGGACGGTTAGTTGTTTTATCTTCTTCCTTTACCCAAGACAAATAATCTTTTACTCCTTGTGGAAATTCAGCCGCATTTCCTTCATTAATCGAATATATTTTACCATCCTCTGGCGATTTTATATCGGCATTACTCAAGCAAAATTCACCAATACTTGGATCTAAAGTAAAAGCATTTACTCCATTTCCAGTACTAAATACCAACATAGTAGATGAACCATAAAGTACATAACCGGCAGCCACTAATTTATTTCCTGCTTGTAATACATCAGCATCGGTTGGTTCTGTGCCTACTTCAGTTACTCTTTTATAAATAGAAAAAATAGTTCCAATAGAAACATTTACATCAATATTTGAAGAACCATCTAACGGATCCATGCAAATTACATACTTCCCATTTTTCGAAAAAGTTCCTTTTAAAGGAATTATTCCATCGTTTTCTTCGCTTGCAATTACACAAACTTCACCACCTTTGCTAAAAGTAGAAATAAAGGTTTCGTTACCAATAATGTCTAATTTTTTCACGTCTTCATCTTGCACGTTTACACTGCCATGGTCGCCTAAAATATTAGTTAAACCAGCTTTATTCACCTCTCTACTAATTATTTTTGATGCTATTCCAATATCGCGTAATAAGCGTGAAAGTTCTCCTTTTGCGTAAGGGAAATCTTGTTGTTTTTCTATAATAAATTGACCGAGGGTAGTAAAATTTTCCATAATTGTTTTTAATAATTTTAGCAATTATAATACAATCTAACTAAACTGTATGTAGGTTTGACTAAAAGCAGTAATTTTATACATTGTTTTAAAATAAAAAAGAGGCTGTCTCAATAGGACAGCCTCTTTAGGTAAAGTAACATTGAGCCGAATACCGATAGCTATCGGTAGAAATGTTTTAAAAACGTGAACATTAAATTCTCGACTACGCTCGAACTGACGAGCTTTTTGAAGCTATTGAAACAACTTCATTATTCAAATTTTATTGTTCAAATTCAACTTTGAATTCAACTCTTCTGTTTTTTGATTTTCCCTCTGTAGTAGCATTATCATATGCAGGCATCGTATCACCAAATCCTTCTGAACGAACTCTGCTTGTGTTTACACCTTTTGTTTCTAGGTATTTTTCAACTGCTGCTGCTCTTTCTTGCGATAGTTTTAAATTTTTTGCTACATCACCTACATTGTCAGTATGACCTAAAATATATAATTTATAAGTAGGATTTTCTTTCATTATAGTAACTACATTGTTTAAAATACTAAATGAAGATGATTTGATAACTGATTTTCCAGTTTCAAATTGAACTCCTTGTAATGCTTTTTCGAACAATTGTTTAACAGCTGCTTTAATTTCAGGGCAACCATTATTTGCAATTACACCAAATACTTTTGGACATTTATCTAATCTATCTTCTATTCCGTCACCATCAGTATCAGGGCAACCTTTATATGCTGCTATTCCAGCAACCGTTGGACAAGCATCTTCACTATCCTGGAAACCATCACCATCGGTATCAGGGCAACCATTAAATTTAGCTATTCCTGCAATAGTAGGACAAGCATCTTCACTGTCTTGAATTCCATCTTTATCGGTATCAGGACAACCTTTAAAATTAGCAACTCCAGCTACAGTTGGACATTTATCTTCACTATCTTGAATTCCGTCACCATCAGTATCAGGGCAACCTTTAAATGCAACAGTTCCTGCAACTAATGGGCAAGCATCTTTGTTATCAGCTATGCCATCATTGTCAGTATCTATTGAACATCCAGTAGTTGGATTTACTAAGTCGCCTTTTGGAGTATTTGAGCATTTGTCATTTTTGTCTGATACACCATCACCATCTGTATCTGTTACTTTGCCTAAGTTAAATGTTAAACCAATGGTATGAAACCAAGCTTGGTCGTATGTCAACTCTTCGTAGGTAGCAACTCCTTCCGATTTGTCGTTATTAGTCCACATATAATTAGATTGAAGATTAATTCCAACTCTTTCTGTCAATCGAATATTAGCACCTATACCTGCAGGAATTGTAAATTCATCAATACTTTTTTTGCTAAATATTCCTTCATTAAATATCCCAATTTCACCAGTGTAATCGTTAGGCATACTAATCCTTCTATAACCTAAACCAGCAGTAATATAAGGAGTAACTCTGGCTTTATCGTTCGATAAAAATTTCCATCTTGGAGTAACTTCTAATCCAAAAGATCCTCTATAAAAATTTCCTAATTTTGCTCCAGGAATGGTAGAATTTAACTTATTAAAATAACCCCATTCACCCCAATAGGTTCTAGCTGCAATATCAAATTCGCTGTTTAAATAATGACTAAGCGTAATGTTTGTCATTAAAGGTTGGCTTTTGGTTTTGCTTCCACCATTATTTGTTAAATCGTGTGAACTTAAATCAAATTTAAAAAACCCATTTCCCATATCTCCAGCATATTCCGATATACCAGTTCCTAAACCTACTTGCCAAGGCATGTCTTTTGTTTGTGCATTTCCATAACTTATTAAAGTTACCAATGCAGCAATTGATAATAAAATTTTCTTCATAATTTTTATCTTGTGTATTTAAACGGCAATATAGTAATATGTAAACTTGCAATACAAGAAATGTGACTCGTTTTTACTTTTTGTGTAAAACTTTCAATATTTTTGAAAATCAAAATCATTTTTTATGTATTTTGTCAATGTTTTTATTAATTAGCAACTGTTAAAATTTTTGTATTGATTTGAAAAAAAATAACTAATGATAACAGCAGTAATTATTGGAAGTGGTAATATGGCTCAAGCAATAATTAGTGCTTGCCAAAACACCAATATAGAAATAATAGGAATTTATAGTAGAAATTTAGAAAAAACGATTGAAATTGCAAAGCAAAAAAATATTAATTGTATTGAAAATACTACAAAAATTCCTACCGATGCCGACTTATATTTATTATGTGTAAATGATGATGCTATTGAAAGTGTTTCAAATTCTTTGGAAATAAATGGTGGTTTAGTTGTTCATTTTTCAGGTTTAAAAAACATCAATGAAATAAAAAACCAAGAAAATAAAGCTGTGTTTTGGCCAATAGAATCAATTAACAAAAACTCATTTACCAACTTTAAAAATACACCCATTTGTATAGAAGCAAATACAGATGAAAACTACAGAATAATTGAAAATTTTGCTGATAGACTTTCAAAACAGGTTGTAAATATAAACAGTGAAAAACGACAGTATTTACATTTAGCAGCTACTATTACAAATAATTTTAGTAATCATTTAATTGCTTTGGCAAAAAACGAATTAGATAATAATGGTTTAGACTATCAAATTTTAAAGCATTTATTAAGTAATGCTTTGAATAATTCGTTTATTTTTGAACCTCAAAAAATTCAAACAGGGCCAGCTGTAAGAAACGATTTAAATACCATGCAAAAACATTTGAATTTAATAGAAAATGATCATTTAAAAGCCTTGTATAAATTAATGAGTAAGAGTATTTTTGAATTCAAACAAAACAATAACAATGCGTAAACTATTTTTTATATTATTCTTTTTTCTTTCCATCTCAGGTTTTGCTTCTAGAATTTTAGTTCCTATGGACGAAAACCAAAAGAACCATTTAAAAGCTTATGGTATGGCTTATTGGATTTTGCAAAAAGACATTGAAGTAGATTGGCTTTTAAATTTCAAAGCCGGAAGTTTTATGTTTGGTTATGAGCAAAGTTACGAACGAGAACTAAAAATCAGAGGCATAAGTTATGAAGTAATTAGCGAAGCTCAAGTAAGTGAAATATTATTACAAATAGCTAAACCTGATGTAAATATGGAGCTAGTTAAATTATACAAAGCACCAAAAATTGCAGTGTATTCACCTAAAACCAAACAACCTTGGGACGATGCAGTTACCATGGTTTTGGCTTATGCTGAAATTCCTTATGAAGTAGTTTTTGATGATGAAGTGTTGGGCGAAAAACTAATAAAATACGATTGGCTTCATTTGCACCACGAAGATTTTACAGGTCAATATGGAAAGTTTTATACTCAATTTGCTAATGCTGCTTGGTACCAAGCTGAGGTTAGAGAAAATGAAGCAATGGCGGCAAAACATGGATTTAAAAAAGTATCGGAACTAAAATTAGCAGTAGCCAAAAAGATAAGAGATTTTACTTTAGGAGGTGGATTTTTGTTTGCCATGTGTAGCGCAACCGATACTTACGACATAGCTTTAAGTGCCGATGGTGTTGATATTTGCGAACAAATGTTTGATGGCGATCCTGCCGATCAAAATGCAAATAGTAAACTTGATTTTAGCCAAACCATCGCTTTTAAAGATTATAATTTAGTGATGAATCCTTATGAATATGAATACTCTTACATTGATGCAAGCCCCGAAACAAGGCCAATTAATGAAGATAATGATCTTTTTACTTTGTTTGATTTTTCGGCAAAATGGGATTTAGTTCCTACCATGCTTTGCCAAAATCATACTTCAACTATTAAAGGTTTTATGGGACAAACTACTGCTTTTAGAAAACAATTTATAAAAAATGATGTGCTAATTTTAGGTGAAAATAAACAGTTAAAAGAAGCAAG
Organism: Bacteroidia bacterium; assembly: GCA_049318585.1. GTDB lineage: Bacteria > Bacteroidota > Bacteroidia > UKL13-3 > UKL13-3 > JAAFJM01. The sequence goes on along the minus strand of JBMOGB010000078.1, from coordinate 1,813 downwards.
ATATATTCATGGAAATTTAGGAAAAGGTACTTGGACTTTTTATGGCGGACATGATCCAGAAGATTACCAACACATAGTTGGTGAACCACCAACCGATTTAAACCTTCATCCAAATTCACCTGGATATAGGTTGATTTTGAATAATATTTTGTTTCCAAGTGCTAAGAAAAAGAAATTGAAAACTTAGCAATTTTATTACTCAAATGTATTTTAAACAAACTATGTAGTTCAATTTAAAACACTGCAAAATATTTATTTATTTTTCGGGTTATGAACTTTAGTGAAAGCTTGCCAATATATTCAGGAAGGATTCCCCAACAAGTGGAATACATTTAATGTTTATGCTTTAATCCCTAATAATAATAAAAGCATAAAGACACGAAGCATCGCGTCTCAAACATTTACTAACTTTTTCCGTTGCCTATACTTCTACCGATAGCGGTATGCGCTCAGTAACCACAAACGGCAATAGATACATTGGTTCGGGAACAAAATCTATTGCCGTTGCTTTTAAGCAACGGATAAAAATATTTATCAAAATCCTGCAAATCATTCAATCCTAAAAATCATGATTCTGATATGTGCGGGAAATAAATTGTTGTTGGTGTCGCTGCGCTATAACACCAACAATGGCAAAATCTTACAAATCCTTGAATCTAGTAAATCATGATTCAGACAATGTGCGGGAAAATCTGCAAAATCTTTAAGAAATTTATTGTTGGTGTCACTGCACCACTATAACACCAACAATTTTAAAAATTTTGTCGATTGGTGAGGACACCAACCGAGGATAAAATTGTTGTTGGTGTCGCTGCGCTAAAACACCAACAACGGCAAAAAATCATGATTCAGACAATGTGCGGGAAAATCTGCGTTATTCTGCGGAATCTGCGGGCAATAATTGTTGTTGGTGATGTTGCAATAAAAACGTATAATGGTAAAAAAGTTACTGCGATAAAAAGGTTGAAAAAACGTCATTGCGAGGCACGAAGCAATCTCACTTTTTTGTTTGCTTTTGCTAGTTTGTACACGTCAAAGTCGTATACTAACGTTTCGGGTTTTTACGCGAACTAGCTAGGGATGGAAATACCAGCCGAAGGCAATGACTATGGATAATGGGCATCACTTATCTTATAATCGCAACCTTATTCGTGGATATTAGTTTATTTTCATCATCAAATATTGTTAAGATATAAATACCATTGCTTAAACTTGAAATATCAATGGTTGTATTGCTTTGTGATATGGTTGTTTGACCTGATATTCCTGTTAGTTTGGCAATGAAGTATCCAGGATTTTCTAAATCAATAACAAGATAGTTTGATGCCGGATTTGGATAAACTTTCAAGGAGTTTAATCTTGGTGATGTAGGAGAAATACCTGTATGGATTGATATTTTCAAGGTATCGTTGTTGATTGAACTTGCCACATAAACGGTATCGTGTTTATTGGCTAAATCTGTTTGAAGCAAGCGAATAATTATACCTTTACTAGCAGTGTCAGAATTCAATGTTGCAATTGTTAAACCTTTACTAATTGTGTCGCTAATTAACGAAATTATTATTTTACCTTTATTGGTGGTATCAATAATTAAATTGGTAATTGAAATACCCTTATTGGTGGTGTCGGATTTTAAATTTGCAATGATTAAACTATTGCTGATGGAATCACTTTTTAAATTTGCAATAATTAAACCTTTACTGATAGTATCGCTTATCAAAGAAGATATTATTATACCCTTATTGATAGAATCAATTTTTAAATTTGAAATTGCTAAACCTTTACTAGTGGTATCGTTTATTAAAGTAGAAAT
>JBMOGB010000077.1:0-14667 GCA_049318585.1 Bacteroidia bacterium | reverse complement strand
TTTTTTGCTCAAACATTTTTTGGTTTCTATCATAATCAATTTTAGCATTGTCTAATGCAATTTTTGCCTTTGTAATTCTGCTTTCTGCATTGGCCAAATTAATCATGTTTGGAATAATTTTGATGCGAGCAATTTTATCACCTTTACTTATTTTTTGCCCCGCTACAATAAAGATTTCTTCAATAATTCCCGAAACTTGTGATTTAATATCTATCTCTCTTCGAGGAACAATACTTCCTGTTGCCAAAGTTTTTTTTACTATATCGGTTTCAAAAGCTTGTGTGGTTTTGAATACTGTTGGTTTTTCTTGATTCTTGCTGTATAGATAATAAATGGTGTAAACAAACAATACGCCCAATGCAACAAAAACAAATGTTCTTATAATATTTTTCATTTTACTTTTCTTCAAATAATTTAGTTGTAATTACTTTACATGTTGTTACCAACTAATATTTCCCCAACCAATTAATCCATCATTTTATAACCTTTTGCTATACCTAATTGCACAGCTTGGTACAAATTCACCAATCCGCCAGTTACTGATATTTCGCTTAACTTAGTTTTGGTGCGTGTGCCAGGAATATATACTTTCTTTTTGTATTTAATTGTTGACTCTAAAATTAACGCTTTGGTTTGACTAGCAGTAATTTCAGGGAAATAAGAACGTAATACAGCAGCTACTCCAGCCACAACAGGTGCAGCCATACTTGTTCCGCTAAATGATGCATATTTATTTTCAGAAATGGTTGAATAAATATCAAATCCAGGTGCAAAAACATCAACAGTTGTTTTACCAAAATTACTAAAAGGTGCAGTTAAATTTTTCTTTTTCATCCAAGTACTTGCACCAACTTCAATCCAGTTTGTTGCCTTTTCTGATGAGTTATAATACCTTGGCGTTGGATAGTTTTCAATAGTGTCTGTATTGCTTTCATCATTTCCAGCTGCATGAATTAATAAAACGTCTTTACTTATGGCATATTTTACGGCTTCATCTACCACTTTTTTGTTTGGCGAAAGTGCTTTTCCAAAACTCATATTTATAATTTTTGCACCGTTATCAGCTGCATATCTAATAGATTTTGCAATGTCTTTATCACGCTCATCGCCATCAGGAACCACACGCAACACCATAATTTTTGTATTATCCGATATACCTTTTATTCCCATATTATTGTTTCTAACCGCAGCTATAATTCCTGCTACATGCGTTCCATGGTCGCCTCCTGGCCCATTAACTCTATTGTTTCCATAACCAGTTTCGGTTAAATTATTATAGTCATCACCAATGAATTTCCTGCTGTTAAAATCTTTGTTTAAATGAAAATCTAATTGTGTTTTAAAATGTTCTTTTGCACCTTGCAATCCTTTTATCATTTCAGAAATTGGCTGTTTTCTTTTTATTGCACTCGACACATTTTTTACAGCCAAAGCATCAAACATGCTACTAACAGGAAATGTGTTTATTTCTTTTTCTGTTGGCATATCTGATTTTACATATTCTTTTAGTTTCAAAATGCTTTCTTCTATTCCTCCATAAATTAAAGCCATTTTACTTGCCTCATCATATTTTTTCAAATAAAGAGATTCTGCTTTTTTAAATAAATCAAAATTTGCTTTGTCGTTATTAGCAATTTCATTGGCTTTTATGCCATTAAATTTTGGGTAATACAAGGCATAAACTCGGGTAACTTCCAAATTATCTTCTTTTACATTGCTGTCTAATCCACCAATATAGTTCCAGCCATTTTGATCGTCAATATAACCATTTTGGTCGTCATCTTTTCCGTTTGCATTTGCATCATTTGTGTTGGTCCAAATAATGCTTTTCAAATCCTCGTGCGTTACTTCAGTACCACCGTCAATTACAGCAACAATAACTGTCTTCGACTTTTTGTTCTTTAATAAATCAGCATAAGTTTTTTCGGTACTTACACCATAAACCCTGTCTTTTTTATAGTCTAAATTAAACCAATTGTCAGGTGCTTTTTTTTGTGCAGATACATTTGAAAAAAGGATGCCAAAGGCAACAACTAAATAAACTTGTTTGATGTTTTGTGAAATCATGTTTTATAGATAAAGGTTGCAATAAAGAACAAAAAAGAAAGATTACAAGATTGAAAAAATGAAAATTGCTTAGCGGTAAAAAAGAAAGTTAAATTTGAAAATATCAGTGTTGAAATAATGGTGTACAAAAATATTGCACAAAAATAAAAACTTAAAAAAGATTATGTGCAAATTTGTTAAATTGCACCGTTTTAAAAAAAACAATATATTTCAATTACAATTTTTACTTCCAACCAATTATTAGAAAATTTCATTATAAATGGGCCTATTTAGTTTTTTAACACAAGATTTAGCCATTGATTTGGGTACAGCAAACACCTTAATCATTCACAAAGACCAAGTTGTAGTTGACGAACCGTCAATTATTGCCATTAACAGAAGAAATGGAAATGTGATAGCAGTAGGAAGTACTGCGCAACAAATGCACGGAAAAGTGCATGAAGATATAAAAACAATAAGACCATTAAAAGATGGCGTGATTGCCGATTTTCAAGCAGCCGAACACATGATTCGTGGTTTAATAGGCATGATTCCACAAACCAATAAATTTGTAAAACCCCAACAGCGCATGGTTATTTGTATTCCTTCGGGAATTACAGAAGTGGAAAAACGTGCGGTAAAAGACAGTGCTGAACGTGCTGGTGCAAAAGAAGTTTATTTAATTCACGAACCTATGGCAGCAGCCATTGGTATTGGTATTGACGTTTTTGAACCAATGGGAAATATGATTATTGATATTGGTGGTGGTACAACAGAAATTGCAGTTATTGCATTAGCTGGTATTGTTTGCGATCAATCTATTCGTGTGGCTGGTGATGAATTTACCGATGATATTTTAGATTATATGCGCAGACAACATAATTTATTAGTTGGTGAAAGAACTGCCGAAAGAATAAAAATAGAAGTAGGATCTGCTTTAAGCGAATTAGAAAATCCACCTCAAGATTACGCGGTAAATGGGCGCGATTTAATGACTGGAATTCCAAAACAAATAAGTGTAAGTTATGCTGAAATTGCAGCAGCTTTAGATAAATCAATTTCAAAAATTGAAGAAGCAATTCTTCGTGCATTAGAGTTAACTCCTCCCGAACTTTCGGCCGATATTTATTCAACTGGATTATATTTAACAGGTGGTGGTGCTTTGCTTCGCGGATTAGATAAAAGAATTTCGGCTAAAACTAAATTACCTGTGCATGTAGCTGAAGACCCTTTAAGAGCAGTAGTTAGAGGAACAGGTATGGCACTTAAAAACTTAAAAAGCTATAAGTTTTTAATGACTTAATAGTAAAAAACAACTGTTTTTAAGGAAGTAATACAACTAAAAAATTAAAACAAAAAATAGCTAAAGCATTTAAAATTAAACATGAAGAACCTAGTATTTTTTATATATAAGTATTATGTGTTTTTTATGTTTTTGGCATTTGAGTTTTTTGCATTAATCGTATTGTTTAGGTTTAATAATTATCAGCAAGCAAGTTTTTTAAACTATACTTCAAGCACAAGTTCTTCAATTTATAATACCATAAACAGTACAACTGGCTACTTTAATTTGAAAACTTTAAACGATAGTTTGCAGTTAGAAAATGCTCGATTGCGTTCGCAATTACTTCAATCATATTATCAAAATGGATTTACCAAAACAACAGTAAACGATACATTGTTTAAACAACAGTATGTTTATATTTCGGCACAAGTTATAAATAACTCCATTAGTAAACGTAACAATTTTATTACCATAGATAAAGGTGCTTTTCATGGAGTAAAACGCTTTGATGGTGTAATTTGCCCAAATGGAGTAGTTGGAATTGTATGGCAAGTTACACCATATTATAGCTTAGTTCAATCGGTGCTAAATAGCAAAAGTAGTACAGGTGCAAAAATTAAAAAAACTGGTGATATTGGTTCAATATCTTGGGATGGAAGCAATGCATTATTTGCACAATTAAGCAAAGTAAACACCTATGTACCTGTTGCAGTAGGCGATGAAGTGGTTTCTACTGCTCAATCACCTTCATATCCAGAGGAAATTCCAATAGGAAAAATAGTAAAAATAGATCGCAATCCTGAAAAAAATGATTACGATATTACTATATTAATTCACACACCATTTAGCCGTTTAAAAAACGTATATGTGGTTAGGAATTTATTTAAAGAAAGTCAACTGGCAGCCGAAGTTAAAGCCATAGAAGAGGAGGCAAAACCATGATAATTGATTCACTAAATTACCTCGTAAAATTCATTCTTTTGGTGTTTTTTCAAATTGCAATTGTAAACAATATTGATTTAAGTACTTATGTAAATCCATATGTTTATGTAATATTTATTATTAGCTTACCCTATAACACAAAACCTTGGTTGGTACTAGTTTTAAGTTTTTTGTTAGGTATGACTATGGATTCATTTAGCAGCTTACCAGGCCCCCACATTGCAGCTACAGTTTTAATGGGTTATTCGCGTAGGTTTTATATTATGTTTAGTACCAATAAAGATGACCAAAACGCAAAAATTGAACCAAGTATAAGTTCAAAAGGACCAATAGGTTTTTTGGTTTATGCGTTAATCATGGTTTTTATTCATCATTTTGTTTTGTTTTTCTTAGAAGCATTTTCGTTCAATCAATTCTTAGCAACACTTACCCGCATTTTCTTTAGTACATTATTTACTTTGTTATTAATTACGTTAGGTCAACTACTGTTTTATAAAATAGCTAAGAAATAATTTTGGTTATTGATAAATAAACAATGCCTTGAACTTATCTAAAAATAATTTTTCTAAAAGACTTTTATCTTCTAAAATAATACTTGCAGTGCCTGTTAAACCATATCTAGGTTCAATTTTTTTATGGTAGCTTGTTTCTAGTTTATTTTTGAATGCTACTTGAACCATATAAACATTTTCAGCTCCCGATTGTGTTTTTACTTCGGTTGGAATATCTGAAATATTAAATACATAAGCGTCTAAAACACCATATTCTTCAAAATTATAACTATCAAATTTAATGATACAACGTTGGTCTTTTTTTAGTTTTCCAAAGTTAATTTGAGGTACCATTATTTCACTTACTAAAATACTATTTGCTGGAGAAATAAATAATAATGGTTCACCTGCTTGTACTTGCAAACCTTCAAATATATTGCGGCTAAAGCTAACTTGTCCTGTAAATGGTGCAGTAATTAAAAACTTACTTTTCCAATCGTTTAAGGCTGCTATTAGTCCATAATAATTTTGAAGAAAAATATTTTTTTGAGATTCAAAATTTCTTTCTAATCCAAGCATTTGTTCGTTTATATCGTTCTGACTGCTTTCGTTATTTATCAATGAATTTTCGGCATTATTCAATGCTTGTTCAGCTCTTATAAAACCAGATTCAGATGCTCTGTATTCATTTGCTGTAATGTGTTTATTAATCACCAAAACGGAATCCATTTCAAAGTTATCATATGCCATTTTAAACTCTTTGTAGTTCAAATTTTTTTGTGCTAAAATATTTTTATGCATTTTTTGCAAGGAAGTCAAACGCTTGGTAATAATGGCTTTTTGTTGGGTGTATTGTCTGTCAGATACCGCTAAATAAAGTTCATTATTTGCTTTCTTAAATGACTCATAAGGGTTTTGTATTTCTCCTAATTGGTTCAATGAATGAACATCAATTCTATTAATACTATCTAATATATTGCTATCAATTAATAATTGAATTTTTTGTAGATCATTGGTTAAATTTTCTATCTCGGTTATGTTAGCAAGGTTTTCCATTATTACCAATAGCTGTCCTTTTTTTACTTGGCTTTTATCTTCAATAATTTTTGTTGTTACCCTACCATTTATTTTCGATACCATTGGTTTTGGAGGATTATTGCTAGTTAACACAAACTTTCCTTCTAAGGTATCGGGTACTTTTACAAAGTATAACAATGCTAAAACCATTAGTCCTAAAACCAACATAAAAGTCATACCATAACGCAACAAAAAACCCAACTTGGCTTGTAGCAAGTAAGCAATTGAATCTGAGTTTTTATAGATTTCTTCGTCCATTTTTTTAATTTAGCTGCTGGCTTCTGGCAGCTAGTCTTTTTAGTTTCTTATTTTGTTTGTCATTGCGAGCGTAGTGTGGCAATCCCACAGTGAGATTGCTTCATGCCTCGCAATGAAGTTTGTTACAACTGTTTTGCCAAATGCCAGCTGCTAGTTGCTAGTTGCTAGTTGCCATTGAAAAAGATTGCTTCGTGCCTTGCAATGACGTTTGTTTGATAACTGCCAATAGTATAACAATCTAATAAAAAAACTAAGCTAATAATTAATAAAAGAATTTTATATTTGACCTATGAAAACAAATGAAATGAATAACACAATTATTAATGGTTATATAGCATTGTTAGACAACTTAAGTGCAAATAGTAAACTAGATTTAATTTCAAAACTTTCGGCCTCTATAAAAACAGATTTGGGCAATAAAAAGTCAAAATTTAAAAGTGCTTTTGGTGCTTTTGAATCGGCTAAAAGTGCCGATGAAATAATTGATGAAATAAAAAGTAGCAGATTTTTTAACCGAAAAATTGAGCAATTTTGAAAAAGTATTTAATTGATACCAATATAGCCATTTATTACATGAAAGGCATGTATAATTTGGTTGAAAAGTTTGAATATATAACTGCAGAAAATTGTTATATATCGGAAATTACTTTAGCAGAACTTAAGTTTGGTGTTGAAAATAGTGAAAAGCCTGAAAAGAATAATAAAACGCTAAACAATTTTTTAACAGGAGTTCAAGTATTACCCATTTTTCATTCGCTAGATATTTATGCAAAAGAGAAAACAAGGCTAAGAAAGCAAGGAACAACCATTGATGATTTTGATTTATTAATTGGTGTAACATCTATAACTCATCAACTAATAATGGTTACCAATAACACCAATCATTTTATGAGAATTAAAGGTATTGAACTAGAAGATTGGACAAAATAAATTATGGTTTTTAGAAAATAATATTTTTACCCAAAAGAAATACTAGCACATGAATACAAAAGACATTTTAAAAACAGAAAAAACACTCGTAGAACAACTAAAGGAAATTAGGGAAAAAGTGAGCCTTGATATTAAAGATTTAACAATGTAGCAATTGAAAGAATATTTTAATAATCAGCAAACATTGCATCCGAAAACTGTGTGGCAAAAATAGTTGAAGGTTTAAGCTTCTAGCCATTTTTTTTTTCGTCATTGCGAGGCACGAAGCAATCCTGCACCAAAAAAGAGATTGCTTCGTTCCTCGCAATGACGTTTGTTACAACTGTTTTGCCAAATGCCAGCTGATAGTTGCTAGTTGCCATTGAAAAAGATTGCTTCGTACCTCGCAATGACGTTTGTTAGAGACTTTGCATACAGAATAATAATCACTGACAAACTATGTTATCTATGTGTCTTTGTGGTTCAAAAATTAATTACCTTATGAAAAAAACTATACTTCTATTTCTTATATTTCAATCTGTACTTTCCTTTTCTCAAACCCCATTAACACTTAACCAAGCTATTGAGCTGGCGCAACAAAGTAGCTTACAAACACAAATAAATACACAGAATTTTGAAATAGGAAAACTGAATTTTAGAAGGGATAATGCTACACTATTGCCTCAAATAAACTTAAATGGAAATTTGCCAGGTTATAACAATAGCATAAGCAGTATAACCCAACCAGACGGAACCATAAAATTTACCACCGTTGAACAAGCATATTCTACTGGTACACTTTCGTTAAATCAAAAAATAATTGCAACTGGAGGCAGTTTAAACATAAGTAGTGGGCTAAATAGATTTGATAGGCTTACTGGTTTGAAAAGCACCAATTGGCAATCGCAACCAGTAAATATAAATTTAAGTCAGCCCATTTTTCAATTTAATAATTTTAAATTTAGCAGAAAAATAGCTAAAATAAATAACCAATTAAACTCCAAAACATTTATTGAAAGCAAAGAAGCCATTGCATTGCAAGTAAGTCAACAGTTTTTTAGTACACTGTTATCGCAACAAAATATGGCTTTGGTTCAGTACAATAAAAACATTACAGATACATTATTTTTAGTAGCCAAAACAAAGCTAAATATAGGTAAAATAGATGAAGATGAATATTTGCAAATAAACTTACAAGTAATTGGTTATGCCAATGCTTTAAGTGATGCGCAAATAACCTATAATAACAACATGGCAGTATTGCTTTTATTGCTTAATACTAATGGTAGTTATGAATTGAAAGAAGAAAAGCCCAAACAACAATTTATAATAGAAAGAGAGTTAGCCATTCAGCAAGCAAATAAAAACCGAAGTGATGTATTACAAGAGCAATTGAATTTAGAAAATCAAATTGCCAATTTAAGTGTAAACAGCTATAAACGATTACCTAATTTTACTTTAAATGCCACTTATGGTTTAAATCAGCAATCGCCTATTTTTAATGAAGTATATAAAAATGCTTTGCCACAACAATTAGCATCGGTAGGGGTAAACATGCCTATTATTTCATTTGGCGCAAATAATGCAAATTATAAAATTGCACAGCATCAATTAAATAAACAAAAATTGCAACAAGATTTATTTTATAAAAACATAGCAATTACCATTACCAAAAACATAGCTGATTATAATTTATACAGTCAAAATTATAAACTATCGGTGCAAGCGGATAGCATTGCACAAAAACGGTTTGCCATAGCACTGAACAAATATAAAGTTGGAAAAATAACTTATACCGATTTATTCATTGCACAGCAACAAAAAGACAAAGCCATAACCGATTTAATTCAAAACCAACAGAACTATTGGAACGCTTATTATACTTTAAGAAAAAATACTTTGTATGATTTTGAAAATGGGTGAAGTTTGATAGAGTAAAAACATTACATCAAAAATAATTAGATTTCTTACAAAAAAGTTATTTATACCTCAATTTGTTTTTAGTTTTCAAAACAAACGATTTGCTTAATTGCTTTGATGCTTCATTAAATAATCTTTCAGGATGCCACTGAATAGCCGCTGCAAATGGATGAGAATTGTTTTTCCATTCAATGGCTTCAATAATACCATCACTACTTTTGGCTGTAATTTTAAATTTTGGGGAAATATTTTTTACTGCTTGATGGTGAGAACTATTTACCATTAAACTATCCAAATTCATTGCTGTTTTTAACCATGATTTTGGTTTTACATAAACCCAATGCACAGAATCAATTCCTGGTTGGGCATGTTTTAAATCCGATTTTATAGCTTTTGGAATATCTACAATTAAACTTCCACCTGTGGCTACATTTAGTATTTGTTGGCCTCGGCAAATTCCTAAAATTGGTATATTCATTTTTAAAGCATGTTTTATCAAAACATATTCAATGCTATCACGGTAATTATCAATTTTACCACAATCGTTAATTTGGTCTGCTGCTTGGTATAAATTTGGGTTTACATCTTCACCACCACCTATAACAATTCCATTACATTGTTTTAAAAAAAATTGCTGAGAATCGGGAGAAAGAAAATAAAACTCTTTTGTAACAATGCTGTTATTACTTTGCAAAAGCCAGTTTTTTATATTTTCGTTTTTATCTTTCGAAATCAAAATAATGGTTTGTGCTTTTGCAATGTAATTGCAAACCCAAAAACCAAAAACTAACATAAATAGCTGTTTTTTCATTATTCAATTATATAAAAATGTTTTGGATAAAAACATTTTTATATCTGATAATTTTTATGCAGACCAATTAATTTCATACCTTTGAACATGCACTTACAAAGCATATAAAACATATAATAGTTAAAAAATTACATTGAAAAAAAACTACATAAATTTACATTTTAAAATACTGTTTTTACTGTGCTTTGCAATATTTTTATCGTGCGATAAAGCACCGCAAACTCCTGATATTACTGTGCTTCCCGATTCAATTTCGGGTGGCGTTTTTATAGTAAATGAAGGGAATTACACTCAAGGAAATGCAGAACTTGGATTCGTAAACACTGGCTTAAAACAACGATTAGATGGTATTTTTAAAACAGCCAATAACAGAGTTTTAGGCGATGTTTTTCAATCAATGAATATTATAAACGATAAAGCATATTTAGTTGTAAATAATTCAGGAAAAATTGAAATAATTAATCCAAAAACCTTTAAAAGTATTGGAACTGTTTCTGGTTTGCATTCACCGCGATACCTCACTAAAATTAGCAACAGCAAAGCTTATGTAAGCGATTTGAACGATAACAATATTTTTGTAATTGATTTGCAAAGCAACCAAATTATTAAAAAAATTCCCGTTCAGGGTTGGGCCGAAGAAATGCTTTCGCTTAACGGATACACATATATTACCAATGTTAGAAGCAATAAGCTATTAGTGATTGACGAATTTACGGATGAAATAATTGATAGCATAACAACACCTTTTGCTCCTAAAAACATTTTAAAAGATTCTAATAATCGCATTTGGATTTTGTGTGGCGATGTAAATGCTATTGATAAGCGCCATTTTATTATTCAATTAGATGTTTTGAATAAAAATGTTGCCAAAAAACTAATCATAAATACACCAAATACTGCAGCCAATAGATTGAGAATTAATAAAGAAGGCAATACTCTTTTTTGGATAGACGAAGGCGTTTTTAAAATGAATATAACCGATACTTTATTGCCAATAAATCCAATTGTTTCCAAGGATAACCGAATATTTTATGGACTTGGAATTGACCCAAAGTATAACGAAATATTTGTAAGCGATGCCAAAGATTTTAACTCAAATAGTGAAGTATATCGTTATGATTTTAGCGGTCAGCTTTTAGGTAAATTTGCAAGTGGGAAAATTACTAGTGATTTTTATTTTTATTACAATTAATGGATAAAAAAACGCAAGAAAAACTAGTACCGGTTACCCAACAATTGGTTCAAAATATTCATTATTATTTTAACGAAAAAGGCTTCATGGTTTTTACTGAGCTTTATCATCAAGCACGTGGATATTGTTGTAAAAATGGTTGTAAACATTGTCCATTTGGTTACAAAAAATAGCTGTTTTCTTGTTTCTAGTTCGTCATATTTTTTACCTAATTTTTTTATATTGAATCTATTTATAATTTGCAGGTCTATTTTATTTAAAATGAGAAAAATAATTTTACTAGGCTTTTTATATTTAACAGGTGTGCAAGTGTTTGCACAGCGCAGTAATTGCAGTGTTTCGCCTGAGCCAAACACATTTACACAACAAGATGGTTCAATTATAACTTTGGTTGCCTTGGGCAATGAACAAGAAAATTACTTAGAAACTTTAGAAGGATATACCGTTTTGGTAAATGACAATAACATTTTTGAATATGCTTATATTGATGCTAAAGGTAATTTAAGTCCAAGTGGAATAAAGGCAACTAACAAAACTACATTTTCTGGTAAAAATAGCTTTTCAAAAAACTTGCGTTACAGCAAAATTCAAAAAGCTATTTTAGCTGAAGCATTTTCCCAACTTGCACAAAACAATGACAAAAACTTAGGGAAAGCTGGTCCGCAGGGCTTTCCTGCCAAAGGAATTAACAAAGTTTGTGTGTTGTTAATTCAATATCCCGATTTGTTGGCAACGAATACAAAATCGGTTTACGAAAATTTGTTTAACCAATTAAATTATGGTGGAAATGGAAGTGTTAAGGATTATTATTATCGCACTTCGTTTGGACAATTAACTTTAAATTCGGATGTTTATGGTTGGTATATGGCCGATATGAATTCAATTAACTATGGAAAAAGCAATACTAATTACAGTGTCAATACCCGTGATTTAGTGCGTGATGCGGTAGTAGCTGCAGATTCTGCCGGTGTTGATTTTAGCCAATACGACAATGATTTAGATGGTAAAATAGATGGATTGTTAATACTTCATTCGGGAATTGGGGCTGAAGAGCAAAGTGCTCCCAATGCAAATAATTATATTTGGAGTTTTAGAAGCACTTATTTTGGTTCGTTATTGGTTGATGGTAAAAGTGTTTCTTCATATTGCATGTTCCCCGAAAAAAGATATAGCAACGCTTCATATCCTGCTGTTGGAATTGGTGTAATTACGCACGAATTTGGACACATTCTAGATTTACCAGATTTATACAGCACACAAAGCAAAGGCGAAGGTGCTGGAAACTTTACCAACATGGCTGGCGGCCCTTGGTTAAATGGCGAAAAAACACCATGCTTGTTCGATGCCTGGAGTAAAATGGCTTTAGAATGGCACACACCTACCATTATTTCACAAATTGGAACTTATACCATTCCTAAATGTGCAGCCGATAGTAATTTTAGTTATAGAATCAATACTTCGAAAACCACTGAATATTTTTTATTAGAGAACAAACAATTGAAAGGAAACGACAAATTCATTCCCGGCAAAGGTTTAGCCATTTGGCATATCAATGCTAATTATGCCAAATTACTTTCTGGTGGTGGAGGTAATAACGTAAACAATGATACATCAAAATACGGAACTGGCTTAATGCAAGCTGATGGACAACGCCATTTGGAAAAAGGTACAAATAGAGGCGATGGAGGTGATTTGTTTCCTGGAACAAGCAATAATAGAAACTTTAGTGGAAGCACTAATCCTTCTTCTAATTTTTATCCAACTACCGCTGGTGGAGTTAGGGCTTCAACAAATGTTACCATTTCAAATATTACTTTAAATCCCGATAGTTCTATTACATTCACACTAGGAAGTAAAGCCATTGCAGCTTTTGATGGTGGTTCGTTAAAAGGTTGTGTTCCGCATACCATTTCATTTAAAAACAATTCACTTTTTGCCAAAAATTTTAAATGGAATTTTGGTGATGGTTCAGCTGAAGATACTACTTTAAATCCTACTTATACTTTTACCCAAGTGGGAAATTACCCAGTTAAACTTTATGTGCTTGATTCTTTAAATAATGCTATTGATTCCATTACTCAAACCTATGTAATCAGTGCAAGTCCAGATGCAATAGGAACTGTAACCAGAATAAATGCTGACTCATTTTATTTTGAAAATAAATCGGCAAATGCAGATTATGTTTCATGGAAAATGGGCAATAGCAGTTCAAATAATGCCGATCCGTTTGGATTTAAATTTAGTGCGATTGGTGTAATTCCAGTAAAATTAATTGCATATAAAGCGAGTTGTACCGATACGTTTAAATGGGAAATTGATGTTTGGAATACAAGTATCAGCGAAAATAAAATGGCAAATAATATTGTTGTTTATCCAAATCCATTTGGAAATGAATTAAATATTTCGTTTGAAAGTAAGGCAAATCAACAAGCTGTTTTAACCATTACAAATGTGTTAGGTCAACAAGTTTTTAGTAATAAAATGAACACCAAAGCAGGTGTTAATTTATTTAGCTTAAACAATGCCAATAGCTTGGAAGGAATTGGAATTTATATTGTTAAATTAACCATCGATAACCAAACATATATTTATAAAATAATGAAGAACAACTAATCGTTTTCTTCCATTAATACTTAATTTTCAAATGCGAGTCCTTAGTTGAACTCGCATTTTTTTTGTGTTATAATGTACAAACAAAGTGTTATTTGTAAAAACTTAAATTAATAGTAACAAATCTAATCTAATGAGTTCCAGAGGAACGAAATATGTATAGCAACGGTCCCGATAGCTATCGGGATTAACCCGTTGTAAAATTAGCGCAATACCAACACAAAACCCCCAAATAAATGCGAAAAGCCTTCTGCTTTTCGCATTTATTTGGGGGTTTTGTTGAATTTTTTTTCATTTTACCACCAGTTCCACTGGTGGCTATTGATATTAAACTCCTTTGGAGTTTTGTTTTGTTGTTTCATAAGTTAAAGAACTCATTATTGCAAAGCACCAAGAACTCTGCATATGTATAAACTTTGCGAATGTGAGATTGCTTCTCCCGCTTTGGCGTGATCACAATGACGTGTAGAATTATGAAAGAGTTCTATTATATTTGAACGCTTTAAAAAGCAATATTATTAAACAATATAATCATGAAATTAGTAACATACATACACAACAAAAGCAGCCTTTTAGGCATTATTCACGAAGGAAAAATTTGGAACTTAAAAGATTTGGATGCTTCGTTTCCTGATAAAATGCGAAAGTTTTTATTTGCTGGCGAAAGTGTAATGGAAAAAGCCAAGAACTGGGATGCTCAAATAAAATTAGGGAAAGTAGATAAGCCTTTTGTTCTTGAAAACGCAGTGGTTTTAGAAGCTCCTGTTCCTAATCCTACTTCGTGCCGAGATGGTTATGCGTTTAGACAACACGTAGCTGCAGCTCGCAGAAACCGTGGCGTTCCAATGATTGAAGAGTTTGACCAATATCCAATATTTTACTTTACCAACCACAATGCCATTCAAGGTCCAGGACAAATTGATTGCATGCCCGATCATTTTCAAAAGCTAGATTTTGAATTAGAAGCAGCAATTGTTGTGGGTAAAAAAGGCAGAAACATTAAAGCAAGTGAAGCCGATGAATACATAGCCGGTTACATGATTATGAACGACATGAGCGCACGTACTTTACAAATGGAAGAAATGCTGTTAAACCTTGGACCTGCTAAAGGAAAAGATTTTTCAAC
>JBMOGB010000076.1:0-14720 GCA_049318585.1 Bacteroidia bacterium | reverse complement strand
AATAAAATCAACTGGTTTGTTTAACAAAAAAATCGTTTAGGACGCTATTGATTAATTACAAATTATCAATTAAGCTCCCGATTTATCGGGACAACAATCCAACAATTTTATGGCAAGCTTCGCTTGGTGGGTTACATGTTTTGCTTCCCAGTTCCATGTTATTACCTATTAAACCTAAAGGATTTGTTATAAGTTAAAACCTTCGCTTTTTAAATTGTCGCTTCAATTATAGTTAGTTTTTGGAATAAATTTTTTATTGGTAATTTTTTTATTTTTTTATTTTCCATTTTGAAGGAAAGTCATCCTAAGCCTTTATACATGCTTTCCATTTTGGAGGAAAGGCATCCTAAGCTCTTAGACATGCTTTCCATTTTGGAGGAAAGCCATCCTAAGCCTTTATACATGCTTTCCATTTTGGAGGAAAGGCATCCTAAGACCTTAGACATACTTTCCGTTTTGGAGGAAAGGCATCCTAAGCCCTTAGACATTCTTTCCATTTTGGAGGAAAGGCATCCTAAGACCTTAGACATACTTTCCGTTTTGGAGGAATTGAAAAATTAAGTATTTTTTAAGTATTTATTTTAAAATTTTTAAAAATATTTTTTTTAATTGCCCTCTTAAAACCACATAATTATGATAAATTTTGAATATTTCTATGAAAACCATTTCGATAGTAAAAATATTATCGACACACGCTTTGGTAACTTTACTGTTAACCACATAGCTCGCCTTACCAGTAATAATGGTGCAGGAGTTTTTAATACTATTTTGTCTGCTACTAGTACTTGTTATTCGGCTTATTATGGCAATCAAGCCGATGTAAGTGTGGCAGAGGCGGTTAAAAAATCGCTTACCAATAGTTTGGATGGATTAATTGACAATTTTAAAGCAGATGTAAGCAAGTATGCAAAATTGGTATCGTTTACTTTTAGCGAAAAAGAAAGCACTATTTTGGAGTTTTTTCCTAGTGGTTTAAGCGAATACAGCCAAGTAACTAAAGGCAATATAGAGTTATTGGCCGATAGATTGGCAACAGCATTTAACAAATATTCGACCGATTTTGATGCGACTATAGTAACTAAATTTAATACTTATGTTACCAATTTACAATCGGCTCGCAATGCACAATTACAAAAGTTTGGAAATGTGGATAGTAGCAAAACCAAAACCCAAGAAAGTCGCACCGCATTAGAATTGCAATTATTGGTAAATATGCACACCATTGGTGGTTTATTTCCAGGCGAAGTGGAGCGTTGTGTTAGTTTTTTTGATCAATCGTTATTATTGCCAGCCTACCACCAACAAACTTGGAATATTGAATTAAAAACCAACGAAATTCAAACCCCTATAGAAAAACAATTTGCTGCCAATGCCGAAATTAATATTAGTACCAACCAAACCATTGAGGTAGGGTTAAGCAATGTAAAAGACCAATTACAAAAATACAAAATAACCATTAACGCTAACGAGCAAACTACCCTTAAACTAGCCGATTTTAATGTTGAATTGAATACACACCCATTTTTAGTAATTAAAAACATAGGTGCTGAAAATGCAGCAGTGAAGGTGGAGTTGTAGGGGTTGTATGGTCGCTGAGCGAAGCCGAAGCGTTGAATTTTTTGCCAATTGCCAATTGCTTATTGCATATTATTCAATGTTGGTTTATAAACAAGGAAGATGCTTACAGCATGACGTTTGTTAGTGTTTTTTTTTTCAATTGCTTATTGCCAATTGCCAATTGCCAATTGCCTATTGCATATTATTCATGTTGGTTTATAAACAAGGAAGATGCTTACAGTATGACGTTTGCTGGTGTTTTTTTTACCAATTGCCAATTGCTTATTGCTTATTGCCAATTGCTTATTGCCAATTATTCAAATTGCAAGGAAGATGCTTACAGCATGACGTTTGCTTTAGGTTTGTTTTATAATCCTGTAAATCCTAAAATCCTGCAAATCCTTCATGCCTTGCTTGACAAGGATTCAGATAAAGTGCGGAAAAATCAGCGGGAATCTGCGAAATCTGCGGGCAAAAGATGTTGGTGTCGCTGCGCTAAAACACCAACAAGTGCGAAAAAAGACACCAATATTGGCGCAAAAAAAAGCCCATTGAAATTGATTCCAATGGGCTTTTTTATGTTATAGTATTTGAAGTTTAATCTCTTAAAATGCTTCTAGCAATTACTAATTTTTGAATTTCGCTGGTGCCTTCGCCAATGGTACACAATTTAGAATCGCGGTAAAACTTTTCTACCGGAAAATCTTTGGTATAACCATAACCACCAAATATTTGTAACGCTTCGGTAGCAGCCCAAACACATACTTCCGATGCATAATATTTTGCCATGGCACTTTCTTTAGTCATTGGTAAATGACGCATTTTTAAATCGGCAGCTTGTAAAGTTAGTAATTCCGATGCTTCAATTTTTACAGCCATATCGGCTAATTTAAAAGCAATGGCTTGAAATTGTGAAATTGGTTGTCCAAATTGTTGGCGTTCTTTCGAATATTTTAAAGCAGCTTCATAACTTCCTTTTGCTATTCCAATTGAAAGCGATGCAATAGAAATTCTTCCACCATCCAATATTTTCATGGCTTGTTTAAAACCTTCGCCAACATTTCCTAAAATATTATCTTTATGAATTCTGCAATCTTCAAAAATCATTTCTGCTGTTTCGCTTGCGCGCATACCTAGTTTATTTTCTTTTTTTCCTCCTTTAAAACCTGGAGTTCCGCGTTCAACCACAAAAGCAGTAATTCCATTAGAGTCAAGTAATTCACCAGTTCTAACCAAAACCACAGCTACATCGCCCGAAATACCATGAGTAATCCAATTTTTCGAACCGTTAATTACCCAATAATCGCCATCTTGTTTAGCCACACATTGCATGCGCATTGCATCGCTTCCGGTATTGGCTTCGGTAAGTCCCCAAGCACCAATCCATTCGCCAGTAGCTAATTTTGGTAACCAGTTTTTCTTTTGAGTTTCGTTTCCAAATTGTAAAATATGTCCAGTACACAAACTATTGTGTGCAGCCATGCTTAAACCTACAGAACTACAAACTTTAGTAATTTCAACTATAGCTGTAATGTATTCAAAATAACCTAAACCAGCTCCACCATATTCTTCTGGAACTAATACGCCTAATAATCCAAGTTTGCCCATTTCTTTCATGGTTTCAACTGGAAATTTTTGTGCTTCATCCCATTCCATTACATATGGACGAATATGTTTTTCAGCAAAGTCGCGTGCCATTTGCGCAACCATTATTTGATTTTCTGTTGGTTCAAAATTTATCATTATAATTATCGGTTTTTTAGTTTTGGCAATTATAAATGTTTAAAGCTAATTATAGGCATGTTTTAAGTCAAAGTATTTATTTTTTATTTCAATTTTTTTATTTCACTTTACAATGGTTAAATGTATGAATTGAACTTTTTCATAAAAACTGATTAATAAAAGTAATCCACATTTGTTTATGATAGTTTAAACGGCTTAAATAATATTTCGGTCTAATAAAAGGTATAAAACATCAATTAGTGTGTAAAACTAATTATTTTTATATTTGAGAATATAATTATTTTAGTTTCTTTGTAAAACAAAATGCAGGTTTAAATTTTAATAATTTAAAAAACCCAAAAGATAATTAATGTTTACACATCAAGATATAAAATTTGATATATTAAAGCAAAGGGCATTTAATTTGAGATGGGCTGCTGTACCAGAAGGTGTAATTCCTTTAACAGCCGCAGATCCTGACTTTCCATGTGCTCCTCAAATTGCTGAAGCTATTAATAAATTTACCTCGCAAAGGTATTTTTCGTATGCTCCTGCCGAAGGTTATGACTTTTTTAGAGAAGCAGTTGCTAATTTCCATACTTTAAATAGAAACATAAAAGTAGCAACCCAAAATGTATTAGCTGTTGACAGTGCTGCTTATGGTATTTACATGGTTTGTAAAACTTTTTTGCAAAAAGGTGATGAAGCCATTGTTTTTGACCCTGTTGATTTTTTGTTTAAATATTCGGTAGAAGCAAATCATGGAATTGCTGTTCCCTTTGCGGTTCCTATTAAACCTAATGGAACATTTAATTTTGAAAACTTAGCGGCTTTAATTACTCCTAAAACCAAAATGATTTGCTTATGCAATCCTTTAAATCCTACGGGAAAGGTTTTAACAAAAGAGGAGTTAACTAAAATAGGGGAGTTGGCTGTAAAACATAACCTCATTATTTTATCGGATGAAATTTGGAGTGATATTGTTTTTGAACCTAATACTTACACAAGCATTGCATCAATAAGCGAAGCTATTTACCAACAAACTATTATTGTTACAGGTTACAGCAAATCGTACGGATTAGCGGGTTTAAGAGTTGGTTCAGTAATAGCTCCAAACAACAATATTTTTAATTTATTATTACTAAAATCCGAACACCAATCTACAGTTCATGGTTGCAATGTATTAGCACAAGTGGCTGTTACTGCCGCTTTAAATGAGTGTACTGATTGGTTGAAACAATTTGTGTTACACTTAACTAAAATGCGAAATTTATGTGTAGATGGATTGAATAAAATTGATGGTTTTGAATGTTTATCGCCACAAGGTTGTTATTTGGTTTTTCCTGATATTACCAAAACAGGAATGACCGCTCAAGAGCTGCAAACTCTTTTATTTAATGATGCTAAAGTGGCAGTAGTACCAGGTCTTAGCCAATGGTTTGGACAAAAAGCAGCAGGACATATTAGGTTAAGTTTTGCTACATCGGAAGAATTAATGAGTGAAAGTTTATACAGAATATCAAAAACTATAAATAAAATATGAAAGTTGTAATTATTGGAAGTGGAATAGCTGGTTTAGCTTTAGGAATTATCTTACAAAACAATGGAATTGAAATTTCAATTAGTGAAAGAGACGGTCATTTACCAAGAAAAGGTCATGCATTTTTGTTGCATCCCGATGCAATGGAAGTGCTAACAATTATTTCAAAATACAATCCTGATTTAGAAATTCCTGGACAATTTATTGAAAAAATTGTAATGAAACGACCCGATCAAACTCTTTTAAATTATTCTGAATTAGAGTCGTGGATTTGTATGAAACGAATTGATATAATTCAATATTTATATTCGTTTTACACCGATAATAAAATAAAATTCAACAGAAATTTTTCGCATTTTATTTATGAAAATAACCAAGCTATAGCTGCTGTTTTTGAAAACGGAGAAATAGAATATGGTGATTTATTTATAGGTGCAGATGGTGCTAGATCAAAAGTAAGAAAATCGCTTTTTGGTGAAATGAATTTTACGCCAAACCAAGTAAGAGAAGTGGTTGGAGTAGTTAATAACCCCAAGTACATAGCTAATTTTCCCGATACATTTACCAAATACATTAGTGCTGAAAAAAGCTTGGCAGTAGGAATGATTCCTTGCTCAAGTACCGAGTTGGTTTGGTTTATGCAGTTTGATGTAAATCTATTAAAAGAAAAAGACGAAAGTCCTGAAAGTTTAAAGGCATTATGTACCGATTTATTGAAAGACTTTCCTAATGATGTGCAAGATGTTTTAAAGTTAAATGATTTTTCAAATAACTTTGTTTGGTATTCAACCGACTTTGATTTGCTTCCTGCTTTTCATAAAAACAATATAGCGCTTTTAGGCGATGCTGGACATTTGGCTTTACCATTTACCAGTGCAGGAATTACCAATGCTTTAATTGATGCAAAAATCTTTTCTGAATTGCTATTGCAAGGCAAACCATTTGAAGAAGTTTGTAATCAGTTTTATAATTTACGGGCAAATGATTTGAACGATCATGTAAGCTTAGGTCGCAAAATTAAAGATGATTTTTTAAATCCCGCTAGCAGTACATTTACCTTACCTTTAATTCAGAACTTAAGTGAAGGAGATTTAAAAAAAACAGATAAAAAAATAAGTTTGTTATATTTTACCGATCCTGTTTGTTCTACTTGTTGGCTAATTCAACCACAATTAAGAAAATTATCGTTACTTTATGGCGAATATTTAGACATAAAATACCATATGGGCGGGTTATTACCTAGTTGGATTAATTACGACAGAGGAATTATAAAACAACCTTCCGATGCTGCAAATCATTGGAAAGAAATGTCCGAAAAATACGAAATGCCTATATCTCCTGATGTTTGGATTGATTCACCTTTGGCTTCTTCTTTTCCTCCATCTATTGCCATTAAAGCAGCTCAGTTACAAAACAAAATTAAAGCGTATAATTTCCATAGAAGAATAAAAGAATTATTGTTTGTTGAAAGTCAAAACATTTCAGATATTGATTTAATCACTAAAACTGCACAGGAGGTTGGTTTAGATGAAAATAAATTGATAAAAGACATGAGTAAAATAGCCAAAGTTAAGTTTGACGAAGACTTAGAGTTAGCAAAAAACTTAGGCGTTACTTCATTACCAACTTTAATTTTTTCAAATAAATTAAACAAAGAAATAGTGTTGAAAGGCTATCAAGAATTTGACGATTTAGAAAGAGTAATTAAAGAGTTATTTCCCGATGCAGTAAGCGATATTAGCGCTAAATCAGCTATTGAATTATTTCATATTTACCCAAGCATGGCCACTCACGAATTTTCGTTTTTGATGGGTATTAATAAAGAAACTTCGGAAGAGATTTTAGAAAATTTGAAACTTACAGGTAAATTAAATAATTTAAAAAGTAAAAGTGGCACTATTTGGAAGTTAAATTGTGTAAACTGTTAATGTATTGATGCTATTAAATACAACTAATATTAGTAAATAGTTGACTTTATTTAAAAGCTTTAAAAATGAAAAAAACACTTACTATTTCTCTTATTTTATTTTCAATATACGCAAATGCTCAACTTATTATTGAACGAAATAATTGGCGATATCATGTGCGAATTATAGATAGAAATAAACTAATGCTTGTTGGTTTAACTAAGGATAATGATAGCACAGTTGTTGAAATTTATAATTTTTATGGTGAACTGCTTAACAGTAAAACTATTCCCGATTGGTCACCCTATAATAATTACGATTTCTTTAAAAGCAATAATAAATTTTACGCTCAAAAAAGAAATGGGAATAATGGTTACAACTTACTAGAATTAGATGAAAACTTAAATTATTTAAACGAATATCCGCTTGACTCAAGCCTTTTTAAAGTTCAAAATTCTAGAACTTCATTTACACTTTATAATGACAAGTTATATGTTATAATGAATAAAAATGATTCAAACTTATTAATTGAAATGGATAATCATGGCAAGGTTTTGAGTAAAATACTTTTGCCAATTAAAGAGAAGTCTGGTTTTAAGTACGACCAAATGGAAATAATAAACGGAAAGTTTATTACCTACTTTTACTATAATAATTCTGGTTATTTAATCAATACAAAAGGTGAATGTGAAAAAATTGGTTTTGTATCAAACTATATTGATAATTATGTAAAAGTATCGAACAATATTATTTATACTGCTGCTTCAGCTGGTAATAGGTACATTTTTGCTAAGTTTAACGATAATGGTAAACTAATTGACAGTTTTTCTGTAAATTTACCTCAAGGAAAGCGTGACAATATTGGCTATTTAGCCAATAATCATTTAGTTCAAGTTGCTAATGATATATTCTATTTTAGTAATGAATATGATGAACTCTATAATAATGAATTAGAAACTAGCATAGTTTATTTGGTTGATTATAAAAACAAACGAACAAACATAATAAGGAATTTTGAAAGCAAGTCAATTAGAAATTACATAGCTCATTATGATGGAAAAGCAACTGTATTTACTTATAATAAAATAATTACCAACGATAGTAATATTACTAAAGCTTATCATTCTGTTATAGAATTTGAAACTATGCCTAGCAAATGTATTATAAGTTCATTTCCAAATCCATCAAATAAACAATTTTATATAAATTCTCCTTGGTTTACAGCAGGTAGTATTGCTCAAATAACGCTTTATAATTCTGAAGGAAAATTATGTTTTGAAAACAATGTTATTACCAATAAAAATACTGCTTTTGTAAATGCAATTATTAACAATGGACTTTATCATTGTATGGTAAAAGTAAATGACAAAACATGTGTTTTTAAACAATTAATTGAAGAGTAAACTATTCAATTACGCCATTTTGTAGTACTGCTTTTTCTAATTCAATTAAACCTATAAGGTTTTTTAAAACCTTATAGGTTGAGGTGTTACTTTACTCTTTTATAAATTTACTATTCAGTTTAGCATCATACACATCAATTACCTTAATAAAATAAATGCCTGCACTTAAATCATCAATTGCTATTTCGGTTTCTTTGGTTTTATTGTTTTCTACATTTATTTGTTTAACTAATTTACCTAATAAATCGTAAATGTATATTTCTTTAATGGTTGTTTGGGAAGTAACAGTTAGTTTGGCGTTAGCGGGGTTTGGGAAAATAGAAATCTTATTTTGAATACTATTTTCGCTTAAGCCTACCGAATTAATATTGACACAAATAGATGTATCGGAACAACCATTTTGGGTAACAATAACGGCATAATCGCCATTAAATGTGGCAGTATAACTTTGGTTTGTAGCTCCTACTATAACTGATTTTACCGTATTACAGTTTATCCATTGGTATAATGCCCCTGTTTGAGTTGCGGTTATAATGGTTTTGTTTTTTGTAATAATTATGTTAGGTAAAGGTAGTATTTGAACGTTTATTGTTGCAGTATCGGAACAACCTTTTAAATCTAATGCTGTTAATAAATAGGTTTTTGAAACGTTGGGAACAAAAGGAACTCCATTTGTAATTCCATCTGACCAATAATAAGTTTCACCACCAATGCCCGTTAATATTATTGGTTGTTTAGCACAAACAGGATTTACACTTGCTGAAGCTGAAATGGTAGGTTTTTTATTTACTGTTATATTTATAGTTGTTGTATCAGCACAATTATTTGAATCATTGCCTATAACAGAATAAGTTTTACTAATTAATGGATAAAAAGCAAAACCATTTGTTACTCCATCTGACCAAGAATAAGTTTTTGCACCATTTCCATATAAAGTTATAGATTGTCCTTCACAAATAATTGTGGCATTAACAGATGTTGTAACAAATGGTTTTGGTTTTATATTAAATGCTTTGGTTATTGAATCTTTACAATTATTATTTAAACTATTTGCTACTATTAATTGTACAGTATAATTACCAACAATATTGAATTTTTTGGTAAAAGAGATATTGGATGAAGTATCGGTATTGTTTATTTTAAATAACCTAACCATGTTACCTTGATTAATGGTTGAGGTATCGGTAAAAACAAAACTGTTATTATTAATGCACTGGCTGATGTTATTAATAGTGAAACCAATTTTGGGTTTAGGTAAAATAAATACGGTAACTTTAGTTCTAGTACTTGCAGCGCAAGTACTGTCTTGTATAAAATAATTAGTTGTGTTTGTTAAAGTAGGAGTATTAAAACTTAAACCCGAACCTAAGTAATTACCTCCAACAGAATCGGAGTACCACGAAAGAGTACCAATACCAACTGATGATAAATTGGTATTGGTATTTTCGCAAATAGTTTTGTTAGATACTAAAGGTGATGAAGGTGGAGAACAAGCTGTAGAATAAGCACCTAAATAAAAAGTATTATTCAAATTTGAATCTGTAAGGTTTGTTCTTGCTGCTAAAGGTTGTGAAGCTGTTCCTATGCCACTTAATGCTATGCCAGGCGCTTTGTTATTAGCTAAAGTTAACCTAATATTTGCTGGTAAATTGGAATAAACACTATCCATATTTCCGATTGCTTTTATTGTAAAATTATTTCCTTTTAAGCCATTAATTGCACTAATATTCCAATGATAGTTTTGACGAGCATTTATAATATTTGTGTTTACGCTATCGAAAAATGGTGAAGTAAAACGGGTATAACCTAATAAATTATTATGAGAAATAGTAATAGTTCCAGCTTTAGTTGCATTACCCAAAACCCAAAAATTACGATTTTGGGAATTTGTTCCAAAAGGAAATAAGGTAGAATCTAAATTATTGGTAACTGCTTTGTTTGATGGATACCATTTAGTTATACTTCCATTGCCAGTTATATAACCTTTACTTGCTTTTAAATTACCAAATTTCAATGAATCTTCTCCAATAGTAAGTGTATTGCCGTTTAGGTTTATTGCGCCAGTATCTAAAAAAAGTTTACTGTTTCCTAAATTAAAGTTTCTATTTAATTGTAAACCATATATATTGTTTACTTTAATATTTACTGGGGAGTTATTTGTTGAGTAAACATTTATTGTACCAGCCCCATTTATGTTCTGAAGCTTTTTGCCATTAAAGTTAATATTAATAGTTCCATTTGAACCATTCCATAACGTACCCAAATTAACAGAAGCCGAAGAACTGACAGTTAAGTTACCTGTAATATTTAAACTATTTTCTTCATTTAAAGAAAGTTCTTGAATTATAAACATTCCCGAATCAATAGTAAGGTTTTCAATTGTAGTTTTGTTGGTTAATATACTATTTCCAGAATTTGATAAAACAAATATTTCATTTCTTCTTAAATGAACATTTCCGTAATTTATTCCCCTATGCAACGTACCTTTATATAAAATAAAATTGCTGCCATTTTTAAAAATAGTTTTTATTGTTCCAAATTTATTACTTATCAAACTACCAGAGTAAAATGTTTGATAGAAAGAACCTGAATCAAATTGCACAATATTTTTATTTCCAAAAGCACCAAATAAATGCAAATCTGCACCATTATTTGCAATAATTTTACCACCATTTTTTACAATTATTGATGATGTATCAATACCAATTATTCTATTTACAAGACCTCTATCTACTATGTTAAATGGTATTAAGCTATTAAACTCAATTGTACCATTTATATTTGCAAAAACTCCAGAATCAATAAAAATAGTTAAGAAAGTACTGTTGCAATTAAATTGTAATTTAGAATTTGAATCTATAACTAAACTAGGTATAATAGATGATTTTTGTTTAATTACAAGTTTTGGAAACAACTTAAACTCTTTATTTTGATAAAAATAATTATTATATTGAATTGAAATTATGGTGTCATTGTAAATTGAATCAACAAAAATATTATTTAATGTATCGTTCGTATTATATAAAATATCATTGGTTCTTAGTTGTGATAAAAAGTAAGTATTATAACCAATAGCCTTAACATTTGCAGTTGCTTCCTTTATTTCAAATGTTTGTGTATCTAAAACAGCACTAGCAAAATTAACATTTGCTCCGTTAATTATTATTAGACTACCTATTTGTTGTGTTCTAATATTATTTACAATTGGAGTAGCTTGAACATTCCCGTCAAAAACCAATACATCATTTACGGTAGGTGTTGTTCGGCTAGGAGTCCAACTGCTTGGTGTTAAAAAATTACCCATAGCTACATTCCACGTATAATTTGTTTGGGCATGTAGTAAATTAGCAACAAAAATATAACAAATAATGATTATTGTTTTTTTATTGAATATCTGTAAAAATCTTTTCATAATATTTTTGATTTTCGACTTAAAATGTTTTGAAAATAAACCTGTAAAAGAATTTATTCTTTTACAGGTTTATAGTTTATTAATGTTTTACAACTTTAATTGTTTTAACAGAATTGTCTGTAAAATATACTTGAATAAAATAAGTTCCTTCTTTTAGTTCAGCGGTATTAAGTTCATTACTATCAGGAGTAGTAATATTCATTACTTTTTTCCCAGTCATGTCAAAAACCATTACGTTTTTAATCATTTTACTGGTTGTAAATTTAATGAAATTATTTACTAAAGTAGGATTTGCTGAAAATTCTAATGGAATAGTTTTAGTTACATCTTTTACATCAGTTGTAAAACAACCTGTTGGTGGTGGTGCATTGTATTTATTACAGATTAACTCACAAGGATGTTGCCCTATTACTGTTCCATAAACTGTAGAACTTAATCCTGTTATAGGGTCAATTACTGTTGCTGAAAGTCTATTAGGATAAGTGTTATAATTAGGCAATGGAGAATTGCTGCAAGTTTCATCAGCAGGGGCATAAGTAGGTTGATAATAATGTTCAGTTTCACCATTACTAGCTGTTCTTATTCTATATTCATAAGTTACCTTGCAACATGCTTCATTACAAGGTACACTCTCTGTAGTTGTTGAGTTTGATAAGTTAACCGTAATTGGTCCTCCTGTTGGGTTATCTCCACCTGGAGGATAAGTAATAAATGCACCAGCTGGCCATTGTATTTCTACCAATGAATTACAAGAACCTTTAAAATAGGTATCTAAATTAGCTGGTATTCCTAAACTTGCAACCAATTTATTTATTGCATTTATTTGAGCTTGAATAATATTTGCAGGGTTACTTATAAAAGTACAAGGAGTGGTATTGGAAATAATACATCCAATTGAAGGTGATAAACCTGTCCAAGATGGGTCTGAATAAGATTGATTAAAAGCATTGGTATTATCAATAAATACAGTTCCATCTATCTGTAGTTTACTAATTCCGTTGCAATTAAAAATAGTATAGTTAACCATTATAAATACACATGGAGCATTAGTGATTGAAAGTGGAACAATTCCACCAGGATATAAAAGAGGATCTGCTGCAGGATTTATATAATAACCAATCCAATTATACTTGCAAATTTCTGCAATATAAGTACCTTTAGAAACTTCAATACAGCCATTTTCACAAGGAGGTGTAGTTTGGGCGTTAGAATTATATAAACCCATAAAAATTATTGATATTATTAAATATATTTTTTTCATTTTGTTTGTTTTTGTTTTTTAAAAAATTTGTTTGATTTTGGCTTCTACTTTCCATGATTGCCGAAGCGAACAACCGAGCAATTTCACGCAGCATTGCATAGTTTAATTTTTTTACTACTTTCGTAGTCAAATAGGGTGTAGTTTTATTAGCATAGGACACATTTATTTTATTATTAAGCTTGTGGGTGTTCAAGCACCTGCAAGTTTTTTTTTGTTAAGCAAATCTATTATTAAATCTAATAACCCCTAGTATTATTTTACGATTTAAAAATGGGGGGGTAAATCATTGATGTTGAAACAATTAAAATTAATATTATTTTATAATTCTGGCTGTTTCTGTATTTTAAGTGCTTTTTCTGCTATTTGTAATTAATAAATTGCAGTTGAAATATAAAAAACTGAAGATAGTTGATGTTAGGACTGTAAATTATTGTTAAAATATTACTCTAATTGAAGCAATTATTAATAATTTGCACATAGTATGTATTTTTACTGAAATGTATATTATGTCAGTGGGAAAACACCAAACGCAGGCAAAATATAAACCACATAACCACATAAATAATATAGTTAAAGGCTATGTTTTCAATGTTCCTATTTGTTACAGTTTTTATTAGCTTTAACTGGTGTTTCTTAGAAAAACAATTTACATTTATAAAAAAAATTAAACCTAAACAAAAGTATTACCAATTGTATTTATAAAATAAATCAAAGCTAATTTATAACTTTTGTCCGTGGTTGGTGTCCTCACCAATCCACTATTCGATTGGTGAGGACACCAACCGAGGACACAACAATTTACATTTATAAAAAAAATTAAACCTAAAGAAAAGTAATACCAATTGTATTTATAAAACAACCCAAAGCTAATTTATAACTTCACAATGGTTATTGCCGCAATTACAAGTGTAGTGTTTTATATTGGACCATTTATAATGATTAAACGGTAAAAAATCACAAAATAGGTGTTTTTAAACAATTAATTGAAGAGTAAATTATTCAATTACTCCATAAATTTTTATTCTATCCAAAATGGAATCATTGATAATTTTTATTTTCAGTAAATCAGAATAACTGCTGTATTTACCATGTTGATTGCGGAAATTGGTAATTACTCTGGCAAGTTTAAATTTAAAATAAGGATGATTTTTTAGCTCTTCTTCCGAAATGGTATTCAAATTTATTCGTTTGGCTTTACTTGCATCTAAAGTTATTTTATCTTGTAAATCGTATAAAATATCTTCATCAAAACCATAAATTTCTGTCAATTGATTTAAGTTCAAAAAGCCGCCTAACTTTTCCCTATAAGCTATAATTTTAGATGCTAATTTTGGACCAATTCTATACAATTTTACCAATGAAACAGAATCAGCTGAATTGATTTCAATAACTTGAAATTTCGATTTTTTTTCATGCTTAAATGTATCAACAAAATTTTTATGATTAGCAAATTCATTTTGCTTGTCAAACAACAAAAATGGAGTCAATTTTTCAACTAAATTTTGATCTATTCCATATATTTTTTTCAAACCTTCAGCCGATTTTATTTCACCACCTTTGTTTAAATAATTTTGCAGCGTTACAATGTTTTTGTCAGTAAATCCTAACTGTTTAAGCTCTTCAGCAGTTGCAGTGTTGGGGTTAAATGGAAAAGGTTCTTTATTAGTAAAATCTTCAGAATAGGAAGTTTTTTGACTGATAGAATCAAGCGCAGTTAATTGATGAATATTGATGACTAAATCAGTATTAGGTTTTACCAATCGGTAAATAAAAGGTGCAAAAATAACTAACACCAAAATGGTTGTTAAAAGTATAATTCCTTTTCGTTCACTTGGCGAAAAGTAGAAGTACATTTTTACAAACTTTTCTAACCTAATCTTTAAAGTCTTCATCTCTTCTGCGTTGGCGTGGAGGATTT
>JBMOGB010000075.1:0-14897 GCA_049318585.1 Bacteroidia bacterium | reverse complement strand
GCAATTTTTTCTAACATGGCTTCTGGTTTACCTTCGGCAATGGCTTGATCTTTTCCAATTTGAATTTCACGTTCAATGATTGAAGCATCAACACCATCTTTATCTAAAGCAATTGGATTCATTGCAGCAATTTGCATTGCAACATCTTTTCCAGCTACAAAATTAGCATCACTACCAGCATTGTTTAATGAAACTAAAACACCTAAACGATTAGCAGCATGAATATAAGGAACAATGTTTTCACCTTCCATCATTACATAATTGATCACGTCTATTTTTTCGCCAATTTTACCCACTTGCTCTAATAATTTTTCAGATAATGGTAAACCATCCATTGTTAAAGCTTTTAAAGCATCAACGTTTGCAGCTTTGTTAGCTAAAGCTAAATCTGCTATTTGATTTGCAAAAGCAACGAAATCTTCATTTTTTGCAACGAAATCAGTTTCACAAGTTAAGTGAATAATAACACCTAATTTTTTATCAGCTGTAGTTTTTGCAATAACTGCACCTTCTTTAGCATCTCTATCTGCACGAGCAGCTGAAACTTTAGCTCCTCTTTTGCGTAATAAATCTACTGCTGCTTCAAAATCACCATTGGTTTCAGTTAAAGCTTTTTTACAATCCATCATTCCTGAACCAGTCATTTGGCGTAATTTGTTTACATCTGCTGCTGTAATCGACATATATTTTTGTTTTTTATTTATTTTTTGAAAAACTCGGAAATTCTGATTGAAAAATCAGCAAATTCCATTTTGTAAAAAAGAGAATTTGAACCTAAATCCAAATTCTCTTTTCCTTAATAATTATTATAAAAGTTTGATAAATTAAGCTTCAACTGTTTCAGTTTCTGCTACAACAATTGTTTCTTTATCACTTTCTTTTTCTTTATCGCTCTTACGTTCTGCCATTCCTTCAACTATTGCATCAGTTAGGTATTTTGTAATTAAAGCGATTGATTTTGCTGCATCGTCATTTGCTGGAATTGGATAATCAATATTGTTAGGATCAGTATTGGTATCAACTAAAGCAAAAGTTGGAATATTTAAACGCATTGCTTCAGCTACTGCTAAATGTTCGCGTTTTGCATCAACTATAATTAAGGCAGCAGGAGTACGATTCATTTCCGCAATTCCACCAACTAATCTAGTCAATTTGTCTTTTTCTCTATCTAACATTAAACGCTCTTTTTTGTTGATATTAGTGTAAGTACCATCGATACCCATCTTTTCAATCATTTGCATTTTTTTGATAGACTTACGAACAGTTTGGAAGTTAGTTAACATTCCACCTAACCAACGTTCAGTTACGTAAGGCATGTTAACACGTTTAGCTTCAGCTTCAATAATTTCTTTAGCCTGTTTTTTAGTTGCCACAAACATTACTTTGCGACCAGAGCGAATGATATTTTTTAATGCATGAGCAGCTTCTTCTAATTTAACTGCAGTTTTATTTAAATCTATTAAGTGAATACCGTTCTTTTCCATGAAAATATACGGTGCCATTTTAGGGCTCCACTTACGGGTAAGGTGACCAAAGTGCACACCTGCTTCCAATAATTCTTCTTGAGTAATTTTTGCCATTTTATGTGTACCTTTTGATTAACGTTTAACAAATTGGAAACGCTTACGAGCTTTTTTCTGACCAGGTTTTTTACGTTCTACCATTCTTGGATCACGTGTTGTTAAACCAACTGCTTTTAAGGCAGGCTTCAGTTCGGCATCGAATTTTACAAGCGCTCTTGTAATTCCTAAACTAACTGCTTCGGATTGGCCTGATGTTCCACCACCATTCACAAGTACTCTTACATCATACTGACCAACTGTGTTGGTAACCTCAAAAGGTTTTAAAGCAGCATTTTGCATTACAAGTGATGGAAAGTATACTTTCACATCTTTACCGTTTACCGTTACATTGCCCGTTCCTACTGATAGGTACACTCGAGCAACAGCAGTTTTTCTTCTTCCTAGTGCGTTATTCACTTCCATTTTTAAAATTTAAGTTCTTTTGGTTGTTGTGGAGCATGAGGATGTTCTGCACCTTCATAAACATAAAGGTTGCGGAATATTTCAGCGCCCAATTTGTTTTTAGGTAACATACCTTTTATTGCATGTTCTACAACGTAAGTTGGTCTACGAACCAATAACTGCTTTGCAGTTTCAGTTCTTAATCCACCTGGGTGACCAGAGTAGAATTTGTATTCTTTATCGTTTAATTTATTTCCAGTAAAGCGTACTTTACTAGCGTTGACAACTATAATATTATCTCCACAATCAACATTTGGTGTAAAGTTTACTTTGTTCTTTCCACGCAACATATTTGCTAATCTTGTAGAGAAACGTCCTACAGTTTGTCCCTCAGCGTCAAATACATACCAATCTTTGTTGACAGTAGCTTTGTTTGCCGATATTGTTTTGTAACTCAATGAATCCACAGCTTTATTCTTTTTTTTAAGGGTGGCAAAAGTATATCATTATGTTTACAATAACAAACACTTGTAGAAAAAATTGTAAAAAAAGTTTTAAATAATTCAAATAAACTTAATTTTCTAATTCCTAGAATATTACACTTCACCTATTTTTTAAAATGAGCGCAATGATAATCAAACTTTTGATAATTTGATTTGAAATTTGCAATTTAGAATAATTATTCTTTCAGAAAAATGCTGTTTCAAAATGAAAAATTCTCTTTTAAAAACAACTTGCTATTATCTACCTTCATTTACCTATAACTAATTTTCCAGTGCTATAAAAAAGTATTTCTTTAAATAAATTCAGAATAAAGAATTTTTAAGTACCATCTGTTTTATACCAAATACCAATATAATTTAGTCCAACCGATCTATCGGGTCTACTTGTTCTTTTTCATCAATACTTCTTCAAAAAATAGTTTCCATAACTAATGCTATGAAACGATTTTTGTTCATTGTCTTGATAAAAAACTACTTCGCATCTTTGACCTAAATTATAAGAGCATTTGGTATTACATGAAATACATCCATTCCAAAATCACTCAAATATACCCAATTTACGGTATATAAAATACCGAGTTCAGGGTATTTACAAATTTTTGTACGGAAGTATTTTTGTAGAGGAATAAAAACAACAATTAAAAACAACATTATGAAAAAATTACTACTCACAATTGGCACTTTATTAACTTTACAAATAAGTATAAATGCACAAAATGTAGATTACAAAGTATTAAGAGATGAACCAAATGATGGTATTAACTTAATGGTGGCAGTAAATGCATTAGGAATGGATATGGGCATTTCAAATATTGGAGGTGCTACTTTATTAGGCGCAGGACTAGCTGCAAACGCAAATATAAAAAATAAATTTGGAGCAGATTTCACCTTTAATTATGGTTATTTAACTTTGGCTACCATAATAAACCCTGAAAATGTTAGTAATAGTACTAAGTGGTTAGAACTAGGAGGATTTTATAATTTTTATGATAAAACCAAAGCAAGTAATTTACCAGTAGTTTTAAGCACAAAAAAAACTTCGAATTCAACTTATGAAACTACTACTACAAAATATATTAATGTAGCTGCCCACAAAAGAATAATGATGGGAGCTAGAGGTGGAATTATAACACATAGTTTTCCGTTAGATATTAATTCATATAATCCTATAGTTGGTTTAAGTTCAAAATACTTAGATGGCTCGAATAGTGGAATATATTTAGGTGGTCAAATAATTACAGTTAAAAATTTATTTGTTAGTACTGATAGTTATGGAATTTGTCAAAGCTCAAAAACAATTAGACTTTATTTGGATATTATGTATTTGCCAGTTTGGAGCGCAAAATTTAAAGATGTGGATTACAAAGATAAGTTAGTAGTTGATTCAACAGTAGTGGGCACTACATTTCCTAGTGCATTAGCATTTAGTTCGTTAGGATGGCGCTGTGGTTTAATTATTCAACCTACAGAAAACCGCGATGGTGCAGGTTCTGGCAAGCCAGGTTCATTATATGCAAGAATGGAATTTGGACAAAGACCAGTTGAAGGAAGTTATTTTTCATTTGGAATGGGCTTTACCATTGCTCGTAAAAAAATAGATAAATTTAAATAAATAGCACTTATTTATTGAAAACAAAAAATTATAAAAACCAAAAATAATGAAAAAAATACTATCAACACTTACCATTTTATTTTTATTGCAAATAGGATTATTTGCTCAAGGAAACACCTTTTTTACTTCGCCTAACAGTGAAAATATAATGCAAAATGTACTAATGACAGCCGACAGTGGTTTGTATTTTTGTATGCAAAAAGATGCTAAAAACACGAGTTTATATTGGTTAAAAAACGGAGCACTTTCTGAAGTAAAAAACATTGGTTCAAACTATGCTGTGGTTTTTAGTTCTAATGGTACACATGGTAAACAGTGGTTTACTAAAAATAACAAAGCATTGTTTGTAGTAAAAGATCAATTTACACAAGGTGGAAGTATTTGGTTAACAGATGGAACTAGTAATGGTACTGATTCTGTGCTTGCATTTGCGTATGGTACAAATGTTTCTATAGCTGGAATGATTGGAAATGATTTGTATTATTCTGTAATAAACACAACTTTAAATACTACCATTTTATACAAAACTAACTTTACAAAATCAGGAACTGTAGCTGTAAAAACATTTAACAAAACCAATTTGAGTTTTAGTTATGTTGACAATGGTGTTGCTTATTTAAGTGGACATTATACGGTTTCGCCTGGAGCATATTATTTTATTAAATACTCATTTTTAACTGACACCACTCGATTAATTTATGGATCAACTGCAATTTCAAAAGCCATAAATGGAGATTTATACACGCTTAGTGGAAACGCAAGTCAGTATTCAAAAAAGAACATGACTACTAATGTTGTTACCAATATTGAGTATAGTACAAGTTATACAAGTGCTGAAGAAATTTTAGGTGTTTTAAAAGGAAAGCTATTTGTAAAAAGTAATATATCGTTAACGGCAAAAGATTATAGAATTTACACAGCCGATATTAATCCAACTTCTGGTAAAATTAGATTGGTAGAATTGAAAACTAGCAAAGGAAAAACTTTGATTATTCATTCGGGAAGTTTTGCTTTTAAATTTACCGATAACCTTTTATATTTTACAGGAGTAGAAGATTATGGTGGTGGACCAGTAGCAATCATGGCAACCGATGGAACCGATGCCAGCACACATCCAATTCAAGATTTAAAAACATATGCTGCTTGGGCATTTGAACAAGGAGTTCAATTTAAATCGTGTGGTGATAGACTTTATGTTTATGGCGAAAAATACAATGTGGGCGATGTGCTTCAAACAGACTTTGTTCTTTCATCCTGCGATTCAACTAAAGGTAGTTTAAAACGAATAAAATCGGAAGGTTTGACTAGTTTTAGTGTTCGTGAATGGGAGAATTTTCAAGGTAAAATGATTTATACTACTGCTGTTGGAACCAATAAAATGTATGCTATAAATGCTTGTTCTGCTGAGCCAAAACCTTTAGGAGTTAAAACAATTGAACAAACAAATAATGTTGTAATCTATCCAAATCCTAACAATGGTTCGTTTCATGTAGCTATTGAAAACTTAAACAATAACACCATTTTGGAAGTTTATAATTTATTAGGCGACAAGGTTTTTTCTCAAAATATTATTGCTAAAAGCACCCAAATAAATTTAAGTTTAAATGCTGGGATTTATTTTGTGAAAATGGCCGATGAAAATGGCAAAAATACAATTCATAAAATACTGATTCAATAACAGAAATTATTAATTTTTTAAACCCAAAAACTATTGAAATGATTCCAATAGTTTTTGGGTTTAAAATCTAAAAAGCAGTATAATTTCAAAAAAACCTAATTTAAAATCATTCTTTTTAGTAAAAGTTCCATTTAAATATATATTTGAAAACAGTTGAAATGTTAAATCAAATAGTATGTTTAAATCAAAAGTATTT
The DNA here is from genome assembly GCA_049318585.1 of Bacteroidia bacterium. Lineage (GTDB taxonomy): Bacteria > Bacteroidota > Bacteroidia > UKL13-3 > UKL13-3 > JAAFJM01. The sequence goes on along the minus strand of JBMOGB010000075.1, from coordinate 8,944 downwards.
ATAGTTGACGACCATCAAATTATGGTTGATGGAATTAAGTCGATTTTGGAAATAAGCAATAATTACGAAATAGTTGGAACAACTACCAAACCAAAGGAGGCTTTAGCAATGATAATAAATGGAAATGCTAATATAGTAATTACCGATATTAGCATGGCTGAAATGTCGGGAATTGAGTTAACAAAAAAAATAAAAGAGCATGATTTTGAAATAAAAGTTTTAGCGTTATCTATGTTTGGCGACAAAGCTACTATTAACGAAATGATAGAAGCAGGTGTAGATGGATATATTTTAAAAAATACTGGAATGGACGAGCTAAATACTGCTTTGCAAGCCCTTGAAAATGGGAAAGTGTTTTTTAGTAATGAAGTAACTATTGAAATGCTCAAATCAATTAAAGAAGTAAACTTACCAATTGACAGTATTGATAAAGTTCATTTAACAGCAAGAGAGTTAGAAATAATTAAATTAATAGCTGACGAAATGAGTAATGGCGAAATTGGCGAAAAGCTTTTTATAAGTGAACGTACCGTAGAAACGCATAGGAAAAACATATTTAGAAAAACGAATAAAAAAAGTGTAGCAGGCCTAATAAAATATGCACTTCTACATGATCTTTTAAACTAATATTTGCTAAACCACCAATTCTTTTAAACTATAAAAAATGAAAAAACAGTTTGTAATTTTAAATGTAATTGTGTTTGGCTTCTTAAACGCTGTTTTTGGGCAATTAGACAGCTTAGAAAAATCGTTGTTATTGCCACAAAATGATACCATAAAGTTGCAAACTTTAACCGATTTGAATTGGGAATATTTATCTATTGATTTAAATAAAGCAAGAATATTTGCTGAAACAGAATTTGAATTGGCAAGTAAAATAAAAAATAAAAAATTTATTGCCCAAGGTTTAAACGACATAGGAATTGTTTTAATTAAAGAGAACAAATTCAAAGAATCGTTGAAATACCAAAAAGATGCTTTGGCAATTAGGTTAACGCTTGGAAACAAAAGCGATATTGCTTCTTCGTATAGTAAAATTGGTTATTGTTATACCGAAACCGATGAGTTTAAACTGGCCTTAGCCGCTCAATTAAGTGCTTTGGCAATTTATAAAGAAATTGATAGCAAAATTCATATTGCAAAAACGATCAACAATATTTGTCATTTATACAATAGCTTAAATAACTTTGATAAGGCTTATGAATATGCACAACTTTCGTACAAAATAGCGCTTGAAATTAATGATGATTATACCATTGCAACAGCACTTGAAAACCTGAGTAATTATTACGAAAAAACTGGCGATTTTAAAACTGCTATAAAAACAGAAATGAAATCGTTAAATATATTTTACAAACTGAACGATAGTACAGCAATAGCTGCAGTTTTGAACAATATAGGGTTTTATTACGATAAAATAAAAGAGTACAAAACAGCACTCAATTATTACTTAAAAGCATTGGCAATTGCTGAGAAAATAAATGACATAAATAGTGCTGGTATTTTTAGTAATAATATTGGAAATATCTATTGTATTTTAAAGGACTATAAAAATGCGGAATTACATTTAAAAAAATCGGAAATAATTTGTAAAGAACAATCTATTGAAAGCACTTTATTTCTTACCTATAAATCGTTAGGCGATTTGTATGCCATAACTGGTAAAGGCGAACTAGCTGTAGCTTATTACAATAAATTTTCATTGCTAAAAGACTCTATTTTCAATATTGATTTGGCAACTCAAGTGGGCGAAATGCAAACAAAATTTGAAACCAACGAGAAAGAAGCTGCCAATATTTTATTACAAAAAGAAAATGAAATTACTACTGCTCAATTAAACAAAAGCAATATTATAAAATGGAGTTTAGTGCTAGGAATTATTTTGGTAATTTTGGTTTCGTATTTGTTTTATAATAGGTATAAATTAAAACAAAAAAGTGTGTTAGATGCTGAAATATTGCGCCAGCAAGAAGAAAACAGCAAAGCAATAATAGACGCTGAAGAACGAGAAAGAACACGAATAGCCCGCGATTTACACGATGGAATAGGCCAACAATTAAGTGCAGCAAAACTGAATTTAGCAGCTTTAAAAAGTTTTATAAATCCACAAGAAACTAAAGAAATTACTCTTTTTGAAAATGCCACTGGCTTAATAGATGAGGCCGTAAATGAAGTACGTTCGGTAAGCCATAATATGATGACAAATTCATTGATAAAACATGGTTTAATTTCGGCAGTTCGCGATTTTATAAACAAACTAAATCAGTCGGCTGGATTAAAAATTAACATTGAAACCTATGGAATAGATGAACGTTTAGAAAGCACAGTTGAAATGATTTTATTTAGGGTGTTACAAGAACTGGTGAACAATATTTTAAAGCATGCACATGCTACCGAAGTAAGTATTCAGTTTGTAAAACATGAGAACGAATTGAGTTTAATAATAGAAGATAATGGTGTTGGTTTTGACACCAAAAACCTGGGAAACTTTGAAGGAATTGGGTTGAAAAACATCCAATCACGAATTAAGTATATCAACGGAAAAGTGTTTTTTGATTCCTATTTAACAAAAGGAACTACAGTAAATATTGAAGTGCCATTGTAGCTTTTTTAGCCACAGATAACGCTGATTGTACTATTCCTTAAAAATTTACCAATAATTGAACAATCAAAGTTCTGGCAGGATCCATTTTTCCTGGTCTTGTAGCAAATTCTCTATTGGTTAAATTATTCACCAAAAAACCAAATGAATAGTTTTTAGTAGGCTTAAATCCTATTCGAATATTATGAACTATGTCTTCAGTACCTGCATTGTTATAGAATTTTTTCACACCAGGTAAAAGCAACACAAATTCATCTACTTTTTCATAAATACTGTAATAAAAAATACTGTACCCAAAAGTAAGTTTATGGTAAGCTAAATCAATATCAAACTTGGCAGTAGTTCTGTTTCTAAAAGTAAGCATTGCATTGTATAAAGTACTTCCAGGTTGAGCTTTATCTACGCCTAAACTTTTAAAGAACAAATCGGTATAATTTCCATAATCTTTCAGGCTATTGTCAACACTCATATTAACGGGTAAGCTGTATGTATAGCCTGTTAAAATACGAATCATCACATCTTTAATTTTACCTTCGCCTTGTAAACTAAAATCTATTCCACCAGCACGCACATGGCCCAAGTTAAATGCCTTGAAGCCCAAAAGTGGATCAGGATTTTCAGGTGTTGGGTGTTTGTTATATTGATCAAATTTGTAATCAATCATACTATCGTAATCTTGCATAAAAATAGCACAATCAAGCGATCCAACAAAACCTGCAATTTTAAAACCTTGCTGCACGCCAATTTCTGCAGTCCAGCCTTTTTCGGGAACTAAAACTGGGTTTGGTAAAACAGAAAGAAATGAAATTTTATCTTGAACATATTTTTCTCCAATGCTTGGCACTCTGTAACCTTCAGAATAATTAGTACGTATAAATGTTTTGTTAGCCACTTGCCAGTTCAACCCAATTCGTTTTAAAAGCGCTTTTTCTATTTTACTTGTATCTTGTGCTATGGTTTCGTAACGCAAACCACCAGAAACAATTAACTTTCTGTAAGTAAATTCGGCTTGCGAATAAATGGCTGCTGTTCCTCCACCAAATTCTCCATTATACAAATTGCCATTGGCAAACAAAAACGTACTATAAATTCCACTATTTAATGCAATATATTTGTTAATTTTATACTTGTTATTATAATCAAAAGCATACAAATTTGCAATGGCATCATGTTCTGATTGGTATCTTTTCACTTCTACCAAACGGGCAATCTGATAAAACCTAAATTTAATGGAATGAGTCATGTTACCATGTTTATAATCAAAATGGGGATCAATGCTTAAAATTCTGTAAAAATTGTCAATAATTTTTCTGTTATCAAACTGTTTTAAAGTTCCAGAATCAGCATTTGCCCATATAAAAAAAACGCCTGAATTTTCAAACATCAAATTCCCGTTCAAACCAAATGATAGGTTTTTATTGCCTTTAGGACGATAACGTGTTTTAAAATAAGTGCGTGCCCTAAACTCATCATAATATTGCAAATGGCTGCGTGTACTAGATATATTACAACTCAGCACCAAATCAAAATTTCCAAACATTTGCTTATGCGAAAAAAATATTCCATTGTTAAATGGCCGAGTAGATTTTTCCCACCAATTAATTTCCGACCTATCATAATTTTGCATCATGCCTTGATAAGTTTGAATTTTAGTTTGAGGCTTCATAGTTGGCCAACCAGTTCTTACATTTATAGTTCCGTTAAGCGCAGCCGAACCATATAAAACCGAAGCCGATCCTTTTATTACTTCTACTTGTTCGGCTGCTTCTATAGGTAAAAATTTCCAACGTACATCGCCCAAGTCGGCACCTAAAAGTGGCATGTCGTCAAGTAGTACAGCCACTTTACTTCCTGTACCGAAACTATAACCCACACCACCTCTAATACTTGCTTGCCCATCGGCCACTTGTACGCCTGGCAAACGGTTAATTACCTGAGACAAATCGGTGCTGTTTGTGTTGTCAATTAAATAGGGTTTTATAATGCTAACCGAAGCAATTTCTTTGGCCACTTTTTTTCCATCTCGCGAACCTGCAATTACTATTTGATTCATTTGATCATTGAAAGCTTCCAACTCAATTTGAATTTTTTTATTTGCGCCTTCGTCCAAATCAATGGTAAAAAATGCAGTTCTGTAACCAACTCTCGATACTTTTAAACTGTGTTTTCCAGCAGTAGTATTGAAAGAAAAAACACCTAAGCTATCGGTAAAAATTTGTTTGGTTTTATCGAGCGTAACCACAATGAATTCAACGGGTTGTTGAGTAACTAAATCTATAACTGTTCCTTTTATTTTGGCTTGCTGTGCTAAAGCAATAAAGCTTATAAAAAAGGTAAATATAATTAAGTAAATATATTTCATCAAATTGAAAAGGTTTGAAAATTTTAAAAAAACAAATATGGAAAATTATAGCTAAAAATCATTAATTATTTTATCAAACCAAAACATACTATTATGAATAACTTTCAAAACAATCATAATTATTGTTATCAAAAATCTAATTTATACTGTTTTATTATTAGACTTTATTATTAATTTGCACAAATATTGTAAAACATAAAAACAAACTTTATTTATAAAATAATATGAAAATATTAGTAACAGGCGGAACTGGCTATATTGGTTCACACACAGTAGTTGAATTATTTAATGCAGGACATGAAGTAGTAGCCATTGATAATTTTGACAATTCGTATCCAGAAGTGCTTGAAAGCATTGAAAAAATTTCTGGTAAAAAGGTTGATTTTACTAATGTTGACATTAGAAACAAACAAGCTTTAACCGATTTTTTAGTAGCGCAAAAAGGCATTGATGCAGTCATTCATTTTGCCGCTTTTAAAGCAGTTGGTGAAAGTGTAGAAGATCCTTTAAAATACTACGAAAACAATGTAGGTGGAACGGTGAATTTGCTTTATGCAATGGAAGCAGCAGGAATTAATCAAATTGCTTTTTCTTCATCATGCACTGTTTATGGCGAAGCCAATCCGCCTGTAGATGAAAACACTGCAAAACCAGAAGCACAATCGCCTTACGGAAATACCAAACAAATTTGCGAAGAAGTGCTTTTTGATTACACCAAAGCAAGTAATTTAAAAGTGGTTTCATTGCGTTATTTCAATCCTGTTGGCGCACACGATTCGGCTTTAATTGGCGAATTACCAATTGGAGTTCCCAATAATTTAGTACCTTTTATTACGCAAACTGCTATTGGAAAAAGGGAAGTTTTAACAGTTTTTGGAAACGATTATCCAACGCCCGATGGAACTTGTATTCGCGATTATATTCACGTGGTAGATTTAGCAAAAGCGCATGTAAAAGCCATTGAATTTTTAGAAATGAAAAAATATACTGAAGCATTTAGCGTGTTTAATTTAGGAACAGGCGAAGGCAGTTCAGTATTGCAAGCCGTTAACTCGTTTGAAAAAGTTACAGGTGTAAAAGTAAATTATAAAATAGGACCAAGAAGAGCCGGTGACGTGGTTCAAATTTATGCAAATTGCGATAAAGCAACCAATGTTTTAGGTTGGAAAACCGAACGCGATTTAGATAATTGCATGCTTACATCGTGGGCTTGGGAAAAACATTTAGCAGGAAAGTAAAAATTCGAAGCACGAAATAAGAAATTCGAAAAATAATAGGTAGTTAAATCAACAAATCTTTAAATATAAAAGTATGTCGAAAAGAAAAATATTAATAACAGGCGGAGCAGGATTTATTGGCTCACACGTGGTTCGTTTATTTGTAAATAAATATCCTGAATACGAAATTTATAATTTAGATAAATTAACTTATGCAGGTAATTTAAAAAACCTGACAGATATTGAAAATGCACCTAACTATCATTTTGTAAGAATTGATTTGGTTGATGCATTGGCTTTAACCAATTTATTTAACGAACATCAGTTCGATTCAGTCATTCATTTGGCAGCCGAAAGCCACGTGGACAGAAGCATTACCAATCCTTTGGAGTTTGTTATGACCAACGTGGTTGGAACTGTAAATTTGCTAAATGCAGCCAAAGAATGTTGGAAAGGTAACATGGAAGGCAAATTGTTTTACCATGTATCAACCGATGAAGTTTATGGCAGCTTACACGATGGTGGATTCTTTTTAGAAACTACACCTTACGATCCGCAAAGCCCTTATTCGGCTAGCAAAGCCAGCTCCGATCATTTTGTAAGAGCTTATCAAAATACGTATAAAATTCCGGTGGTTTTAACCAATTGTTCTAATAATTATGGCCCAAATCAGTTTCCTGAAAAATTAGTTCCATTATTTATCAATAATATTAGAAACAATAAACCTTTACCAGTTTATGGAAAAGGTGAAAACGTGCGTGATTGGTTGTATGTAGTAGATCATGCAAGGGCAATTGATGTGGTTTATCACAAAGGAAAAATTGGCGAAACTTATAATATTGGTGGCTTTAACGAATGGACAAACTTAGGTTTGATAAAAGTGATTTGCAGTACCATGGATAAAATTTTAGGCCGTCCAGAAGGTGAAAGCGAAAAACTAATTACTTATGTAACCGACCGTGCTGGCCACGATTTGCGTTATGCCATTGATGCCAATAAAATAATGAAAGAGTTAGGCTGGGAACCAAGTTTACAGTTTGAAGAAGGCATAGAAAAAACCATACATTGGTACATGGATAACCAACAATGGATGGACGAAGTAACCAGTGGCGATTACGCCAACTATTACGATACGATGTATAAAGGAAGATAAGATGAAAAAGCTTATTCTAATTTTATGTATTGCTTTATCTTTTATTTCTTGTACGAAAGAAAATTTAAATACAAACGAATTTGAAACACCAGTGATTACTGGACATAACTTTATTGATAATTATGGAAGTAGTTATGGCAAAATTGGAAATCCAAATATTAATCGTGGAAAAAACTGGAATGATCCGAATACTATAGCAATGGCATCTTATCCAATTCCTTGTGGTTATGCAATTGTTGTTGAATTAAGATTGCCAAGTTCAAACACTGAAAAACCAACAATTTGGATAAAAAAAGCAAGATGGTTTAGTGAAGATATTAATACAAACTTTCAAAACAGAACTTATTTAGACATACAAAGTAGTTTAATTATTAATTCGGGTACTATTCCAAATAGCAATTATTCTTTATCTATAAAAACCGACAAATTTGAAAATGGGTATTATATTGTTTATGCAAAAATAGGCAATGAAATTTTATACGATAACTTTAAGGTACAACATTTATAATACACAATAAAAAACAACTGTAAAATGAAAAAAATAAGAACAGTTATATCAGTTATAATTTTAACTTGTTTAAGTGTAATTGGATATGCCCAAAAGAAAAGAAATGTAGGTCTTTCTGCGGGCATTCAAAGTAACCAATACGGCATTTCTATGCCAGTATGGGTAAGCGATAAAGTTGTTTTAGAGCCATATATAGGTTTGAAATATATTAATAAAGTAGGAAGCGAATTGTCTTTAGGATTTACACCAAAATATTATTTTAAAAATGAAAAAATAGCACCATATATTGGACTTGGATTAGGTTTAGTTTCTTATAAGCCTGCCGATGAAAATGTAATAAATAAAATAGCGACAACCTCATTTGTAAGTGGATTTTTATTTGGTATTGATTATTTTTTAGACCCTAAATTTAGTATTGGTGTTCAAGCGCAAGGAAATTTTTTATTCCCAAATGGAAGTTCTTATCAAATGGGAATAGAAAACAATGTTATTTTCAATACCGCATCAGCAGTTGTTGTAAGTATATATTTTTAGTAATTGACTAAGTTTGCTGTTTTCAAAATTCGTTCTTAATGTTCGGCAAAACACCATCCATAGGCAATTTTACAAACACCCAAAAGCCATCAACGAATTTTCATTGATGGCTTTTTTGTTTCCATAAAATAATTCTATATTTTTGAAGAAGTGTTTTAAGAGAAAAAAAAACATCTAATTTTAAGTATATTGCAATATGAAAAAAGTTGTTGTTGAGCTATTAAATGATAAAGCTGAAAAATTATTACTTGACTTAGAGGAACTAAAAATCATTAAGATTTTACCTAATAATATTGAAGTTTTACCTAAGAAAAAACCTTCTGATTATTTTGGTATGTTATCGAAAGAAAAAGGAGAAGAAATGCTTAAATATGTAAATGAAAGCAGAGACGAATGGGAAGAGAGAAATATTTAGTTGATAGTAATATTATTATAAAACTAGCTACAGAAAATAATTTAACGATCGATTCTAAATCATTTTTAACAACAATTCTAAATGATTCTTTTAACATATCAATTATCACAAAAATTGAAGTTTTAAGTAAAGATGATTCCTTAATTGAATTTG
>JBMOGB010000074.1:0-15064 GCA_049318585.1 Bacteroidia bacterium | reverse complement strand
TTGAGATACTTAAATTCTTTCTCTTTTTTTTAAACGTTTAGGACGCTATTGATTAAAAACTTTTATTATTGTAACAAATTCAAAATCTATGAAAATTTTTGTTTACATGGTAAAATGCATCGACAAAGCTTATTATGTTGGTGTTACTAACGATTTACAAAGGAGAATAGATGAACATAATGACGGCTTAAATTCAAACTCTTACACCTACAAAAGAAGACCTGTTGAATTGGTCTATTTTGAAGAATTTCAGGATAATCATTTAGCTTTTACTTGGGAAACACAATTAAAAAAATGGAGTAGAAAAAAGAAAGAAGCTTTAATAGAAAGTAATTGGAGTAAAATAAAAGAGCTAGCTGAATGTAAAAATGAAAGTTCACATAAGAATTTTAAAAAATAAAGTATATCTGCCAATTTAGTATGTTCGATTGTAGTTGATTAGTCAGTTTGTGCGAAGTGAACAGGTCAGTTCGAGCGAAGTCGAGAACGGCATGAATGTCTCGACTTCGCTCGACATGACTTCCGACTACGCTCGACATGACTTAGTAGCTTGAAATGACTTCTAAATTCAGGTCAGTTCGAGCGAAGTCGAGAACGGTATGACTTTTTACTCCCTCAAAATGATGGATGTTCTATAAACCCTAAAAGCCCAAGATTACGCTTGGGCTTTTGGGGTTTTATTGTATTGGTGAGGATACCAAACAAGGACGAATATTATTTTGAAATAAGTATATCAGCCTTAATGTTAAATTCGGTTGTAGCAATAATATGAGATTGCGGGATATCATTTTTTGCTTTAATAAAACTTTTAAAACTTATATCTTTATTATTTTCATAATATGTCTTAAGGTTGTCTTGTAGTTTTTGGGAAGGTATTGTAAGATTAAAACTTTTACCACTTGCGTTGGCAGGTAATATTCCAATTGTATCATTATCTAAAGTAACAACACAAGATTCAATATCACTAAAAGTATAATTAAATGTATCGGGTATTTGGAATGTAATACTTTTCAAGTATAAGTTTTGTAAGTCTATATTGCCTGAGCCTTTTTCCTGAATTATTGTTTTTACTTCAGAAATTTTAACAGTAAAAAGTGAGTCAAATACTTCTCCTGCTTTGGTGCTATCAATATATATATTATTTTCAAATTGTCTATTGATATTCAGTTTTCCTATTTCTTTGCTACAGCCTAAAGCCCAAAAGGCTAAAACAAGCAGCGTTGTTTTTAAAATTGTTGTTTTCATTTTGTTTAATAAATTTATTTTTATGGTATATTTACTATTGCTGGATTATTTAAAACTGATTCTGCTCCTGATTCCAATACTACTTTTACAAAATATTTAATTGTCTCTTTGCTTTTTATTTCAGGGTCATAATAATAAAATTCATTTGCAGTAAAAGGAATTGTTGTTATTCGAGAAGGTGCCTCATTATTAGCTGACTTATATACTTGAAAAGCTAATTTTATACCTGGAATTTTTTCTGCCATTTCATGATTCCATGTAAGAAGTACTTTTTGAATATCAGCTTCGTAAATGCCTTGTAAATTAGTTACTGCAGGTGCTATACTCTTTGGATAAACACGACCTGGAATTGAAAAAGACAATGGGGAAAGCAAGCCATTGGTATCTATAGCTTGCAGGCAATATTCATAAACTATTTCTGAATACAAATTGGTGTCTAAATACATTTTTTGTGTCGTTTTTACTGTGTCTAATATATCCCAGTTTAAATCATTCTTAAGTCTTCTAAGAATGATTGTTTTAACTGCATCAGCACTGCTGCTTGGTGTAAAATGGATATTTAATGAGGAATCAGACATATCTATTTTTAAAGGAACTGGTGGAACCGGTTTAATAGTATCTGGTAATACAATTTTTAGAGGCAAAGAAAATGTTGATTCATTGAAATGAAAATCTAAAGCTGTTGCTTTGTAATAAACATTTGGCGTTAAAGAATTTAAACTAATGGTATCTGTAAAAATACTGTCTTTACCTGTAATAAAAATCGTGTCGTTTTTGGTAAAACTTTCTTTAATTACAGAAAATTCATGGTCTAATTGATTGGCTTTAAAAATCCTGTATCCCATAAAATCTTTTTCTTTATTTAAGTTTAGTTTTATTTTTACTATTCCGTTCGAATCAACAGTTCCATTTGCCCATAAAGGAACAGAAGGAGGAACAACATCAATAAAGATTAAAGAAACAGCATTTGAACGAAAAATATTACCTGCCGTATCAATGGTTTCTATTAAATAAAAGTTGTTTATTGTGGTATCAAAATCATTGTCATTGTATTCATTAACAGTAGGGTTTAACAAATTTATGTTTAGCTTAGTTAAAAACTTTCCATCTTTTTGGTTATCTCTTCTAATGTTAAATCCTTTTAAATCAGTTGGCTTACAGGTTAGTTCCCATTTTACAGTGGAATACTGAATGTCAGTTGGTTCTGGGTTTGGCACAAAAATACAAGTTACTGGAGTTCTGTCTCTGGCCATGGCTTTTACTTTTCCAATTTCTATTTCATCTGCAAAAATGGTATGCCCTATAATTCTATAAATATAAGGTATGTACATTACCACGCTGGTGTCCGATAAAGAACCAATGCTTTTTCCATTTGCATCTTCTTCATTGTCAATTAATATTATTTGCTTGTTTAATCTATTAAATGTTAGTCCATTATTTTCTGAACGCTCTATGCTATAACCTAAAATAGGCTGTTCACCAAGCATCCATTTAAACCCAATACTGGTTTCGTTTTCGGCTTTGGCAATAGAAACAAGAGGACTATTTTCACTTTGTATGGCTTGTGCTTCAGCTTCTTTTACCTCTATTTTAAACCTGTTCTGATTACTTGTTAATTCAATAGTGTATTTGTACTTTTTACCTGCAACTACATTTTTATCTACCCAACGCAAACCCATTGCATTGGCAGTATGAACATCGCTACAAGAAGCAATAGTTAAAAATAAAAATGACATGTCGTTTTGTGCTTTAGCCATTGTTATGGCTTCAAAACCTGAAACATCTTTTGGTAGGTTTTTGGCATAATCAATTACCAATTCATACCCTGCTGAAAAGTTTTTGTATTCTTTTGAAGCTGTATCTTTAAGCATTTTTAATCGTGCTTTCCAATCTGCCTTTGTCCAAGGTTTTATAGTAGCTACTGCTTCATATTTACTATATTTATTAGTTTTTATTTCTTCAGCCCTTTTTATGGTATAGCCCATATTTATTCCCTCTTTAAATAATTCGTAGCTATCAACCAACCAGCGAAGTGTAATACTATCAGCACTGTTTTGTGCAGCCAATCCAATTTTTGAAATATTATTTTCTTGTGCAATTGCTAAATTACCTACTATTAAAAATAGCGCAAGATTTATTATTTTTATTGGTAAAATTTTAAATATTTTCATATTCTATTAGTTTTTATTAGTAGTAAATGATTTATTTGGTGTTCTTTTTAAAATTGTATTCGCATTTTTATCAAGTACATTAACCCATTCATTATTTACTTTTTCTTGTAATGTACCTACAAAATAATAAACTATGTACGTATTGTAGGGAAATTGGCTTCTTGCCTGCCCATTAACCCATTGTGTACCAATATAATAAATATCGTCAGCGCCAACTTGCATTATATGTGTATATCTAGTAAAATTAGTTCCATTGCCAACAAAATATTTTAAATCAACTTTATAAGTTTTTGTAACAACTACATCATTTTCAGTAACTTCAATATTAAAATTTTTCGACAAATCGAAATATGAACCAAGTTGTAAAGGGGTTAGCCTATCTACTCTATCTGTACCTTTATACATTGCATATTCATCTTGAGCTTCAAGAAAACCATTCATATCTAAGTCGCCAATATTATTCATATTTTCTTTGCTATTAGCAGAATTAACAGGTTTGCATATAGTACCATAAGTAAACGGTACATTGGCCCTAAAGTTGAACTTGATAAAAAGTATTTTTACAACTATTTGTCCAGCAACTCTACCCGTAGCCCAAAGTGGTTTTGGGCCGCCCGCTTTCATAGCAGCCGCAGCTTTTAGCTCAGCATTTAATAAAGACTTAAAACTTACATTAGCACTTGCCCAGGCGGCTATTCCACCTCGTGCGTACCAATAATTAAAATCGCTTGATACACATTCTGTAGCATCATATTGAGCCATGGCTAAATTAATTTCAGCACCCACACTATAACCACCTTTAAAGGGCCCAAAACTAACATTATCACTAACATTAAAGCCTAATCCAAAGTCAAATCCTTTTCCTCCTATTGCGTTTTCCGAAATAGGTTCTGGTTTTGCTAAAGCCGCAAATGATGCATCAATTTTAGTTAGTTCTGTTACTGTATTAGGTTGAAAATTGTTATTGGTAACCAAATTATTACCTGCTCTAAAATACGACCAAGTGTTTATAATTTCATAAAGTTTAAACTTATTTGGCACTTCGGGTGTACCAACAGTTAGTTGCCATTTGGGTTCTCCTTGTGGTGTTTTATTTTTACTATCAACAAATAAATTTAAAGTAGCTGGCTCCCTGGTTTGAAACAAAGCCGGCCCAGCAACGGGGTTGCGTATATCCACTTTAACATTTAAGTCGAACAATTCCTTAACAAAGTCGTAATTAACTACCATAAATCCTTTTATAGGGGCTTTTTCCCTTTCTACAATTGGAGAGCCTACAAAAGTACTTCCAGTAAAACGTAAAAAACTTATGCCTTCAGCATCAGTAAATTGAGCACTTATGGAAGCATCGCCATTAAAAACCCTATCAGATGCATTGTTTACCAAAATGGCCATTATATTAAAACCAAAGCTAACTCTACTATCTGGCACAAATTTACTACCCGATAAAGTTTCTTCTACATCGGTTTTGGTATTTGCCACTGTTACTGCATCTAGTCTTGAAGTGTCGCTCATTCTCATATTGTACCAAGCTGCCAATCCACCACCTTTAAGGCCAATAGGACCAGATAATGGAATTGCTTTAGCCAACATTATTTTGGCTTGTGCAAACCAATAGGTATACTCTTCGGTACTATTTTCTTTTTTTGCTGATCCAAACCTTAATGAAGCTTGAACCTGAGTACTTACTTTGGTGAAAGTGGCATCTACATTGCCCATAAAACCATTGCCATAAACTGCATCATTGCTATAAAGTGCTACTGATCCTTTTAATTTTACTGCAGTTAAATTAGCATCAACACTAATTGCGCCAATGCTTGCGTTAATAAACTCAGGTATATACTTGCTACCTTCTTTTTTTATTCCTCCTTGAATTATAATATTAGTACTTCCACCAATTTTACTATTTAAGTTTAAAATAACATCAAATTTTACAGAAGCAGTTGCTAAATATTTGGAATTAGGTGCAGGATCTTCTTCTACCAATTCTACTTTTTCAAAGGTAACAGGAAAACCATTTGCTGTCTTTTGCGGACTGGCAAAACTAAAAGTGGGTTTTAAAAATGTAAATTTCTTTTTTAGTGAATCGTTGTAATCAAAACCAATTTGGGTAAAAGCCATATCAAAACTTAAGGGTATATCCTTAATGGTCTTTTCTATTAATAAACTCCCATTTAAATTTACAGTAGCAGTATTATTTCCTTTGGCTTTTTTAGTTTTTCCTTTGGTATATGTTAGTGATATGGTTGATGTATTATTTAACACCAATTCTGCACCATCAAGCAAAGATGTTTTAATTCTTACATTGTCTGCAACGGTAATATTTATGTTCATTTTAGCTCCTGTTTTAGCAGTTTGACTTGACCAAGAAGCATTGTAATTAAGAGTGTTTGGTTCTTGGGTAGTACTTTTTGAAATAGGTAAAACCATTTTTCCATCTATGCTGGCTTTGGTTAATGAATTACTTACAATGGCAATTTCTATTTTATCTAAACTGGCTTGAAAATCGCCTATTTTACCACTTTCTAAGTTTATTATTGGAGCTTCTTCACTGCCTAATGACAATTGACCGGTTATTCCTTGTTTGTTAATAATAAACTCTTTCATTTCTATTTCAATACCCGTTGTATCAGTTGATTTATTGTAGAATTTTGGCAAAGTGAATTTTCCACTTTGTAAATAGAACCCTTTAAAATCTACTCCTTTAATACCAGTATAATTCGAAGGAAATTTCATTCCGGGAATATTTTTAGTATCAGAATAATCAAGTGTTAAATTGTCTACTGCTAGTTCCACTCCATCTAATCCTTGTATTTCGCAAGGCTTTATACTCAGCGTTAATAGCCAATCATTCAGGTTTTTTATATTGGCTTCTGCTCTTGCTGTCACGCGCTCTTCGGTTGAAATGTCGCCTTCCTCTTTAATTGCTTTAGCCCATTTTTTTGGTAATATTACATCAACTGTAGTTTTTAAATTATTAAAACCTTTGCAATCCCATTCTATATAGGTAGCGGGATCTTTTTTTTCATTTTCAGCTTTAAAATAAACGCCATAACTACTTTCGCCCGAATCAACCACAGCAAAATCCTCTAAAAGTACCAATTTACCTCCTGCTTTTGATGGAGAGTTTAAACCAAATTCAATGTCAGTTGCCGCAAATGAAATGATATCATCTTTTTGGTCTTTGGAATAGGGTAAAATGGCTACACCTACCAATATATTTTTAAAAGCAGTAAACTGCATTTCGGTAATGGCAATGGTGTAACCCAACAAATTATTAATTCCTAATGGAAGCGAAGGGGATTCAGAAGTATTAATTTTACTGGTATTTTGGTCTAAATCTTGGTTGGCAACTAGCTTGGAATTGGAATTAGTTTTTAGTTTTTTATTTAATTCATTTGCCAAATTTTTTGTTATTTTTTTACCTTCCTTTACCTTCAAAAATTTTGGTATATCGGAGCCATTTTCATCTGTTTTGGCATAAATTGCTCCGCTGGTAAGTTTCATAGTAGTAACATTAATGTTTAAACCTTCAAACTCTACAGTAATTGGTGTTTTTAACCATGGAACAACTATAGAACCAGTTCCTTTTAAACTGCTTGCCGAACCGCTTGCTTGTTTTATAAGCATAGAAAATTCGTTTACTTTTATAAACTTGTTTTTAAAATCGGTAACCGAACCTGATTGATTAGCCCCCTTATTTGTAATATATTTTTTTGTGCCATCGCAATTAATATATTCAACTGAATCTACCTTTTCTGTTTTAGAGTAAGTGAAAAAACTTAAATTAGATATTCCTTTGCTACTACCCGTTTTTATTCCAATTAGTTGTGTTGTACTATTATTTGGAACAGGTGTTACAGCAGAAGTAATTTCACAAACATAATCTCCTTCTGCTAAATCTTGTTTATTCCACAAAACAAAGCTTGTATCTTTTATGGTAGTTGAAAAAATAGAGTTACCATCTTTTTTTTTGTTTTTACTTTTGTAAACATCAAACTTATACGATACTGATTGATTCACTTTTTTAGGCGATACTTGTTCCCAGGTAAATTCAATTCCTTTTTTCTCATTGTTATAAGTAGCAGTGCCATTATTAATTGGGAGCGTAATTTCCGCTTCTTTTTGGGTTAAAGGAGTAATGGTAAACTTTCCTTTTTCAGAAAATCCTTTACCTTCATGATTCATTTTAATTTGTTGAGGTGTTTTTTGTTGTTTACTTCCCAAAGCTTGTTTGAGGCGATCTGATGCAAAAATAACCCAAGTATATTCTTTTTCTTGTTCTCCAAATGAGTTATTTGCTGGTACTTTAAACAGATAGCTATTTTCTTTAATAGAATCTTTTTCAAATATACGAATAGGATTACCCTTCTGAAAAATCATCAATTTATAATTAACTTCCCCTGTGTAATTTTTTAAATGGCTCCATTTAAATTCAATTCCATTATTTATTACATTATTGGCACTAATTTTATCATTGTCAATAAAGTTTGTTGGCTCAGGTTCTATTACTTTCTTTGGAGTATTAGAACCGGAATTAGTAGTGGCAACATTTCCTGCAACATTTGGATTATCTACTATATAAAATTCTTGTATATTAGAATATCCCTTATTTAATCCTTCGTTTTTACCTATAGGATTACCTTCTCCATCTACCGCTTTAACGCGCCATGCGTACTTATAAGAGGTAACTCCATTTGTTTTTCTTGAATTGAACTTTGCTGCTGCATCTGTCCAGGTGTAGGATGGTATATTAGAAACTTCAACAGGCAATATATTTACTTTACTAATTACCTGAACAGCAGTTGATGAAATTTCATCTATTTCAAATACTTCTAACTGATATTTTACTATTCCCAAATAATTTGAAACAGGGCTCCATGAAAAGTTAATTGGTGTTATAGTAGTAGGTGTAAATTCCCTATTTGAGTTAGGTATATTGGCAATTGGTTCACCTTGCTCAGAAATATTAAATGTTCTACAT
The DNA here is from genome assembly GCA_049318585.1 of Bacteroidia bacterium. GTDB lineage: Bacteria > Bacteroidota > Bacteroidia > UKL13-3 > UKL13-3 > JAAFJM01. The sequence continues at coordinate 6,664 of JBMOGB010000074.1, read as the reverse complement.
ATTGATGATCCAATTTTTTGATATTTTAAAAATTTGAACTCATACATTTCAACACATATTTCATAGTTTGAAGCAGGTCTAGAAAAAGGTGAAGCAGGGAGTAGTTTCCCACTTGTAATATCAACTAATGAATTGTTAACAGTAAAAGAATTCTCATCCCAAATATCTCTTAAATTAATAATAGTTGCACCACGTCCTGCTCTAATTTCTGTAACACCCACTAAATTAGATGTAATTGCATTTTGCCCGCCTTTTGTTACAGTTACAAGAAATTTTAATGGCAATGAACTAGTTAAAGTTGGGTTCATAACTGTAATGGTAATTGGTGAAGGAGCGTTTAGCCAATCTAATGGTCTCTGTGGAGGATAAGCTTGCATAGTCATTGTAAACATTGGAGACTGAGCATGCAAACTGGTTAAGAGAAAACTGTTAGATAGTAAAATTAAAAAAATTAATAATTTAAAGCCTTTGTTGTTTTTTATTGAAAATGTCATAATTTTTCTATTCTAAAATTGGGATGTTTAAAATGAGTAATTTGCAAATAACCTGATTGAACTTTCTGTATTGGCAATGCCTGGTTTAATACTGCCATACCTAAGTAAATTTAGTGTAGCATTGGTTCCAATGTTCAATTTTTTGGCCAGTTTGTATGATAAAGTTAAGGTGTTTGTAAAATTTAAATCGGGTGTTGATTCAATTAGTTTGGTTTGAATTATATTAAATCCTAAACCAATATTAGTTTTTTTACTTTTCCCTAAAACATAGTTAGCATTAATTGAAGCCATGTTAATTTTTAGTGTTCCTAAGAAAATAGTATTTTCTGCTATAGTGCCAGATGTAGAAAGTGTTAGCGGAATTTTTAAAAAATTAAGGGAGTATCCTAATGTGTTTGTTGTGGTTATATTATTTGAAAAATTACCACTCACTATATTAAAGTCTTCAAACTCATTTTTGAAAAAAGAAAACATGATTACATGATTAAATTTTTTTCGAAGAATAGTATAACTTGTATTTATTCCATAACTACTAAAAATATTTTGAATTCTTAGTGTATCATTTGCTATATTATTCTGCATTCCAAAATTAGCATACATCAAGTTAATCATCCAATTTGAAGTTGGCATTATAGTTAAATTGGCCGACCCAATAGTTTGAGTGTTTACTGTCAATTTTTTTGCAAAAAAATTGTCTTTTCTTACACCAATAGAACCATTTAAAGACACCTTACTTTTAAATAAAATAAAATAAGGTTCTACTAGCCATTCTATACGGTCGCTTTGAAAAAATGGATAACTCAATGTTCTATATTCGGGCGAATAAGCCCTTCCTAAAGTTGTAAAACCCCAGTAAATTCCTTTATAACCAAACGAACCAACAAAAGCTGCACCATAACTACTTGAAAATCGAGGTTTAAATAGGCTTTTAAGTATTGGATTGATGCTTAATGTAATTGAATCAGACTCCAAAGTACCAATTTTTAAATTATTTGAATAAGCAGAAAGCCCTAATTCACTCTTAATAAAAAACTTTTTTAAAAAAACCAACTTATTATCAATTGAAATAACAAGATTTTCTTGTGGTAATAAACCTTGAGAATTTACAACAGCTGAATTTATATCATCATCATGTTTTACTAAATTGATGTAAAAATGCGATTTCTCTTCTTCTCCTAAACCTAATTTTCCTCCAAATGAAGTTCGTTGATAGGAACCAACTACTCTATTAATAGAATCACTGCTTATGCCTCTTTGTGAAATACCATAAAATGCAGCAGCCCTAAATCTTTTAGGTTTCCAATCAAATCCAACTCCAAATATAGGTAAATCGCCACATGATAATTCTGAATATTTGGGAACTTGTGTTACTAGATTTATTTGAAGTTTACCAAAAGTAGGGCTAAATGATAATTGATTATAATTATTTAGTAAATCTTTTAAACTAAAACTGGAAGGAATAGGGCTATTAATATTTTCACTCCCTTTTTGTTGTAGGATATAAGAAAACGAAAAAGGAAGAGAAAATTTACCATATGAAAATGTAGTATATGCAGCAATACGAGTAAACGATTTTGGCCTATAGGGCCTAAATAAGGTATCATTTGATTGATAAAGAAAAAAATCTTGAGATAAATTAATACCTCCTGTAACTTTAAACTTACTTTTAGGTTTAGTATTTTGTGCGTAAACTGCATTATAAAAAAAACTAAATGCAATCAGTGAAACAACCACAATTAAATGGTTGTTTTTACAAGAAGTATTTGTGTATTCGAGTCTAAGTTTTTTCATAAAAAAAAAACAAAGAATCGACAATATTTTTGTTTTATTTTAAAAATGGGACGAAACCTTATTATTAAGGGACGAACACTTTAGTTATTTAAGGTTCAAACTATTTAGCAGATTTTCTTTGTTCTTTTTGCCTATGGGAATTTCTGTTTCCAAAATTATTATACTATTGGTTTTTATTTCAGAGATAAACTTTTTGTTAACCACAAAAGAACGATGAATTTGAATAAAAATATTATTTGGTATCGTTTCTAAAAATCCATGTAATGTATTTCTTACAATAATTTTTTCGTTTTGAAGGTGTAATTCTATATAATTTTTAAACGATTCGAAATATAGAATTTCAGAAAAAATTATTTTTTTATAACTCGAGTTGATTTTTATAAATAAATGATTCTCGTTGTGAATTAATTCATGCTCTTCTGTTTTATTTTCAATGCTATTATTAGGTAAAAACTTAGTGTAGTTTTTAATGGCTACTTCTATAGCTGTATAAATGTCTATTTTTTTAACAGGCTTAACTAAATAAGCTGATGGATGCCAAAAAGCTGCCTTTTTAATGGTTTCAGCATCGCTATATGCCGAAATAAAAATAAACGGAATTTTGTATTTTGTATTTATTTGTTCAGCTACCCAAATTCCATCTTTTTCTTTACTCAAGTTTATGTCTAATAACACTAAATCAGTTTCATTTTTTTCAAGAAAACTGATTGCTTCTTCCGCATTTATTGCATCGCCCGATACATGATAACCTAATTCAATAACATAATCTTTTAACAAATCGAGTGTTATAAATTCATCTTCAACTATTAATATTCTCAAATTATTATCCATAAAGTTTAATTTTTAAAATCGAAAATTATTTGAACACAAGTTCCTTTTTCACTACTAGTAATATTCACTAAACCTTTTAATTGTCGGGCTAAGCCTTTTAACAAGTCCATACCTAAAGTTTTGTTAGAAGAATCCTCTTCATTAGTTGAAAAACCAATGCCATTATCGCACACGCTTAAATAAACTTTTTTTTCCTGTAACGAACAATTAACTTCAATTTTGCCATCGCTTCTGTTTACAAATGCATGTTTATAACAGTTTGTTATTAACTCATTAACAATTAGTGCTACCGAAATGGCATGGTCAAAATTCATTATAAAGTCATCAACTTTAGTTATAATTTCTAAAGATTTTTCTTCAAAATTATTTGTATCAACTATGTTATTAACCAATAAGTTAAGGTAATTATTAAACTGCACTCCATTTAATAATTCTAATTGATGTAAATTTTGATGAACCAGAGCGATTGAAAATATCCTATCCTGCGCTTCTTTAATGAGTCGTTTTACTTTTGGGTCATCGGTTTTTTTTATTTGTTTTTCAAACAAACCCGAAATAATTTGCAAATTGTTTTTTACCCTATGGTGCAATTCTTTCAATAATACTTCCTTTTCGAGTAGGGATCGTTCTAATAAATTTTTCTGTTTTTCAATAACTTTATTGTCTTTTTTTATTTTTTGGTAAACAATAAAAGCAATGGCTAGTAATACAAAAAGGCTTAAAATAATGGCATTTCTGGTATTGGTTCCAAGTGCATTATCTTCTTGAATGGTTTTTAGTTTTTCGTTAAACACTTCCGATTTTACTTTCATTTCCGATTGCCAAAGTTTTCTTTTATCATTTCTTATGTTTAGGCTATCTTCTATTTGATTTACTAATTTCAAATAATAAAAAGCCCTAATATGATTTCCTTTCTGTTCATAAAACTGAACGCTATTTTTATATAATTCAAGCGGTTTAAAATGCATAATTGTAACCTCTTGAATTATAATATTTGCTAAATAGAATGATCGGTTTAATAGTTTTTCAGCTTCATTGTATTGATTATTAGCTAACTTTATTTGAATGATTATTTGCAGTGCATCAAACTCACTTAATAACATAGCTTTGTTTTTTAAATCATCATTTTTGATTAAAAACTTTTGCCCTATGGAGAGATAGTGTGAACAAATATTATGTTTTCCTAAACTTTGAGCATATTTTGCAATATTTAAGGCAGAAAAACCACTCCAAAAGTTGCTTTGCCAAATTTGAAGATTTGAAATGTTCTTATTATTACTCGAAAATTTGTAAATTTTATAGGAATAAATCATTGATAGATTATATTGTTTTTGTTTGGCATAAATTGACTCTATTAAGTTCAATGAGAGTATGTAAAAAATATTTCGAATTTTTGCTTTTTTTTCTTGTAACAACAAACACTCTAAAGCCTTTTCATAATCACCCACTTCGTAAAAATTACGCCCTATCTCGTAAAGTATCCCTTCTAAACTGTAATTAGAAAAACTATTTAAATCTGTATTTTTAATACCTTCAAAAATATTTAAATATCGGTAATACAATTCTTGATCAAAGATTATGTTACCCCCGTAAAGATTTAGTGTTGATCTAAAATTTGCAACCAATAATTCTGCTTTAAAATTGTTTCTTTTCGAAATGTCAAACATCAAATCAGTATTTATTTTCAGTTCCTTTGCATCTAAAACATAAAAATCATTTATTCTAACACACAAAAAAAATAATGCTTTATCATCTCCAATTTTTTCTATTTCCGATCTAAGAATATAACAACCGTTTTTGCCTAAATTGGTAACATTTTCATTTGAAAGAAATTTTATTCTCTCTTCTGTATTCTTCAATTTTACAAACGAATCAATTAAATTACTTTGTGCAAATGAATAATTGAAAATCAACATGAATAGGCAAAGTAATTTTTGTTTCATATTTTATATTTTTTGCGAAAATATAATAAAACAATGGTTTTAAATTGAGTTCTTTAAACCCAGAATACGCGTTAGAACTTCGTTATGAGAGTTAAAAATACAATAAATCAGTTCCTTATATTTAAAAATCATAGCAGCGTTAAGTTTTTTAAATTTAAAGAAATACTGATTTGAAGTAGATTTGGCTCGTAATAGATTTACTAATGCGTATATTGGGTTAAAGTACAATTCTTTGATAAAAACAAAAAAACGCCACAAGTTTTAACAACAAGTGGCGTTTTTAAATTACAGAAAGTTTTGTTTAATCAGCTTTACCGCCAAGCATCAAAAATTCATTCACTATAATTTCAGTCACATAACGCTTTACACCTTCTTTATCGGTGTAGTTTCGGTTGCTTAACTTGCCTTCAATGGCTACTTCACTCCCTTTTTTCAAATACTTTTCTATAGTTTCTGCCTGCTTGCCCCAAACAATAAGGTTATGCCACATGGTTTCTTTTACTTCTTTTCCGTTTTCATCGCGGTAACTTTCGTTGGTAGCTAAACTAAATTTTGCTAATTTTTTTCCGTTGGTAGTTTCTTTTACTTCTGGATTTTGTCCTAAATTTCCAATAAGGCGAATGCTGTTTCTTAAATTGTTCATACGTGTTGTTTTTGTTTTTTAAATTTGATTTTATACTTAAATATTTTATTTGTTTTTTTCTATTTCCTCTAATCAGCTTTACCGCCAAGCATCAAAAATTCATTCACTATAATCTCAGTTACATAACGCTTTACACCTTCTTTATCGGTGTAGTTTCGGTTGCTTAACTTACCTTCAATGGCTACTTCACTCCCTTTTTTCAAATACTTGGCCGCTATATCGGCTTGCTTGCCCCAAACTGTTAAGTTATGCCACATGGTTTCTTTTACTTCTTTACCATTTTCATCGTGGTAACTTTCATTAGTTGCAATACTAAATTTTGCTAATTTTTTTCCGTTAGTAGTTTCTTTAACTTCTGGATTTTGGCCTAAATTTCCAATAAGGCGAATGCTGTTTCTTAAGCTGTTCATACGTGTTGTTTTTTAAATGAAATAAATAAATTGAACTTGTTGTTGACCATACGTTTCAATTGTTTTTGTAAATCAACACTGCAAAGATGTAGCGGCTCCCAAACCCGATTCGTATATTATCCATTTAGTTCCGTTAATAACCGTATTTATCCGTTTGCAATCGGAAAATATTTATTATATTGCGCTTATAAATATTTGATTAATTATAAGAAATGAAGTCTGAAATAATTAGGAGATGGTGCTAAAGCAAAAAAGGAATTTTATTTAGTTGACAGTTGGCTAAAGCCTAACTGCAATAGATTTTGTTACTGAAAACATATAGTATTTTTTAAAAATAAATTTTAGTTTTTAAGCATCTATTGCAGTTGCTTTTAAGCAACTAAAAAAAAGAATGAGTAATGTAAATTGGCTTTCAGTTGGCTAAAGCCTAACTGCAATAGATTTTGTTGCTGAAAACATATAGTATTTTTTAAAAATAAATTTTAGTTTTTAAGCAACTATTGCAGTTGCTTTTAAGCAACTAAAAAAAAGAATGAGTAATGTAAATTGGCT
>JBMOGB010000073.1:0-15129 GCA_049318585.1 Bacteroidia bacterium | reverse complement strand
GGTAAAAAACAAAAGCAATCACCTTCACAAAAACCCCAAAATATTTGCAAAATGCCAAGCCTTAGGCTTGGCATTTTGCAAATATTTTGGGGTTTTTGATATATTTTTTTATCCTAATACCACCAGTTTCACTGGTGGCTACCATAAGGTCGTTCCTCTGGAATTTTGATTTTTAAAATCCTTAAGTTGACGCATATGCAATAGCTATCGGGATTATTTTTTCGAATTTTATTTTTCTTTTTATTTCAAACCCAATATTTCTAAAAAAGCTGGTTTGTCCGATAAAGCTATAATGGCAATATCACTATAATCGGTAAACCAAACATCTAATGCTTCTATTGCATTATCGCGTGTTTTGGTGGCGGTTTGTGCTTCACCTGCTTCTTTTTGTCGTTGGTCGTATAAATTTGCTACATCTATAAACTTAGCTGATGCGGCAGTTAAAATTGCCTCTGTTTGTCCAAACGATGCCATAGCTGTTTTGTATTCAGCTTTTGCCATTAAGTTTTTGTAAAAAGTATTGGCTTGAGTAATCCAAGCAGCTTGGGTTCTTTTACGTTCGCCCAAGGCCGCTATTTCCGACAATACGCCATGCTGATTTCTAAATGCTACATTAGCTATTTTAATATGCTTCATGTAATCTTCTGTAGCATTGGCAATGGCTTTGGTTAAATTTTCGGTAGCGGTGTATTGTTCACCATACTCTTTAACTTGTTCTTTTTGTTTTTCAAGTGCGGTTTCGTACAATGCCTTTCCAATGTCAATTTTTGCAGCTGTGTAACCATGATTCATTAAAATAGGTGCAATTTCAGCATGGTTGCTATTGTTTACAGCTAGTTTAACATGTAGTAAATAATCGTCATCATTTACATAATAACTCTTTTTGTTTTTGTCAGCCACTGGTGGCGTAACCACTTCATTAGTGGTTGTTTTTGTTGTTTCTGTCATAATTAAATTTGTTAATTTTTATGCAAGTAGTTAAATTTTGGTGTAAAAAGCAAATTATTTTTTTAGTGCTATTCAAATATTATTTTATATTATCATTTTCTTTATTTTTATAGAACTATGTTTCACTGAAAAAATGTATTTTTTAACATTAATCAGTGGATTGGAAATTTTAAAACTATTCTGCGCCCTGCGGAATGACATTTTAGCTTCGCAAAGCCTCATTTTGGTTCCGCAGAATGATATTTTAGTTCCGCAGAATGGTTTTAGAGAGCCACAAAATGGTTTTACAATCCGCAGAATGAGTTTATAGTTCCGCAAAATGGTATTGTAATTTTACAACATGATATTACAGTTCCACAGAATGAAATCACGCTCAGAAAAGGCATGTTTGAGTTCCACAATACTGTGTTTGAGTAGAGAAATGCCTCGTTTTAGTTTTGCAAAGTGGTAGTTGATTACCACAATGTGGTTTTGATGCTGCGCAATGGATTATCTTTTGCACATATATTGCAAGACTAAAACCATTCTGTTATTATTGAACAAATATTAAAACATGCCATTATTCCAAAATTCAGTATTAGTTAAATACCAAAAGACTTTAAATAAACAATTCATTCATGATGCTTATTTAACTTACAAAAGTTATTTCCATAATACCACCATTCAAGAAAACATAAGGAATAGCAAAGAGGAACAGTTTCAGGAAGGGTTTTTAAATGAATTATTTTGTAAAATATTGGGTTATACTTTAAACCCAAATCCTGACTACAATTTAATTACTGAAAACAAAAACATAAAAGACAGTAAAAAGGCTGACGGTGCTATACTAATTCCTACAACAAGGGAGCATGCTCCCTTGTCGGTAGTTGCTGTAATAGAACTAAAAGGAACCGATACCACCGATTTAGGAAAAATTGAAACACAGGCTTTTGGATATAAAAATAATCAACCTGAATGCATTTATGTAATTACTTCTAACTTTGAAAAACTGCGGTTTTATATTGACAATGCCATAGAATATTTAGAGTTTAATTTGTTTACTTTATCGCAAGCAGAGTTTGAATTACTATATACTTGTTTGGCTTACGAAAATATTAAGGAAGGCTTACCCAAAAAGCTAAAAGATGATTCGATAGGCGAAGAAAATAAAGTAACCAAGCAATTATATACCGATTATTCATTATTTAAAAAAGAATTGTACCAAAGCTTAGTTGACTTAAATAGCCAATATGAGCCTTTGGAATTATTCAAAAAATCACAAAAGTTATTAGATAGGTTTTTGTTTCTGTTTTTTGCTGAAGATAGAAACTTATTACCTCCAAATTCAGTAAGATTAATACTGAACGATTGGAAAGATTTACAAGAACGTGATGAGGAAATTCCTTTATACAACCGATTTAAAAAATATTTTGAATACCTAAACACTGGCTTTAAGGGAAAGCGTTATGATGTGTTTGCTTATAATGGTGGTTTGTTTAAACCTGATGAGATATTAGACCATGTAAAAATAAATGATGATTTATTGTTTAAGCATGCCTTTAAACTTTCGGAATACGATTTTGTAAGTGAAATAGATGTAAATATATTGGGGCATATTTTTGAAAACTCGTTAAATGAGTTGGATGAAGTAAAGGCACAATTAGAAGGACAGGAAATAGATAAAACTAAAACCAAGCGAAAAAAAGATGGGGTGTTTTACACTCCAAAATACATTACCAAATACATAGTAGATAATACCATTGGTAAACTATGTACCGAAAAGAAAGCTGAACTAAATATAGTAGAAACTGAATATGCACAATCATTAACAAGGGAGCATGCTCCCTTGCCATTTGGTAACAAGCATGCTCCTAGCAACATAGCAACAAGGGAGACAAGGGAGCATGCTCCCTTGCCATATAGTAACAAGCATGCTCCCTTGCCATATAGTAACAAGCATGCTCCCTTGCCAAAGAAAAAGAAGCAAGAATTATTAGCTAAACTTACTGAATATAAAAATTGGCTGCTGCAATTAACCATTTGCGACCCAGCCTGTGGTAGTGGTGCATTTTTGAACCAAGCATTAGATTTTTTAATTACCGAACATAGGTATATAGATGAACTACAAGCCAAATTATTTGGCGATGCAATGGTGCTGAGTGATGTGGAGAAAAGCATTTTGGAAAACAACTTGTTTGGGGTAGATTTAAACGATGAAAGTGTAGAAATAGCCAAGCTTTCTTTATGGCTGCGAACCGCCCAACCAAACCGCAAACTAAACGACCTAAACAACAACATAAAATGTGGCAATAGTTTAATAGACGACCCAGCCATAGCCGGAGACAAAGCATTTAACTGGCAAACAGCCTTTCCGCAAGTATTTGAAAAGAAAGAAAAAACACCTTACCACATAACAACTGCCATTCACGATAGCCGAACATCGGATAGAATGATAACTTATAATGTAAGAGAAAAAAGAGCGAATGGTGCAATACCTGAACCTCAAGTAATATGGCTTACCGAAGAAGAAGAATTATTAATTACTAAAACTGTTGTTGAAATAATTGAACAAGATAATTTGAATGTATTGGCATACAATATTTGTAGAGACCACATGCATTTATTATTAGTTTGCGAAGAGCAAGAAAGAGATAGAATAGTACAAAAAATAAAAGCCAAAACGGCTAGAGCAGTAAATATATTACGAGGTGTAACAGTTCCAACTAGCAGCGCAACAAGGGAGCATGCTCCTGATAGCAGTGCAACAAGGGAGCATGCTCCTGATAGCAGTGCAACAAGGGAGCATGCTCCCTTGTCCATTACCGATGAGCATACTCCCTTGTCGATAGAAAAAGAAGGAAAAACAAGAGGAGAAAAACAAAATAGTTTATGGACACAAAAATATGGTTGTAACAAAATAGAAGACGACCAGCAGCTAAATAACACTGTAGAATATATAAGAAATAATAGAATAAAACACAATCTGCCAATTATGCAACAAGGGAGCATGCTCCCTTGTCTTTACCAAAGTTCCGAGTATGCCTTTAGAACTGAATATAAAGGAGGTTTTGATGTGGTGATTGGAAATCCGCCTTATGTATTATGTCAACCTTCAAATACTGAAGAAAAAACTTTAGATTATTTTAAAAAATTTGAGGTAGCAAGTTATAAAATTGATTTGTTTCATTTGTTTTTTGAACAGTCAATTAAATTAGTGAAACAAAAAGGTAAATTAGGATTTATTACCCCAAATACTTATTTAACAAATAAGTACATTCAAAAATTAAGAAATTATATTCTCAAAAAAACAAATATTGAAACTATTGTAAATTATGAAGATTCTGTATTTTTTGATGCAGGTGTTGATGTGGCAACAATTATATTGAAAAAAGAAAATACATTAAATGATACAATAGAAATTTTTAATTCAAATATGGGAAAGTTGGAACAGTTAGGCTCAAAAAAGCAAATTGACTGGGAAAATGAAAGTGAAAACACATTCAACATTAAAAACGAATTCCAACTAAACTTTAAAAACTGTATAAAATTTGAAAATATAGGAGATTCATATTTTGGAATTCAGGCTTTCGATAGAAAAAGTTCGATTTCAATTAATAAAGAAAATATTGATTATTTACCGCTTATTGATGGAGCTGAAATAAACAGATATGAAATATCAATCCCCAATAAATTTTTTAATTTTGTATCTTCAAATATAAAGAGTGGGGGTGATTTCAGCGTATATAAAAAGTTAAGAATTGTTGTCAGACAAATTGGACAAACCCCGATTATAGGTATATGTGAACCCAATATTCTTACTTCAAATACTTTATACAACCTTTATTTAAAAGATGATAATTATTCCTTGAAATATGTTTTAACAATATTAAACTCAAAGGTTATAAAAAAATATTGGTTATCAAATTATTCAGATAGCAAACAGCTTTTCCCTAAAATTAAAGGCTACCAATTAAAACAGTTACCTATTCCATTTGTGACTAAACAAGAACAACAACCCTTCATTGAAAAAGCAGACCAAATGCTTTCTCTAAACAAGGAATTACAAGAGCTTTCACAAAAGTTCCAGCGCACTATAATCAGAAAGTTTTTTCCTAGTACAGTAGTAACAACAGCAAAAACAAGGGAGCATGCTCCCTTGCCATTGATAAACAGTAATCAGCCTCCATTGCCTGATATCACTACAACAAGGGAGCATGCTCCCTTGTCAATAGTTGGAGAAAATATTATAGAACTACCAAAAAAATTGCAAGATTGGTATTTGCTTTCTTATGCAGAATTTATTAAAGAACTAGGCAAAAAGAAAGTAAAACTAAGCCTAGCACAAGAAGCCGAATGGGAAGAATATTTTACCCAAGAAGCTAAAAAAGCCCTCGCCTTAAAACAACAAATAGATACCACAGATAAAGAAATAGATCAAATGGTTTATGCCCTTTATGAACTAACAGAAGAAGAAAAAAAAATAGTGGAAGGGGGAGTAAATGGCTAGAGATTTGCAAATATTATTTAGGCATGCCTTTGTAGCTAATACTGGTGAGGAATTACTACAATCATTTTCTGAATTTTTAAACACCTCGGTTTTTATTAAATACTTGGATTTTGAAAACAATAAAAATAATGGACCTGATCATCCCCAGGATTTTAAAGGTTTTGTATTGATTTGCAATATAAAAAACAACTTAGAAGAAAATTTTATTAAAGGCGATAAAAGTTTTATACTAGAAAATTTAGAGACTGAAGAAATGTATTGGTTGGGTTTAAATTATTCAATTTATGGTAATGATTATCTATTTACTACGATACGTTGGGGTGGTTTTTTAGATGATATTGAAATTAGAGTTCATGGTGGTAAAGAATCGCCAATTATTAATGATTACCGAAAAAAATTTTATGAATTGATACAAAATCATGGCAGTGATACGGCATTTTATTGTGATGATTCTTTTGGGGTAGATGAAATGGTGTTGCATTGGAAACATGATGATGAAAGCTTGTTTGTACATTTGATTCAAAAAGGTGTAAAGGTGATAAATTACTTTGAAATAGAAGGTTTGGATGTTAGGAGCATTTCGAATGAACCTGTTCTATTTGTTGATGATTTTAGAGATATGAAGGCAAAATAATTATTCAAGCACCCGAAGGCGATGTAAAACAATATGTAGAAGAGTTAGAAAGCATAGAACCTAAATTAAATGAACATGCCATTTCAATAATCAATTTAGACCAGTTTTATATTCCAAACGAATTTTGGACACCAAAACCAAAAGGAGTTTATAAAACATTTTAAAAATTTAGCATTATTATTTTCTTTATGGTATTTACAGATATCAAATGCAAACACTTACAAATCATAAAACATTGGAATTACTAGAAAAAGCAACACAATCGTTAGAGATTGAAAAGATTGGGTTTAATTGCACACCTTCATCAAATAAATAAACCAATAAATAGGATAGAAAAGCCATTCAAATAAATTTTAAAGCATTTCATTGTTGTGCTAAATTGTTTGAATGCGCAATAATATTAGTTCTACAATCAAAAAAGTTTCTTCTTTTTTTTATACAAAACAACAGTTTGAATAAATTTCGAAAAATCAGGGTTGACCCTGATTTTTTTGTTTTCTGTTTTAGAATATTATTGTAAAAATTTACACAACTAAAACAAAACATAAACCATGAAAGAAAACGTACACAAAATTAGTTTAAGATTACTCTTAGTCTTACTCTTACCAATTAATGCGCTTTTGGCGCAAAGCCCAACCATTTCCTCATTTTTACCTACTGCTGCAAATGTTGGAAGCACCATTACTATTACAGGTACTAATTTAACCAATGTTACTAAAGTGTGGTTTGGTACAGCGCCTGTTGCTAGTTTTACTGCAGTTAACAGTACCACCATTACTGCTGTGGTGCCTAATAATGCTTATTTAGGAAACATAGCTGTGGCTACTACAAACGGTTATACCATTGGAAATAAATATTTTATAGTAAACAATCCTCAAAATGCAATCATTGGTAACAATGATCAAAATGCTGTTTATTATTTTAAAAATGGCAAATTGTATGGTACTAAATCCTATGATTATGACAATGGAAATCAATACAGAAATTGCCCATTAGAAATGGCTTCAAAAGGTTCATTAAGAGGAAAAACAATTTCACAAATTTCAAATAGTGGAAATCATTTTATTGCATTAGCAAGTGACAATTCGGTGCATGCTTGGGGTTCAAATTTTAGAAAAGAACTAGGTGATAGTTCAGTTAATTCTCGCAAATCAACTTCAGTAGACATTACTAATAAAGGTGATTTACGAGGTAAAACTATCATTCAAGTATTAGCTGGTTCTTATGCTGGTTATGCTTTAAGTTCAGATGGGCAAGTTTTTAGTTGGGGACAAGATACTTTAGGAGTATTAGGTAATGGAGTAAGTACGAATGGTATTGTATGGGTTCCTACTTCTATAAGTAGTTATGGTAGTTTGGTGGGTAAAACAATCATTAAACTATGTAAAACAACTGCGGCCAATGGTTACAATAATGTTTTTGCGATTGCATCAGATGGAACGATACATGCTTGGGGTGGTAATCCTGCATCAAGTTTGGGAACTGGTAACAGTTCTGTTGCCGAAGTACCAGTTAATATCAATCAAAGTGGTGTATTGGCAGGTAAAACCATAGTTGAAATTGATGGAGGACTTAATTGCACTTTATTAATGGATCAAGATGGTTTATTATATGGTATGGGTAATGCTGGTTCAATTGGAGTTTCTGGTTCTGTTCAAGCCAATCCTGTTGCATTGGATATGTTAAGCGGTTCAAGTCTTTTTCAAAAAAGAGCTTTAACAATATTAACAGGTAAAAGAGGAAGTTATGGCCATGTATTAGATACCTCAGGTGCTTTACATGCTTTTGGAAACAATGTATTTGGAAATTTAGGAATTGGTTCAACCTCAAATGCCACTCGCCCAGTTTTGGTAGATGCCACTACTTCGTCAATTACAGGAAAAACAATTGTAGGCATAGCACATGGTGATTACTGTGTTTATTTACTTGCCTCCGACAATACGATGCATGGTTTTGGTTCGGCAAGTTCATTAATGAATGGGCTTACCACGCCAAATGTAAACAAAGCCATTGCAATTAATACCCTCATGCCGCCAACAAATGATGCTACAAATTTAACTGTTACCGCCATTTCCCAAACCACTGCAACCATTACTTGTAATGCTGGAAGTGGAATGGGTCGATTAATTGTTTTAAAAGCATTAAATGCTGTAGATACTATTTCAGTAATAAATGGTATCATTTATACTGCTTCTGCTGCTCAACCTGGTGGATCTAATGTTGATGGAACAGGAAGAGTAGTTTATTATAATAATGGCAATACCGTAAATATTACAGGTTTAGTAGCAAATAGATTATACCATGTTTCAGTTTTTGAATACGATACTTTTTCATCTCCTTGTAGGTATTCAGTTTTTAAGTTGGGAACTCCACTATCTGGCAGCTTTACCACTACAGGTCCGTTATCCTTAGCAACTGTAAGAACATCTTCAGCAACCCTTGTAAATTCAAATTCAGCTACTTTAGGTGGCAATGTAACTGCCGATGGTGGCGCAGCAGTTTCCGAAAAGGGTGTTGTTTATGCTACTACTATCAATCCAACAACTGCAAATACCAAAGTACAAATAGGTAATGGATTAGGAACATTTTCTCAAAATGTTTCAGGTTTAACACCATCAACTTTATACCATGTTCGTGCTTATGCCATAAACAGTGTAGGTACAAGTTATGGTGCAGATAGTACTTTTACTACTACTTCACTACCTACTATTGCTCCAACAGTTTCCACTTCAAAAGTTACATTAATTGGCGTTACTAACGCTACTTTAGGCGGAAATGTAAGTGATAGTGGAACTGCTGCAGTTGCTGAAAGAGGTGTAGTTTATGCTACAACGGCTAACCCAACAACTGCTAATACCAAAGTTCAAATAGGAGCTGGATTAGGAACATTTTCTCAAAATGTAATTGGTTTAACAGCTACTACTTTATACCATGTTCGTGCTTATGCCATCAACAGTGTGGGTACAAGTTATGGTGCTGATAGTACATTTACTACTTTAGCTGGAAATACTACTCCAGTAGTTATTACTGGCAATGCAATCAATATTGCTAGTTCATCTGCTACTCTTAGCGGAAATGTAGTGAACGATGGAGGTGCAAATGTTACAGAAAGAGGTGTTGTATTTGCAACAACAATAAATCCAACTACTGCTAATAATAAGGTAATGAATGGAATTGGAACTGGTGTTTTCTCACAAAGTGTAACTGCTTTAACAGCAAAAACTACTTACCATTATCGTGCTTATGCTGTTAACAGTGTAGGAACAGCTTATGGTGCAGACAGTACTTTTAAAACTTTAGAAGGTTCAGTTTTCAATGAAAATTTATACAACGCGTTCTCACCTGATGGCGATGGAATAAACGATAATTGGGTAATTGATAATGCTGCTGATTTAAACGATCACGAAATTGTAGTGTTCAATATTTTTGGTCAAGAAGTATTTCATCAAACTGGTTATACAACCCCTTGGGATGGTAAAATAGATGGCAATCCTGTTCCATCTGGCGAGTATTATTACCTTATAAAAGGTTCAAAAATAAATACCAAAGGCGCTTTATTAATTAAAAACAAACAATAGGATTTAACCACTTAAAAACATTCAAAATGAAAAAAATAATTATTCAAATTGCAATATTATTGGGGCTTACTTCCAATTTATTTGCACAGCAACCAGTATCTTATAATTTATATCCATACAATCAATTTTTACTAAACCCATCGGCCATGGGCGAAAACAATTGCTTGAATGCATTTATAAACAGACAAAACAAATGGACCGATTTAAACAATGCACCCACTGTTTCTACTTTTGGAATTCATGGAAAAATTGGTAAAAATTCTACTCTTGGTGGTATGTTAGCTAGCGACAACCGTGCTTTGGTGAGCTATTTAAATGCTAATCTTATGTATGCCCATTACATTAAATTGAACAGCAAAAGCCACCTTTCATTAGGTTTAAGCGCTGGATTGGCCAACAATTCATTGAATACCGATAGGGTAAACACACAAACAAAAAGCGACCCTTCTTACGATGTATTTAACAGTACAAAATTTGATGTTGGCTTTGGTGCTTCTTATTATTTTAAACAATGGAAAGCCGGCCTTTCATTTCCACATATTTTTGATCAATTTGGTGCGTTTTCAAACCAATACAATGTGAATGTAGGTTATGATTATACTACCAAAAATAATGTTTGGAAAATATCGCCAATGGCTTTGCTTCGCAATTACAAAGAAGTTGGTCCATTAGTTGACTTAATGGCAACAGCTACTTGGAGCGAAAAAGTAAGCGCACAGTTAGGTTACCGTACCGATAAAAGTTTAATAGCAGGAATTGGTTTTAACTGGAATATTTTAACGCTTAATTACGCTTACCAATACCATACAGGTGATGTTTACAATACTTTCTCGGCTAGTGGAACTCAAGAGATTCAATTGTCGGTTCGTATTTGCAGAAAAACAGATAAGCCAGTTGAAAAAGCACCAGTAGCAGTTGATAAAAATGCTGATAAAGTGAATGTAAATGTAAACATGACCGATGAAAAATATGGCAATCCAGTAATGGGAAATATTACCATTTTAAAAGGCAATAACGTAGTTTATACAGGTAAAGGCGATGCCTCAGGAATCAGTAGTTTTTACTTATTGCCAGGCGTATACCAAATGAGTGTAACGGCAAAAGGTTATATACCAGTAGAAGAAACCATTGATATTTCGAAAAACGAAAAAGGAAGTTCGTTTGAAGTAAAACTAAAACAACCTAAAATAGAAAAAGGATTGGTGTTTAAATTAAGTGCCATCAATTTTGAAACGGGTTCTGATAAACTAACTGCTGCTTCTTATAATATTTTAGATAAAATGGCTGATATACTAAAAGAAAACCCTCAAATGGTGGTAGAAGTTGGTGGCCATACCGATAACGTTGGCGATGACCAAAAGAATTTGGTACTTTCCCAAAATAGGGCCAATGCTGTAATGAATTATTCGGTTAAAAAAGGTGTAAAAGCTTCGCAATTAAAAGCAGTAGGATTTGGCGAAACTCAACCTATTTCGGAAAATGATACAGACGAAGGACGCAAGAAAAACAGAAGAGTAATGTTTACTGTTTTAGAATTTTAAAAAATCTAGGTCAGTTCGAGCGAAATCCGATAGCTATCGGACTCCGCTCGACAAGACTAAGATGATATCAAACTAAGCGTCATTGCAAATATAATGAAGCAATCTAACTGATACATTCAATGAGATTGCTTCGTGCCTCGCAATGACGAATACAATTTCAACAGAAAAAATTTAAGCCAATTTTTTTGAAAAATGAACAACAAAAAAGCCAAAATCACTCAAGATTTTGGCTTTTTTGTTTATTCTTATTTCGAATTTCTTATTTCGAATTTTGTCCTTCAAACTTTATTTTAAACCTAATACCAAATGCTCTTATAATTTAGGCCAAAGATGCGAAGTAATTTTTTATCAAGACAATGAACAAAAATCGTTTCATAGCATTAGTTATGGAACTATTTTTTGAAGAAGTATTGATGAAAAATAACAAGTAGATTAGACTAAATTAAATGGGTATTTGGTATAATATTTCTAATATGTATTTGGTTTTAAATAGGAATGCTATAAATTACTACAGCTTCTTAGCCCTGATAGCGCCAAATAGCTTGTGTTTGGGAAAGGTTTGTGGGCTGGGCACAACTATGGGCAAAAGCAGGAAATAGCTCCAAAAAAAAAGCTGCTTTAAAAAAGCAGCTTTTAATTATATACAATATTATTAATTAGTTTCCTTTAAAAACTGGAGTTCTACGTTCCATAAAAGCTTTTGTTCCTTCCATAAAATCTTCACTTCCAAAAAAGTTTCCAAATTCATTTACTTCTACTTCATTTCCATCAGCACGTTTTTCGTAATATGCGTTTACACAACGAATAACGCTGGCAATTGCTAAAGGAGATTTTGTTTTTATTTTGTTTAAAATCTCTTCGCATTTTTCTATTAAATTATCGGCAGGAACAACATGGTTTACTAAACCTAATTGTAAAGCAGTTTGAGCATCTATCATGTCGGCAGTCATTAAGTATTCTAACGCTCTACCACGTCCTATTAGTTGAGCCAAACGTTGTGTACCAGCATATCCAGGAGTTATTCCTAGGTTTACTTCTGGTTGTCCAAATTTAGCATTTTCGGCAGCAACACGAATGTGACAACTCATGGCTAATTCATTTCCACCACCTAAAGCAAAACCATTTACGGCAGCAATTACAGGCTTAGGACAGTTTTCAATAGCACGCAAAACTATATGACCTTCGGCACTAAGTTTTGTTCCTTGTTCTATGTTAAATGCAGCAAACTCAGCTATGTCGGCACCAGCAGCAAACGCTTTTTTACCACTTCCTGTTAAAATTACACCTCTAACTTCAGCATTGTCATATATGCTTAACACAGCATGTTCAATATCGGTTAAGGTTTGAATATTTAAAGCATTTAACTTTGCTTCACGGTTAATGGTAATGTAAAAAATATTGTTTTTTACTTCAGTTAATATGTTTTGATACATAGTTTGAGCACTCATTTTTTGTTTTTTTAAAATTGCCTGCAACAATAAGTATTTTGATTTTATCAATAGCATTTTTTTTATTGAAATAATGCACATTTCGATATGAATTTTATTATTGAATATTTTTTAATGCAAAATTGTTTTCAGTTTGTCGTTCTAAAATGATTATTTTTTAAAATACTTTACAAAAAAAAATATATTGCGACTATAACATTTGAAAATAAAGATGAAAAAATTTGAACTTAATAATAAAAAAGTAATCAATTCATGGGCCATGTACGATTGGGCCAATTCTGTGTTTTCACTTACCATAGCCACAGCTATTTTTCCTATTTATTTTAATAAAATGTGCAAAGTTGCATCTGTATCTCAAGGCAGCATGCAAGATGGAATTTATTACTTTAACTTTTGGGGAATGAAGGTAGTAGGTGCTGAATTGTATTCATTTGTAGTTTCTGCTGGATTTTTAATTGTAGCTTTCTTAAGTCCTTTACTTTCGGGCATTGCCGATTTTAGGCAAAACAAAAAATTCTTTTTAAAAGTGTTTTGTTACATGGGGTCGGCAAGTTGTATAGGCATGTATTTTTTTACTGCCAATACCATTGGTTTGGGTGTAATATTATTTATGTTAAGCTTGGTAGGTTTTGCAGGAAGCATTGTTTTTTATAATGCTTTTTTACCCGAAATAGCCAGCGAAGACATGCTTGACAAGGTAAGTGCTAAAGGTTTTTCTATGGGATATGTAGGCAGTGTAATTTTATTGATTGTAAATTTACTAACTATTATGATGCCTGATTTATTTTTTCCTATTCAATCAAAAACAAGCGAGTTAATGGCAGCTAATCCAGCACTCACTAACGAACTTGCAACTGAAGAAGCAAAAAGTTTTTATGCCGGAATTGCCACACGTTTGTCGTTTGTTTCAGTTGGAATTTGGTGGGCGGGTTTTGCTCAAATTATGTTTAAAAATGTTCCCGAAATTCAGTCTAATAAAACGTATGATGGCAATATATTAAGCAAAGGTTTTGATGAGTTGAAAAAAGTTTGGACACAAGTAAAGCAACAACCCGTTATGTTAAAGTATTTATTGGGTTTTTTCTTTACCAGCATGGGCGTTCAAACAGTTATGTATGTGGCCAGTTTATTTGGTGAAGAGGAATTACATTTGGATACTGCTGTATTAATTGGAACCATTTTAGTTATTCAATTAATAGCCATTTTAGGTGCTTGGGCATTTTCAAGAATTTCGGCTGCCATTGGCAATATTTATACTTTAATTATTACCATTACGGTTTGGATGGTCATTTGTTTTTTGGCTTATTCAATCAGAGATACTCCCGAATTTTTTAACATTGGCGGAAGCCAAGTAAAAAAAGTAATTATTCATTTTATGGGTTTAGGTGCATTGGTAGGAATAGTAATGGGCGGAATTCAATCCATGTTTAGAAGCACTTACGCTAAATTAATTCCCGAAAACACAAAAGATACTGCTTCATTCTTTAGTTTTTACGATGTTTGCGAAAAATTTGCCATTGTTTTAGGTACTTTTAGCTACGGTTTGTTAAATGGAATTACCCATAATATGCGCCTTTCTGTGGTTGCTTTAGCCATTTACTTTTTTATAGGTTTGATGTTTATTATTCAAATAAAAAACTTTAAAAGTTACTCAACAACAGAGGCATAATTGTTAAAAAATATTTGAATGAAAATAGATTTATTTATTCCTTGTTTTATTGATCAATTCAATCCTCAAACAGGATTCAATATGGTGAAAGTGCTTGAAAAAGCTGGCTGCCAGGTAAATTATAATATAGAACAAACTTGTTGTGGCTTGTCGGCATTTAACGCTGGCCAATGGCATGAAGCAAGGCAAGTAAGTGAAAAACTGTTGAACGAAATTACACCAGATAGGAACTTGGTTTGTGGTGGAACTGCTTGTGCAGGAATGATTAGAAATTCATATGATTTATTGTTCCAAAATTCTTCTTATCATAATAAATTTAGACAATTACAAAAACGCACTTTTGAGTTAAGTGAGTTTTTAGTTGATGTACTTAAAGTTGAGAATTTAGGAGCAAAATTTAACGGAAAAGCCATATTTATGGATACTTGCACTGGCCTTAATGGCTGCCATGTAAAAGCTCAACCACGCAAACTTTTAGAACAAGTAGAAGGATTAGAATTAGTAGAAATAAACAACCAAGATGAATGTTGTGGATTTGGTGGAAGCTTTGCAGTTACCAACCCAGAACTTTCGGTACATATGGGTAATAAAAAGTTAGATTCCTTTAAAGAAACTGGTGTTCAAAATATTATTTCTACCGATTACAGTTGCCTCATTCACCTAAAAAGTATTGCAGAAAAAAAGGCCTTGAACTTTACTTTTTATCATATTGCCGATGTATTGGCAAGTGGGATTTAGTTTTAGTTTATAGACGATGGACAATAGTATATAATGAAAACTTAGCTTAGTTTACACCAACAAAACTGCAACGCTAGTGCAAGGCCA
>JBMOGB010000072.1:0-15585 GCA_049318585.1 Bacteroidia bacterium | reverse complement strand
CAAGTATTATTTTAGAAGATAAAAGTCTTTTAGAAAAATTATTTTTAGATAAGTTTAAAGCGTTGTTTATTTATCAGTAGAGTGATTTTTTCATCAACATAATTACCAATAATATAACAACAGCTAAAACTGTGAAATTATAGTTGAAAACTACCTAATATTTTCATATATTAAAGAAATACTGATTTTGTAACTATCTGCAATTCTTTGTAATATAAAATATATTTGAAAAACTAGTATTTTATTCAATTTTTTTATTGTATTATTATTCAAAATTGTTTTATTTGAATAAAACAATAAATTTTTTACTTATGTCAAATTCTCTGAAATTAACGGAAAAATTAAATGTTAAATCCAATAAAGTAGATTCAAATAAATCCACAAAAGAAAGAGTAGAAGATACTGTTACTGAAGAATTAGTAATAGGTATTTGTTCCCCAATAGGTTCATTAAAAGAAGAAGTTATTAATTCTTTAGAAACAATACTTCATGACAAATATGGATACATTATCAAACGAATAAAAATTTCGCATTTTATTGAGAAATACACCTCCCCAAAAGATAAGAATGAAGATTTTAAAGGTTCTCAAGGCTATTTAGATAAGATGGGGAAAATTATTCAAGGAGATAAATTAAGAGAAAAATATGGACATGGTGTTCTTGCGGAACTTGCAGTTTCTCAAATGAATTTTGAACGAGAAGAGTCTTTGAAATCTGAGGAGCAAATTGATATTGATCCAAGAGAAATAAGTGGTAGACGTATTTGTTATATAATAGATTCACTTAAGAATAAAGAAGAACTTGATATTTTGAGATCAATATATAGAGAGATTTTTTATCTTTTTAGTGTATTTTCTCCAAAAGAAGAAAGACAGGAGAACTTAACAAAAAAACAACTTGAAATACATAAAGAAGTCACTGCAACAGAAGCTGAGAAGCTTATCAATGCTGATGAACATGAAGTTTTTGACCATGGTCAACATGTGAGAGATGTTTTTGTTGAAGCAGATTTTTTTGTCCGTGTTTCTAATGAAACAAGAGAGACAATAGAACAACGTATCGTAAGATTTGTTAGTTTAATTTTCAATAGTAAAGTTATTACACCATCTCAAGATGAAACGGCAATGTATGCAGCGAAATCAGCTGCAACGAATTCAGCTTGTTTATCTAGGCAAGTTGGTGCCTCAATTACAGATGAATCAGGAGTAATATTGTCAACAGGATGGAATGATGTCCCAAAATTTGGAGGAAATCTTTACAATCAAAATAGTTTAATAGATAATAGATGTTTTGAAAAAGGATATTGTTTTAATGATAAAACCAAAGCAGAACTTTCTGAAAATATTATTTCAAAAATATTAGAAGTTGAAATGTTAAATGTTAATATTACAAAAGAACTTAAACAAAAAATTTTAAATAAAATCAAATCTTCTAAAATTAGAGATTTAATTGAATTCTCTCGGTCTGTTCATGCTGAAATGCATGCAATAATTTCTGGAAGTCAAATTTCAGGTACTAAAATGATAAATGGAAAATTATATTGTACAACATATCCTTGTCATAATTGTGCTCGACATATAATTGTTTCAGGAATTACAACAGTATATTTTATAGAACCATATGTCAAAAGTCTTTGTTTAGAATTGCATGGAGACGATATAACAGACAAGGAAAAGAGTACTGAACAAAAAGTAAAAATTTTAGTTTTTGAAGGAGTTGCACCAAGAAGATATTTAGATTTTTTTACAATGACAGATAGTAGAAAAGAGAAGATAACTGGAAAATTAATTAACAATGTTAATAACTTAAAAAATCTAAAACCCAAAACATCTATTACCTTGCAAGCACTTGCAACTCTTGAAAAGCATGCTATGATTCCTATTAAAGACCTAATTAACAAAAGTTTATGAAAACAAAAAGCTCTTTAAATCAGAAAGTTGGAAATAATGCACAACTAAAAATAGATTTAGATACACCCTCAAGTGTAAAATCGAATACTATTAAAAATACTAATGGTAAAATTATTAGTATAACTAGGAATGAAGACATTAGATTTAGAAATCATGTCAATAATTCCATAGAACAACTTAAAAGATTTTAGTTCGTCTCAAAGACGAACTTTTTTTATTTCAATATGTCTTATTGTATGTTTAGGATATTTGCATAACCATTGAAATATTTGTATTAGAAATCAAGTAATTTTATATCTTCTTTTACAAGTCAAACACTAGAAGCTAGTTGCTCTTTCAAATTATCCCAACCCAATCAACAACTCCACCATTATTGATTACGAAATTTGGCAAAACTATACCAATGCTGAACTAAGAATTACCAATGTATTAGGTCAAACATTATTTACCCAAAAACTAAATAAACCAATAGACAAAATACAAGTAGATGGAGGCGCACTAAGCAATGGAATTTATTATTATTCCATTATTGTAGATGGCACAGTAAGCCAAACAAAGAGTATGAGTGTGATACATTAGAAAATGAAATAAGCCCCAAATTTGGGGCTTATTTTTTTGTAATTAATTACAGCGAAAATAACTATATTTTTGAAACTAAAATACTTTTGAAAATGCAAAAAACAATCAATGTATTGAAACCCCAAAATAGACCTAAAGAAAATAAACTTGAAGAGTTATATAGTATTATAAATAATTATCATTTATCGGATACTATTTACTTATTAGGACAAATAAATTCTAGGTTTAAATTTGGACATAATGAGTTAGTGAAAGATCAAGTAAGTGAAATTGATTCATGGATTTTAAATTATTATTCTGGTAGATTTTTACAACTTCATTTTGATTCAAATAGATTGATTAGGTATTTATTACTATCTAAATCAAATGATTTCAAATCGAAAAAAGTAAATTTAAATGAAGTCGATATTTTACATTTATTTGATGTTGTAGGCAATCTATATGAAAAAGAAATAGAACAAGATGTTTATCAATCTTTTGCAAGAATTGCTCAAAAGCAATTTCCTTTACAAGTTGATAAAAGTGAAACTATTGGTAGGACATATTTACTTTTTATGGATATAGCACAATCATATTCAGATCCTTATGATATAAATACAAACTTTATAAATTACTTTGGTTTAACTCCTATACAATTTATACTTTCAGGCTATGCATTATGGCTCAAATCTGAAGGAAATGTATACAAAGAAATGGAAATTGATCTTGGGGATATTTCTGACAGAATAAATACCAAAACAGTTAATCAATTTATCAATTTGTCTTTAGGTGATCATATTTCTTACAAAAAACATATTAGAGGTTCTAATTGGACTAAAATGAGAAAACTTCAAGACTACCACGGATTTGAAGCATTAGTAAAAATGCCTTTTTTCAAAATTGAAAAATCAAGCAATATTATTGATTGGGAAATAACATATTTAGTACCAGAACCACATTATATTTTAGAACGTATGGCTACAGGTATTTTTTATTTGTTAGCTGACAAAGAAAAAGAAATTGCAGAAAGTGAAAATAAGCCAAATCATAATGCTTTTCGAAATTTCTTTGGAGATAAAGTTTATAAAGATTTCGTAAAAAGACATCTTAGTCAAAAGGTTGAAGGATTAGAGTTTATTGACTTTGATGAAGATATTGAACATTCAGGTAAAAAACCAGATTTTGCAATTATTTCAGAAAAAATCTGTGTACTTTTTGAAGTAAAAACAGGCTTACTCACCTTAAATTCAAGAACCTTTTTTGAACCTAGTGAAATTCATGAAGAAGTAAAATCTAAAAACATTGGTAAAGCTGTTAAACAATTATCAGATTTTGAAAAAGCAATTTTACAAAAAGAAATAAAAAAAGATTGTTTTAAACATATAGAAACAGTTATAAAAGTAATAATCGGCTATGAGGATATTTATTCAATAAATTCAGTTATTTTAGAACATGTTGACACAATAAATTACAAAAACTTTCAATTTGGAACAATTTCAGATGTTGAAGCAATAGGATTAGTACTTCAAAATAAATTAGATATTACTAAAATATTGTTAGATAAAATATCAACTGAAAAATATAGTTGGCAAATAAGAACAGTGATTCTTGAATATATTGATAAAGAAAAAACTAGAAATAATATTTTATTTGATAGCTGTGATTTATTTATGAAAATGTTAATTGAATAATGAGTAACCCTTACCATTATTAATAAATGTATTTATTCCCTTTCTATTTCATTTTCAATATCCAAATCTTTTTTATTTCTCCTAACAATTTCTTCTGTTGAAATTGAATGATGGACAATTTCCTGTTCAGGTTTTGGTAAATTATCTTCAATCCATTTATCTAAATCTAGTTCTGTTTCTTTCTCATTTTCTTTTTCAAAATCAAGGAAGTTTTCAAATTCATCAGGTTTGATATTGTAGTTTAAATCCTCTGTATTCATCGGAAAATTGATTTCAGTATTTTTCATGTTTGTAATTATTTTTTGTTGTGTTTCTTTTGTTTGAATATTGTTTTGTAATAGTTCCAATGATTCTTTTTCTATGCCTAAACGGGTGAAGCGTATCTTGGTTTCATCAATTACAATACCTGTTGCGATGCCTTTTCGTTCGTAGTAATGAAGTCCATATTCTTGTAACTTTGTGAGGAATTCATCCATGCTTTTTGATTGAGTAAATTGTGTAATTACTGTTTGTTGAACTTCTTCTTTAAGCCTTGCTCTTTCATGTTTTGTTTTTGCATAGTATTTTCTATCTGTTACATATTCTTTTGCTATACCATGGTTGCAGAATGATTCAGTTAATTCAGGATATTTTTCTTTGTGATATTGTTGCAATTCAAGTTTAATTTCTTGTAATCGAGCTTTTGAAACTCTGAAAGCATTACCAGTCTTAAACTTAAGAGGTGAAGTAGCTAAATGAATATGTGTATGATCTTTTTCTTTATGAAAACTACTAACAAACATTCCTTCATGTCCTCGCAATTCTATGTATTTTTTTGTTAGGTCTGTTAATATGTCATCAGTAATAGTTACGGTTTCATTGGCTGATAGGCTCAAAATTTCATGATATATCATGATTTGATCAGAACGAGAAATATTGCGAAATGCTTCATTTTGCATAAATTCATGAGTAATACCTTCAATGGTATTTGTTTTGAAATTATGTGTTATTGCATCTTGTATTGGTTTTTGTATGTCTTTTTCTTTTAAAATATATTGTAGCAGTTGTTTATAAATTGGTGTTTTTCTGCTTAAGATTTTAATAAACATTGTTATTGATTTTGGATGAGGTATTGGGTAAGCATAACTTCTGCTTCATCAATTAATGCAGTAAGTTCTTTATCTCCATTTCTCAAACTTTGAATGCTTGCCATTGCAATGATTTGTAGTATTTTTTGTAGTATTATTTTGTGAGGTATAAGGTCTTTGTCTTCTTGTTCTGCTATTACGATACCTTGAGCATAATGGGTTGGACAAATTCCCATTGATTTTGCACGAAAAGTAAGTGCTTTAAACTGCTCTTCTGTGAAATGTATTTGTAGGACTTTGGATTTTTGTTTCTTTTGTTGATGCCATGCTTGTTTATATGCTTTGCGATAGGCATTCTTTGCTTCTTGTATTTCTTTTGATGAAGCGTTTAAAAGATTTCTCTCTTCTAAGTATTTGAAGAGTTTTTCACTTTGAGGCTTCATGGGTATCTCCAAGTAAACGGATGGGAGTATTTTGTATATCGCTTTTTAGTGGTAACGGTGGTATGCGGCTTCTTCTTTTATAAGTAAAGGAGCGATAGTATGGACTCGTTCGGCCAAGTATAAATCTGTTATTACCCGATAGAATTAAAGTTCTATTTTCTTCTAATAATCTAATTTCATCAATGGTAATTAATGACTTTGTTTTTTCATGTCCCTTTTCATCTATATAATTTGTCTTGCCACCAAGTGTTTCTAATTCTCGTAAAATTTCTAATGACGAAATACCAGGAAGAAAAATTTTGGATACACAATTTGCTGTGATGTTTTGTGCATCTTTGTAGTAAAAATGTTCAAGTTGAGCAGGACTTTGAACACAAATTATGTTACCCACTCGATGCTTACGAGTATTAGCAATTGCGGTGCTTAGAATAGGTATATATAAACTACTTGCTTCTTCTAACATGATGAATAAATCAAGTTCATTTTTATGAGGTAAATTTTCTAAAATGTGATGATACAATTGCTCAAAAAAGATTGCGTTAAGTGTTGAAGTATATTTCATATTTGAAATGGAATTATGAAGAAATATAATTGTTGGCTTTTGGCGTAAAGCAGAAAAAATTATGGAGTCGCAAGAAGTTACTTTAGCTATTTCAGGATCACTGAATAACTGAAGAGCTGCCTTACAGGTTGCTGTAATATTTTGCAAGGTCTTCTCAGGTGTTGTAATAACTGCTTTGTATTCAAGTATTAAGTTCTTATCCTTAGTTTCTAATATCCATCCATCAACAACTTTATGCTTTACTGCAAACACATTAAGTATGTATAAAACATTTGCCATGGTGCGAAATTCAACATCTTGAAATTGTACTAAGCGGATAAATATTGATAATAAATTTTTTGTTTGCAAGCTCCAAAAAGGATCTCCATTGGAGCCTTTCTCGAGAGTTGAAGCCACCAACATATGTGCTATTTTATGTATGTCAGTTGGTTTTTGTATCCTTGATAATATGTTATATCCTGAACTGATTTTACTATCAGAAAAATTCAAGGTTTGTATGTCAAAATATTTAGTTAAATAACCACTCGATAATAGGTATAATTCCTTTGAAGGATCATTTACGACTAAGCTACAATTTTTTAGTTCATAAAGTGTTTTCAATAATAACCGTGTGGTTTTGCCTGAGCCAGTCGGCCCTGAAATCAATAAATTTTCAAAACTCTTTCGCCTCGTTAATTTTCGATTTTTTGATATCAAAAACCCCTTATTAAATGATGAAGCAATGTCTGTTTCTGAGCCAAATTCGGCTTTGAAACCTTGTTGTTTGGGTTGGTCAAAGAGGGCATCAAGCCCATCTACAATGACACTAAAAAATGAAGCCATAATATTAAAATTTAAGTTGAAGATTATCGTTTTTGGAAGGATGTTTTCAGGCCACGTGCTATATCAAGTAGGAGTTCTAGGACGAATTCAATAATGGAGAAAAGTAGATATAGTAAAAACCTGAAAATCTTGCTGAGGATTTTCATAATTTTAAGAATTTGTTTTGTGGGAATGAAGTCGAAAGGAGTGTAGAAAATTACTCGACTTCTAATAAAAATATTCAAGTCTTATGCCAAAGGAAAAGTTAAGACAAAGTGTCGTTATTTACCTATGAGTTAGATAAATATTTCTTTTTATATAGGCAATAAAATATAGTAAAATGATTTCTAATTATATAATGTATAACCTATTGGAACTAAGGAATCATTCTCAAGTTGTAGGAAATATATCGTATTACTAAATTTGGGGAATGGAAAAAAATATAATTTTGTTACACCAACTAAAATATTTGCAAACAAATATCCACTTGGTTTATGATTTTCACTTATCATTTGTTTAAACTGAGGCCTTAATAATATTTCTCCTTTTGAAAACAAATGCTTAAAGCTTAAATTAATATTATCGTCTCGCGAATCTATTTTTTCGAAATTAGAAAAAACCTTCATTATCTCTTCACCAGGTCGCTCTAAGCTATGTGTTAATTGTCCTTTTGATTCTGTAATATGGTATTTTTGTATTCCGTCTACCTTATTCACTATAAAAGTTGTTTCTCCATTACTATGAATAAGTTTTAGAGCATTAGGTGAGGTAAAGAAACTAGTTTTATCGGAAATAGTTTCTAATATTGAATCTGCGTGTCGGAAATAATTATTGTATTCTAAGTCAAAATTCACAATAATTTTCAAATCATTTTTTTCTTTATCAGACAATATATCATCAATTGCTTTATTAATACCTATTTTGTCAAAAAACACCTGCATTTTAAGCTGCTTAGGAAAATAATAAGTAAAATCGTAAGAAATATAAAAAGATAATGTCAATATAGATAACGTAACACAAATAATTCTTCTTAGAAACAAATTTGATATTTGAGTATTTATTTTAAATCCAAATTTTTCAAATTGCAAAATTATTGGCTCTGTATTATTTTCTTTTGAAAATATAGCTATCATCATAAAAAACAATGACCCAATTATTGGTAAATAGAGTTTAAAAACTAAAACATGATCTTCCATTATTCAATAAATTTTTTTATTAAGCTAAGTGTTTCTTTTGGTTTTTCCTCGTTTGGTATATGACCACATTCAGCAATGATACTGATTTCAGAGTTTTTCAAAATGTCACGCGTTTTATAACCAATACTTTTAGAAATTACTGGGTCATTTTCACCCCATATTATCAGAACTTTATTATTAATTAAGTTATAGTCCTTAATTATTGAAGAATAATTTTGGGGTACTATTTGTTTTGCGGCTTTAATAAAGGAGTATTTTGTGCCTTTTTGTTCAAATGAGAATATATATCTATTAATAATTTTTTGAGTGATTTTATCCTTATCAAAGAACAACCTATTTAAAGTAAATTTTGCTTGAAATGAGTAACTCATAAATAATGAAATATTATTTAATATAGGCATTTGTAAATACCTAATAAAAAAAGGAATTTCGTCAC
Organism: Bacteroidia bacterium; assembly: GCA_049318585.1. Classification (GTDB taxonomy): domain Bacteria; phylum Bacteroidota; class Bacteroidia; order UKL13-3; family UKL13-3; genus JAAFJM01. The sequence continues at coordinate 6,921 of JBMOGB010000072.1, read as the reverse complement.
TAAATGCCGCACAGTCTAATAGAATTAACTTCTTTATGATATTTGCTTTTTTCTTCACAAAAGATAAATTCAATGTAAGAGCAACGCCACCTCCATAGGAGTGACCAATCAAAATAATATCACTTAATTCATTAGTTTTAATAAAGGATTCAATAATATCAGATTGATCTAAAATTGAATATTTATCGTCTTTGGGCTTTGAAGACAATCCAAAACCTTTCAAATCAAATAAATACATAGAATATTTAGTAGTATCCAAACCAATTACAATATCATTCCAAGTATTTAATGATGCTCCAAAGCCATGTAAAAAAACTAAATTAGTTGGGCCACTTCCGAGTTTGGTATAATTAAGGAATTTATCTTTTTCATAATAAAATAAATTTTGTCCAAAGCTATTGTCCATGAAAATAAATAGGTTTAAAAAAGTATATAAAAAGCATATTCTATTATGTTGTAACATTATTATTATATTCAAGTTTCAAAAAAATTCCTAATATCAAAGATAAACATATTCTTATCCATTTACATATCGATGTTTTTCAAGCTACATTTGCGTAACGCTTCATAAGTGAGTAAATGACTGAATACCCTGGAACTTTTGCCATATCTTCCCGTTCTAATACTTTTTCTAAAATATAAACCCTCCAATTAATCAAGATACCTAATTTATTTAAAAGTTTATGGATAATTTCTTCAATTTCATCTTTGGTTTTCTGTTCATTTTGCATCAATCGAAGAGCAATTAATCCCATATAGGCATATGGTAAATCTTTTAAATTTGATTTTGTTTCTAAAGCACTCAATAGTAAATATTCAACCTTGCGAAATTCCTCCACTTTATTGAAAGATAAAATCAACCATGCACAATTAACATTATATCTAGCCCTAGTGTATTTATTTTTTTCTTGAGTAATTGCTCGGTTGTAATTTTCCATACTTAAGTCGTAGTTTTTTTCTGTTGTACTTAATTTATAAAAATTACCCAACAAATTATAGTATTCAGAATTTTTCTTTCTTACGCTATCAAGTATAGCTTTGGACTTATCGGGTGCAATTCTTGATAATCCTTTTGCATAATCCAACTTAATATCATCTCTATATAGTGTTTTAATTACTTCAATAAGTCTATCATTGAAATAAAATTTCATTAGTTTTTCAGTACTTTCACGTTTATGTAAGCTTTTTAAGAGAACCCATTTTACTGAAGAAATATTATAAAAAGAAGCCAGATTCTCATTTGCCTTTCTATATTTTCTAGTTAAAAATTTTATTCTGTTATCTATTGATGAAGCAAGTAATCTTTGTACTTCGGGAGATTCAAAATCTTCAAGTCTATTGTCTAAAGGTGTTGATAGTGAAGCAATAATGCCCATGGAATTGGTTTCTAAATCTTCAAGTTTAATAAGCAATTTGTTTAGATCTATTTCGCTAAGAATAATCTGTTTTTTGAAATTTATTAAGTAATAAATTTGAAGTGCATTTGCTTTCCCTTCTATATTTTTTTTATAAATATCAGCCATTCTAAGCATTTCTTTTCTAAGCAAATCTTGTAATTCTACTGAAAGGATATTTTTTTCCGTAATATTTTTTAAGATTTTAAATGTATTCACATCATAAAAATCTATATTTTTTACAATTTTCAAATAGTTTTCTAAATATTGAGTTCTAGTTTCATTTTCTTCCTCATAATATGCCATAAGAACTAATGATTTAGCACGTCCATTTTTATTTCTTTTTACCTGAAAAAATGTATTTGCAGTTGTTGCCCATTTCAACTTTGTCAAATCAAACTCTTCCATAAAAACCTCAATTCGAACAAGGTTAATATTTGCTTTTATTAAAGACGCATCCTTTTCTATAAAATCACTTAACAGATTTGTAATAATTCTCCTTGAATGCACTTGATTTTCTATCTTCTCAAAAAAGTGTGCAAAGGTGGTTAGCATCTGCCACCTGACTTCAGGACTTATTTCTTTCAAATACATTGGAATTTGTAAATATTCACTAGCAACTAATATTATGGCATTGCCTTGATCTTTTAATATTTCTGGATCGTCATAATTAATAAGCACATCGATACCTAGTTGAAAGCTCTTTAGAAAGAGGTTTATATATTCTTTGCCAACTGTATTATTATTTATGCAGTTATCTTGAATATAATCAAAAGCATATTTTAAAGTTTGTGATGCCTTATTTAAATCTCCAATCATATTATAGCAATATGCTAAATGCCAGTAAAACCAAGGGTCAATATTCTCTTTAAAATATGCTGATTGTAAATGTCGTTCTAATATTTGTGCGTATTGCTTAAATCTTCCCGCTTTTTTAAATATATCACTATGTTGACTTATTAACCTCTCTGAGTCTTCCCAAGCTTCTGCTGATTGAAAACAATAAATTAAGTTCAACAAATCCTCAATGTACCGCTTCTTTTCTATCGCTTTTGCAACTTGATAAAACTCTCTGGTTAGGTTTATTTTTTCGTTATTTTGGATTAAATCTTTATATTCATCTTTTATTTTAAGATTTCCATTTTTGTATTCAACAATACCCTTTATTTTTAGTCTGTTTAGGGAAACCATAAAAGGCAATAATTGATACTCCCAAGAATGAACTATAATTTCAATTGCCTCATCTTTCAATCCATTTGGAAAACCAATAATAAAATGAAGAATTTTTTGTTCATCAAATGATAAACGTATGTTATCTATTATTAGCAAATCATCAGGATAAAGCTGATTCAAACGTTTAATTAAACTTTCTTCTAAAACTGCATGGCAACCCCATAAGTTTTCTGTTAGCTCTGTTTTTTCCAGTTTTTGTTTTTGACATTCACCAATGTCCAATTTACCTACTGTTTTGTTATTTGATTCGTAAACATCATTATTTATAACTCTTTCAATCTCTTTTGTTAAATGTTCCCAACTTGTATAGTATGTAAATAATTCAGGTATTTCTTTTATTTCATTAAGTTGAAGATTTACAAATTCAGTCCAACTTGACCCTATTAGCGTTGAGTTACCAGCCTCAACTAAATGTTGCAATATGGTTTTGGTTATTGGTATTTTGAAATCATTAAGTAAATATCGATATAAAGAATCTGCTTTTTTTGCAGGCATCTTTATTTTATTTAGAAAAGTATTCAAATTATCGGAATTTATCTGTTGAGAAAATGAAGTGGTTTTATTTACTTCTTGTTCAATTTCCTTCCGAACCATTCGACATAAAATGCCAAATAGGAATGGATTTTTCACTTCGCTGTTTTCAGACATAAAAAATATATTACTGGTTTTCAATAATCTACACATTACCTATGGTAATATGGCTCTACAAATATTAGTTATACGTTGCAGATGCAAATCAGCAAATTCAACACTATAAAACAAATTCAAAATGAAAAACAAAAATCTTCAAATCTCCAGGAAACTACCCCTTCAACTTATTACCACCAATAATAGTTATTGGCAGAATTAAGTATGTATTTAATTAATAAACTAAAGAAATAAAAAAACAAATAAAGTATAAAAAATGAAAAAATAAAACAAAAAAGGCTCAAGTAGATTTCTCACATCTACCTGAACCCTATATGAATCCAATTCAATTGCTCTGAATGGCTTCGAACTATGGTAACATGAGTTCGTTTTCCTGACAATATTGACATACTAATTGTATGTGGTATTATATGTAGCAGAATTGGTCTTGTACTGGTTCTGCTTTTTTGCTTTTATCTAAAAACAAAACACGATTATGGAAAATGTAAACGACCAATTAACCCAAAAACAAGAAACAGAGTTGCTTTATAAGGCTTCAATAGAAATGCCTTTAGTGTATCAATTATGCATTCGAATGTACGACCCTTACACCAATGATTGGGTGAAACCTTACCTGCTTCAACAAAAAGCAAATCTTATCAGTTGCCAGTCAACTGATAATTCTGAGAAAATTCAAATTATCAATCTCTTAATACAAAAATTTGAAAGTAATACGCCTTTCTAACTTATTACCACTTCTGGTATATAAAAACTATCTGATCAAAATGAAATGATCTATAAGTACCTGTTCCCCCAATCTTCAGGGATTGGGTTTTGGGTATTTTAACAAAACTTATATCAATTACATTATAAAATTCAAAATTTAACAAACAATATGGAAACACAAAACAACATAACTAGTCATCTTCAAGCGATAGTAGTGGCTCAACAAAAACTAATCCTTATCCAAACATTGGATGAGGTATTTGCTTGGTCAATTTTTACACATGCAAATAAGGATACGTTCTTCAACCAAATAATTACCTATTTAAAGGAAGTAATTTTAGTTAAACAGCTTCCTACTGATGCCTGTAATAAGGCACAAGAACTATTGGAACAATTTCAAATAGAATTCTTTAAATCAAATCAATTAAATCAAACAAATTTAAAAACAAATAAAAACTAAAATTATGAAAAATCTATTACCCGCACACGTTGATGAAATTCTCAACATTAAGCATCCAATATTACATTGGATTGAGGAGAGTTGTATGCCTAAAATAATTAAGGCAAAACACTTAGCAAATAAACATGCCAGTTTAAATGCCCCACCTATTGAAAACGGCCAACTGGATCACTATACGGAATCAATATATAGTTCATTCAGTACAGCCATTCCTGAAATAAAGGTAAGGCTTGTGGGCGACTTACAGGCTAATTTTGGTTCGATTACTCGAAGTTCAGCGTTAGAGCGAAACCAAGAATTGAATCAATCTAAAGGAGAGTTGATTGAAGAAATTGAATTGATTGAACTAAATCTTCCACAAGAGAGTTCAAGGGCTCCAATTTACCTATTTATACTAGGATTACTTCTTATTCTTTTAGTTTATTTAGGTGAAATAAGTTATACTGCATCAGCATTGCAAATCATTACAACTTCATATTTATCAAGCCTTTTACTTGCCTTTGGAATTAGCAGCAGTATGGTCGTTATTTCGCACTGGGGACCGACTTTAATCAATAAAATTTCACATACAGTACTTCGAATTATAGCTCAAATTAGTTTAGCAATCCTTATCATTTGTTCCTTTTGGTTTCTTGGATCACTTCGTTCAGCATACGCAACCATTACGGTACATGCACAAAGTAATGCACTCACTTTTGTACTCGTCAACTGCCTGCTTTTTTTAGGCATGTTCCTAATCGCTGTATTCCTTGTGCTTCCAAATTTCGCAGGAGTAAAAAAAGTATTTGCATTACTTAAAGAAAAAAGAAAGATAGCAGAGTTGAAAAACAAACTAAAGGCAATCGAACAAGCAATCGTTGAAAACAAATTGGCTATGGAAAGAGAACTTAGCTCCCGACTTCTGACAATTCATCTTGCAGAAGCGTGTCAATCATTGTTAACTCGTTTATACAATCAAGCAATATCTGAATATTGCTCAACCAATTTTATCAAGCGTGGTGTTCGTCCAAGTTGCTTTTCGGACACTCCAAAATTACTTGATTTTAGTCCACTACAACTTAATAAAAATTCCAATGAAAACAATTAGTATTATCATGATAATTTTTTGCTTAAAAGCATGTGCCGATAAGCAACCGCCAACTCATTTTATATTTCTGTGTGATGTATCTGATACTTTAAGCGAAATACAAAATCTAACTCCTACCGCTGTTTTAAAACAGGTACTAAATGATAAATCAACTGTTTTTTGGGAAGCATGTACAGTAACCTTCTCGGAAATTAACGATGGTAGAATGACCAATTCCTCTACGTTTTCCGTACCGCAAGAAACTTCCATGACCAGTGATGAAATACAGCGTATAGCCTCTATTGATACTTTTAAACGACAAATATGCGAAGAAGTACACCATATTGTTACCTCACCAAAAACAAATAATACCTCGGCAATATTTGAAAAAATTATGTTTGAAATAGAGCAGTTGAATGCAAATAAAAATTCAGAGGAAACAGCGTTATACATTTTTTCTGACCTCATTCAAAATACACAGTCGTGTTCCTTCTATTCTAAAAATGATTTCGAAAAACTCATGCAATCGGACTCTATTTGGTTCAAATCTGTATTTACCAAAGGGCGACCTATACCCAATCTCTCTAAATTCTCGCTGTATCTCATCCATACAAGTTCCACACCACAAGAAGATGAAATATTCTATATAGTAGCAAATAATATACATGTACTTTTAGAGCCATATGGTGCAAGAGTTTCTATTAGTAGTGGTTTATAATATTAATTACTTAATTATGGAAATAGATGTTATAACCCTAAAGGACTTGGAGCAATTTTCTGAAAAACTTATTCAAGAAATAAAAATGATTATAAGTAATAAAGATGTAGCTGAATCAGAATATCTAAAAACAAATGATGCAAAAAAACTTCTACAAATTTCTACAAACTCTCTACAAAAGCTAAGAATTGATGGGAAAATAAAAAGAACGAAGTTAGGCAACCGTTTCTATTACAAAAAAAGTGACCTTGTTGACTTATTAAATGGTAAATAATATAACACATAATGTCCTTGTGCATGCTTTAAAAACCATAGAAAATAAGCAGGAAGGTTCATGTCTTCACACTTCACTTTTTATTACACTTTACCTTCATTGGTGTAACGATTTAAACCAACCATTTTTCTATACAACAAGAAAAATTGTCATGGCTCAATCAAAAATAAAAAGTATTGCAAGTTTTCATAAAATTATTAGTAATTTAGTAGAGTGGGGGTTAATTGAATATTTCCCAAGTTACCAGCCAAAATCAGGTACAAAATATAGAATTATTTATTGATTTTCTCAACTAGATTTTATACTTTTGTTGACGATTTAATAATCAAAGTAACACCAAGAATAGTTAGCGAAATTCGTGGGTAGTGTTTATAGAAAATTTAAAAATACTTGATATATAATATGGTAAGTGTTGGGGTTCGA
>JBMOGB010000071.1:0-15587 GCA_049318585.1 Bacteroidia bacterium | reverse complement strand
TGGTTTTTAACCATACAATTTACTTTTATAAATGATAGATATACCTGAGGATGTTGCTTTTGAAGAGTGGACAGAAAACGATGATGCTAATTTTGAAACAATTCCAATTACATTAAACGATAAAGATTTAGAAGTAAAATTGGAAGATTTGCCCGAAGTGCTGCCAATATTGCCATTAAGAAACACCGTACTTTTTCCATTAATGGCATTGCCAGTTAGTATTGGAAGAGTAAAATCGAATAAATTAATTAAAGATGCTAAGAAAAATAAATCGTATATTTTAGTTGTTGCGCAGCAAAATATTAATGCTGAAGAACCTACCATGGACGATTTATACGTTACCGGAACTTTGGCTAAAGTGCTTCGAATTATAAAACTTCCTAATAACCAAGAAACGGTATTTTTGCAAGGTATTAAGCAAATTACTTTGACTGCAATTACCGCAAATGAACCTTATTTAAAAGGAACTTTTACTGTAAACGAACAAGTAGATGACTCAAAAGATGCTAAAACAAAGGATTTACTAAAAACAATCAAAACTGTTGCTGCTGAATTGATGAAATTACAAGGCAATTTTTCGCCTGAATTAATTGGGGGCGTTAAACGAATTGACAATCCGTTTTTATTAATGGCTTTGGTTTCCACAAATTTAAGCGTTGATATTATTGCAAAGCAAAAAATATTAGAAAACAGTTCTGTTGGCAATATGGCCAATGTTTTAGTAGAATTAATGATGACTGAAAAGGAGTTATTGATTCTGAAAAATAAAATCCAGGATAAAGTGCGTGGCGATATGGACAAGCAGCACCGCGAGTTCTTTTTACACCAACAAATAAAGGCCATAAACGAAGAACTAGGTTCTGAAAGTCCGGAGCAGGAAGTGGAAACTTTAAAAGCAAAAGGCAAGGATAAAAAATGGAAACCCGAAATTGCGGAAGCATTTAACAAAGAGCTAGAACGCCTTAGAAGAATTAACCCAATGGCGCCTGATTATAGCATTCAAATCAATTATTTGAACACGCTTTTAGACTTACCTTGGGATGAAACTACTACTGATAATTTTGATTTGAAACGTGCGGAAGAAATTCTAAACGAAGATCATTTTGGATTAGAAAAAGTAAAAAAACGTATCCTTGAATACTTGGCAGTTTTGAAACTAAAGGGCGATATGAAAAGTCCAATTCTTTGTTTATACGGCCCTCCAGGAGTTGGTAAAACAAGTTTGGGTAAATCGATTGCAAAAGCATTAGATAGAAAATATGCGCGAATTTCGTTAGGCGGATTGCACGATGAAAGTGAAGTAAGGGGTCACCGCAGAACATATATTGGCGCTATGCCAGGCCGAATTATTCAAAACCTTAAAAAGGTAAAAAGCAGTAATCCGGTTTTTGTATTGGATGAAATTGATAAAATTCAAAACAGCTACCGTGGCGATCCTTCAAGTGCTTTGTTAGAAGTGTTAGATCCTGAGCAAAATGGTTCGTTTTACGATAATTTTGTGGAGATAGATTACGATTTATCAAATGTTATGTTTATAGCTACCGCCAATAATTTAGATGCCATTCAACCTGCTTTATTAGATAGGATGGAAATTATTGAAATTAACGGTTATACGTTAGAAGATAAAATAGAAATTGCCAAAAAATATTTGATTCCAAAGCAAGAAAAAAACCATGGTTTAAAACTAAATAGTTTTGAATTAAGTAATGAAGTTTTAGAAAAAATAATTGATGGATATACCCGTGAAAGTGGTGTTCGTGGATTAGAAAAACAAATAGCTTCTGTTGCTCGTCATGTAGCCATGCAAAAGGTAATGTTCAAGAAAAATTTGAAGAAAATTGATCTTGCGTATTTACCAACTATTTTAGGAGTAGAACGTGGAGAAAAGGAAATGTATCAAGGAAATGATGTGGCTGGTGTAGTTACAGGTTTGGCTTGGACAAGTGTAGGTGGCGAAATATTATTTATAGAAAGTAGCTTAACGCAAGGAACTGGAAAGTTACAATTAACTGGTCAGTTGGGCGATGTAATGAAGGAATCGGCCATTACAGCGCTTACCTTTTTAAAATCACATTGCGAATATTTAGGAATAAATCCAAAGGTATTTAACCAATTTGATGTGCATATACACGTGCCTGCGGGTGCCGTTCCAAAAGATGGACCATCGGCTGGAGTTACCATGCTTACTTCATTGGCAAGTTTATTTACCCAACGAAAAGTAAAACCACAATTAGCCATGACTGGCGAAATTACTTTACGCGGAAAAGTGTTGCCAATAGGCGGAGTAAAAGAAAAAATATTAGCTGCAAAACGTGCTGGAATTACAACCATTTTGTTATGTGAAACCAACAAAAAAGATGTGGAAGAAATAACTAAAAATTACTTAAAAGATGTGAGTTTTCATTATGTAAAAAACATGTTGGAAGTTATTGACTTTGCACTTTTAGAAGAAATAGTTGCGCACCCAGTAAACTTGGAAATAGTGGAAGCAAAACCTGCTGTTATTTAAATAATTAGAAAGCATAATATTTATATAAAAAGTTTCTCTTGAAAATGATTCGAGAGGAACTTTTTTTTTGAATATTTTTCTACATAATATTCTATTTTTTGCTTGATAGTAATTGAGCTTATTTTGTATTATTTTAAAAAAAAAATTATAAAAATACTAATTGATATACCCGATAGTGAGATTGATTTTGGAATGAAGGTTTTAAAAACCTTTTCGTTTGTTAAAAAAGTAAAACCTATGAATATTTCTAGAGTTAAACTTTGGGAGGATTTAAAAAGTGCTGCAGAAGAAGTACGTTTACACAAACAAGGAAAAATAAAACTTCAAACAGCACAAGACCTTTTAAATGAGTTATAATATTATTCCAACGGGAAAGTTTGGAAAAGAACTTAAGCGTTTGGTTAAAAAAATTTCCTTCTTTAAAAAGTGAGTTTTCTGAACTAATTGAAAAGATTTTACAAAATCCTGAAACAGGAATTTTCATAAATAACAATTGTTATAAAATTAGATTGTCTATAAGTAGCAAAGGAAAAGGTAAGAGTGGTGGAGCTAGTGGTTATAACATATTTGTATGTTGAAACAGAAACAGTTTATCTGCTAACTATTTATGACAAAGGTAAAAAAGCAGATCTAAAGCCAAATGAACTCAAAGAAATGATTGATAGTTTCCAGTTGAATTTGTGAGTTTTTTAGGTTCATTTAATAATTTTACTACCAGTTTCATTGGTGGCTATTGATATTAAACTCCATCAGAGTTTTCCTTAGCTTAACGCATATGCAATAATTATCGGGAAGGCTCAGCATGACATTGAAAGCTGCGCTAACTCAACGGATAGCGAGGGAACTTGAATTTGAGGGAGGTTGAAAGTTTGTCAATTAGCACAAATAAAATTATCTAAACTAACTTGAATAGTATATTGAAATATTGTTGAAATAATATTTTTTTAATTGAAAAATATCCTTTAATTGCGAAGTGTAAAATGTCATTTTTTGATTAATTGAATAAATTCCTTAATAAATATACCATGAAAAAAACTACAATTTTATTATTAATTATGTTTTTTACTTTTCATTTTGCTAAAGCACAATGTACTGTAAAAATTACAAGTTCCAAGAGCGCTAAATTATGCTCGTCAGATAGTGCGGTGCTAACTGCATCTGCTGGCTTTAAACTCTATGTTTGGTCAACTGGAGATACCACAAGATCTATCATTGTAAAGCAAAGTGATTACTACAAGGTGATTGCGAAAAATACTAATAATTGCGTAGCAATGGATAGTTTTTTTGTTGATAAAGTAGCTAAACCAAGTTTTACAATTGGAGGACAACCGCAATGTGATACTACTCCATATATTTTTAAAAATACTACACCTATTCCGTTTGGTAATCGTCCTAAATTTACTTGGAATTATGGCGATGGAACTAAATATATTTCAGGAACACCAAATACCATCATACAAGATTTTGACCGATGGTCAAAAGGATATACACATTATTATACAAAGAACGATGTGTTTAAACCATCTCTAATTGTTCAAGACACTGCCACTGGTTGTATCGATACTTTTGATTATGCTTCTACTGGATTTCCATTGCCCGAAAACATTATTTACAAAATAGAAATTTTAACCAAGAAAAGTGCAACAAATACTGGTGTTTCCGACTCAATTTGTATTTCAAATAATGGAGGAGGCAAGGTTACACTTTATAATAAATATCCATTATCAAGTAAAAGTGGTTATCCTTTATATTTTCAGTGGCATTTTCATGATGCCAATGCAAATCCACCGGGTTCTGATGTAAATCCATTTACTAATTGGGCTGAACCTACTTATGAATACCTAGGATTGGGGCAGTATTTCCCAACTTTGAAAGTTACTTGTCCTGGTTCACCTTTAAAAATAAAAACTTTTACCTATTACTCAAAAATAGATACTGTTGCTTCTAATTCATCATTTAATCCTGCAGCTATTAACTTAACTCAACTAAATACCATAAATGGAACAATTTTGAAAGCAACAGATACTTTGTTTTTGAAAAGAAATATTTATAAGAATAATTTACTTATTGATAGTTTATCAAGTAAATGGAAATTGTTTGATAAAAAACAAGCAGATACTTTAAAACGAATTACTGTAAATAAATTATATGGTTATGGAATAAACATTATTGGCCCAAGAGCAAGAATAGAAAACCCATTTCCTGCTGGTGGACCGCAACCTCCAGATGATGTAGTTTTAAATTGGCAAAAACTTCAATGCGGACCAACTTATCCAATTCAATTTCCAAATAATTCATTGGCTTACCAAGCCAATAAACTTTGGATTCGTTGGGATTTTGCCGAAGATAACTTTGCTCCAGCTTGTACTTCTTATTCTATTCCTAATCCTTCGCATGCAAATGGTGGTTTAGGACCTTACACTGGTCCTAGCGATTTGCAAAACAGGACTATTGGTTGTTTTATAGCAAATGGAAGATTATATTTAGGCCGCTTAAATAGTTGTAACTATTCGCACGATACCATGCCTACTCGCCAATATACCAATTGGGATGTGGCTTTTGATTGGTACAGATATGGACATGATTTTCCTCCTTATAATACAAATAATTGGGCAGTTGGTTATACTGTTTGGCCTACATCTCAAAATCCGCCTGCTGGTAAAAACTGGGTGCAACCGAGAGATTCGAATACTTGGAATAAACCAATGACAGCCATTGGACCTACTCCAACCAGAATAGATACCATGAATATTTGGCCAGCAGATTTAACACCCAATCAAGCCATTATTATTAACAAAACTATTCCTGATCCAATAGCTCACGAAAAAGGTTTTTGGAATTATGCCATTCCTCCAGGCCATAGCATAACTCCAACAGGATTTATAACTCCAAACGATTTAGGTTTATTGCCCAACGGGCAATCAAGAAATTACAAAGGTTCCGATACCATTCCTAATTCAAGCCCTGCAACTACTTTTTATAGGTATGTATTTAACCGAATAATCATTAAGGATTATACAGTGGTTTTAAACATGAAAAACATGAAAGATTCGTTTTCAAACGATACGGGTATAAGTACCAAGTGTAATACGCAATCGGGCGTAGTTTTGTCGTTTAACCGTCCAGATGCTTATGGTTTAGGAAAAGATGGAAAAGAAGGTGCTGGATTTAAAAGTGGAAGTTCAGGTGGAGATCCTCAGATAGTATTTAACAATACCGGATTTTTAGATAAAGAAAAAACCAAACCTGCACCTGGAATTTTACCAAGTAATGAAAGAACTTTATTGTTAATTAATTACGATTCGTTGTTGGATAGGAACGATAATACACCTTGTAATTTAGATAATTTTGTAGATTGGACAGGTACAAGTCCTGATTTTTCTTACGCAGGTGGTTTAACTATGCCAATGATGTATAAAGCTGTTAATTTTCCACCACAACCTCCAAGACAATGGAGTTCACCATCGGGAAGTAGAGCGTATGTTCATTATTTTCCAACTGGACCAACTGGAGGCGGGATTTCAAATATGCCTTTTGATAAAAAAGGAAATATAACCATTGGTTTAATTGTGGGTACTGGTTGTTTAAGTCCTACAAATTGTAATGCACCTGCTTGTGTTTCAGATACTGTTTGGTACCATAACTTTTTTAGGTTTGTGCAAATAAATGCTAATTTTAACATTGCAAAATATAGTTACGAAAACAATGTAAAGAGCGATTATTGTTATTTGAGAAGTAAAGGAGAAACAGTTGTTTTTCATTACGAAGATTCTATTCAAGACAATGTTTTGGCCGATATTTGGGAATGGGGTGATGGCACTGCTACTATAGATTCGTTTTATTATCAAAAAGGAGAAGATATTCCTTTTAATAGAATTAGGTATGAATTCAATGCTAATGTTCTTCCTTGGACGCTTTCAAGTACTCAATATTTTCCTGTAGGTATGAAAACTGCTATTGATACTGTTATCAATAAAATATATCGTTGCGATGATATAAACAAAGTTTTATCGCCAATTAGAATTGATACTATTATTACTATTAGAGATTCAAGTTTAATGTTTACTCCGGTTTATCACAAATACACCAAATCATCGTACGAACAAATGCAACCAAATGGAATAGGTGGATTAGAAAGACGTGGCGATATTACTCCAGTTTTACATAATATGATTTCGAATAATTCATTGAGTGAAAACCGTAAAGTAAAATATTTGGTAATTGGTGTTATCGATACATTTACTTTTGCTAAATACAATGGAGATACTGTGTTTTGTGTGGGTGAAACGATAGTGTTTAATGATTCTATTAGGTATTGGTATCCTTCTAATAATTGTAACCGACCATTAAGTTATCCATCAAATGAAAATAATTTGTTTAACCACGATCAAGGAAATATGCACAATTGGGCTTATACAAAAGACAATTATCCGTTAGATTCCATTCAATTTAATATTACTTTTGATTTGACCAACTATTTAACATTTAGCGGAACTACAGCTACTTGTCCATTTACACATGGCACAAGAATAGTTGGCACCAACGATGCTGGCGATCCTGTGGTGCGTTGTTATAGTAACAGAGATTTTTACCATGAACGTATTTATTGGGATTTTGAAAGTGATGGAACAATAGATCATACGGGTCCAAACAGAGTAACGATTCCAGTTACACATAAATATGCAACTGCTGGAACTTATAAAGTTTCTATGATTTCGATTGATAGTATTGGAGCTTGGGATACTTGTTTTAGTTATGTGGTAATTAAGGCTAGTACATCAGTAAATTTATTAAGTGATTCAACTTTGGTTTGTGATGGTTTCACTGGTTTTACATACATACCTGGTAAATATACTAATTTTGTTTGGTCGTTTAACAATGTAGAATTACCTAACTATAAAGGGCAAAACTCTATTTTCCTATCGCAAGAAGGTTTGTATAAAGTAACTGCTAAAAGCCAAAATGGATGTGGACTTACCGACCAAACGGTGGTTTATAGAATGCCTGCTCAAACCATTATTGGGCCAAAGGTTGTTAACTTAAATTCGCCTGCTACATATTCGGCCAAAGCACTTAATTTACATGCTTATAAATGGACCATAAAAGGTGGAACAATTACTAGTGGACAAGGTTCTGCAAGTATTAATGTTCAATGGGGAAATGCTGATAGTTCAGCTTGGATTAAGTTAATTGATTCTTTGGATTATTGCGAAGCAAAAGACAGTATTTCTATAATTATAAATGGACCAATAGGTGTAAATAATATAAATAGCAAAGGTGGATTTATGGTTTTTCCTAACCCTACCAGCGATAAAATTTACATAAGTCCACAATACAAAATGAATGGTAATTACCAAATTAGTATTTATGCAGTAGATGGAAAAGAATTGAAAACTTTAGCTGTAAAAGACATCAATACCAACTTGAGTTTAGATGTAATGGACTTAAATGCCGGTTTGTATTTTATAAAAATTCAGGGCGAGCAAGCTCAATTCACTTACCGATTTGTGAAACAATAAATTTTGTTAATCATTCAAAAAAGCTGCTTTGAACTTGGTGTTTAAAGCAGCTTTTTTGTTTCAATTTAGTTGATGTAAATTGTCTTTTGGGTTACGTAAACTGTGTTTTAAAAATGGTTTTAGTGGGGTGGATACGGTAGAACTGCTAATACTGGTTTGCTAAAAGGAACAGTTAAAGTTAAATTGGCTATAACTGATACCGAAAACCAACTATTGGCCGATGTATTGTTGTAGTTAATAGAGCTGAATTTGGTGGTGGTGAGTAATGAGCAAGGTGTATTTGATTTTGATGATTTAGAAGCAGGGAAATACACCCTTAAAGCATCGAAACAAGGATATGCTGACTTGATAATTAAAGACCTTGAAATTAAGAAAGGAGAGGATAAAGTGTTGGATTTGGTGTTGGTGAAGTAATAATTGGGAATTGAGAGATGAGATATGAGAGAAACGCCTTTGCAGTGATGCAAAGGCGTTTTTTTTGTTTGTTCGCCTCAAAGCAAAACTAACCTTAGAGTTAGCGAAGCGCTCTAAGGATTATAAATGAATGTATTGCTCCGACACGGTTTATTGGTTTATATGGTAGAGACACACGGCCGTGTGTCTCTACGGCCGTGTGTCTCTACGGACGTGTGTCTCTACAACCAATTTGTCAAATAAATGGATAAATATAAATTGTTGCATAACCGAATGTCGGTTGCCCTATTACCCAACAATCCCCTAACTAACCTTAGAGTTAGCGAAGCGCTCTAAGGATTATAAATGAATGTATTGCTCCGACACGGTTTATTGGTTTATATGGTAGAGACACACGGCCGTGTGTCTCTACGGCCGTGTGTCTCTACGGACGTGTGTCTCTACAACCAATTTGTCAAATAAATGGATAAATATAAATTGTTGCATAACCGAATGTCGGTTGCCCTATTACCCAACAATCCCCTAACTATCCTTAGAGTTAGCGAAGCGCTCTAAGGATTATAAATGAATGTAGTGTCTCTGACACAGGCTATCTGAAACGAGTCTGGAGACTCTTACTTCATTTTAAATCCGTAGTCACCCTTCCTTAGGCCATTTCACAATACTACAGATAGTGTATTCTGGTTTTAATAAAATTATTACATATTATTGTTGTAGCAAAAGAAGCTACCGAAGATTTTTTTTAAAATTAGCTTTACGCAACCATTCAACAGCAATGCCCAAAGCTTCTGTGGCAGTGTAAAGCAAAAACCCGATAGCTGCTACATTTAGTAGCTCTCTAACTTTCGCAACTGTTAACTAACTTTATAAACTATTTCAAAAATGAGTATGCTAGTTCTTCCTAAACCATCAGAAAATCTCCAATATAAAATGCAAGGCATTTGGTGGCTCTTATCAAGAGAAGATTGGACTAAAGTTGGGGAACAAAAAATTGACCCTGTTTTAGGTCTTTCACCAATTGGACATATTTCTTACGCTAAAAATCATTTTGCAGCTCAATTTATGAAACGTGATAGAACCGAAACGATCACTACCCAGATTTCCAGTACTGGTTCAAATAATACAAATGCAGTTGGTGGTTATGACGCTTATTTTGGAACATACGAAGTAAACGAAGATTCAGGAAAAGTAGCGCACACTTTGATAGGCTCAATTACCCCAACTAATATCGGTATCATCGTTTCAAGAGATTTAAGAGTGATAGACGAACAATTGATAATTCAATTAGATACTACAACTTTGGAAGGAGTACCAATAACAAGAACATTAATTTGGAAACGTATTAATTAATTTATGAAGTTTCTTTAGATCAGCAAATAACATAAAAGAATTAAATGCAGCTTTTTTGCAAAAAGGTGTTTTTCAATAAAAGGACTTAAAAAAAAAAGCCCTGTAAAACTTACGTTCTACAAGGCTTTTGATTTATTTTCAAACCCCTAATCTTCGTTATCGTGTAAAAAAGAATTGTTAGTTTTTATTTCTGATTTACCACTTGCTAAATCTTCAAACAAACTTAAACGCGAAATTTGTTTTTCGGAACTATTAAGTACAAAATAAACTTTATTTCTTGCCTTGAATATTATTGTTACTTTTGAATTTAAAAACCTATTTAAAGAATAACAAAACTGATAAATTATAAAAGGTTTTTCTTTATAAATATTGGCTATAAGTTATCATGAATAAAACTTTCTTTCTATTTATAATTTCACTTCTTTTGTCAGCTTGTGCTACAACAATGAATGATAAGTACACTAATACTAAAATCTACACAACTATACCTTCAAAAATTATATTCAAAACAGATACTATCAAAACGGTTAAAAACAAAGTTCAATTAAACGTTGAAAGAAGCAATCAGCCTATTACAATAACATTATTTACCGATAGTTTAAGCAAGACTATTTTATTAAAACCTAAAAATTCATTTGCTTTTTACAGCAATATTTTATATAACTGTGGAATAGGAATTTTGGTTGACAATAATAACATGAAGAAATTTACATACCCACAACGTATTTATGTTAACTCATTTGACACCATTAGCAAATACTTCTCTTATGAACAAATAAATAATAAGGGCCAAATTCATTTACATTTATCTTTACCTTACATAAACTCCTTTTTTTTATTGCCAGATTATGAAAAAACAAAGCAGAATACTGGATTTTTGGGTTTATGTGTTGGTCTTGATTATTACCATTCTAAAAACCAATACGTCAATTTTTCTACTTGTTTTGTAACCGATTTTTTCGTTCCTTTTCCTGCACCTGTTCATTTTGAAGGTATTAAAGAATCAATGTATTCATCATATTTAAGTTTAAGTAATAACCATAAAATAAAACGAATGTCAATAGGCTACGGAGTTTCGTATTCAAAAAACACATGGAATTTACAACAATTTAGCGGTATTGATACTTTATCACCAATTATAGAACCTGTTAAAAAAAGTAATAACGCTTTTGGTTTTATTTTTTCAATGTACTATCAAACTGGTGAACACATTAATATTGGAGTAGTATATAAACCATCTTTTTTAAGACTTGATTCACCAAATAAATTTGAATATGAACATTTAATAAGTGTTGATTTAGCTTGGAAAATATTATTAAAAAAATAATTACCTCTACTAACTATTTACATCAAAAAGCCCTGTAAACCATACGTTCTACAAGGCTTTTATATTTTTTTAAAATCTACTAATCTACGTTATCATGTAAAAAAGAATTGTTAGTTTTTATTTCCGATTTACCACTGGCTAAATCTTCGAACAAACTTAAACGTGAAATTTGTTTTTCAGAACTATGTGGTACATCATCTAGTTTTTTATTTCGTCTAATATACGCTGGTTCTTTTTCCAAATCACGCAGTCCTTGAGGATTATTAATGGTAATATTCAAGTTTTTTAGTTCCTTAATTCTTTGAATTTGGCGTTCTATTTTTTTGTCTTGTTCAATAGGATTACTTTCCATTTCATCAGAAAGTTGATAAATTTTGGGAACAATTGCGTTGTTATTATTTTCTATTTTATTGCTAAAAACATCTTCATTTGCTACCATAAAATCATCTTCTACCAAATCATTAGTTGAGTTAATAAAATACGATTCGTCCTCTTTTAATTCAATGTTATTGATGTCAAATATTTCTTCTTGAATTGGTTCAATTCGCAAGCCAAAACCTAATTCATTGTCTAATTCTATTTCTTGCTTTGGCGCTTCATCTTCAATCAAATTTATTCTGATTGTTTCATCCACTTTTTTTTCAACAGTTTTAGTTTCTACACTGTTATTTACAGTTGTGTTTGGAGTAGTTTGAACTACTTGAACCACCTCTGGTTTTGTTTCAATTACTGTTGGTTTATTTACTACTGTTGGCTTAACAAAATCATCAGAAATTGTAGAACCAATGATCACTTTATTTTCACGAGGCTTGCTTTCAAAACCAGTAGCAATTAAAGTTACCGAAATTTTATTTCCTAACGATTCATCGAAACTTGTACCCAAAATTAACTCAGCAGATAAACCACTTTCGTTTTGAATATATGAAGATATTTGCTCAAACTCTTCCATCAATATTTCTTCCGTTCCCGATGAAATATTTAACAAAATATTCTTAGCTCCAATTATTTGATTATCGTTCAATAAAGGCGATGCCAATGCAGCTTTTACTGCTACTAACGCACGGTCTTCACCTTCGGCCATGGCACTTCCCATTAAGGCAACACCACTGGTTTTCATAACCGTTTTTACATCTTCAAAATCTACGTTTATGTAGCCAGGATGAGTAATAATTTCAGCAATACCTTTTGCTGCAGTTGTTAAAATATTATTGGCATGTCCAAAAGCCTCGCGAAGCGCCAAGTTCCCGTACATGTCTTTTATTTTATCGTTGCTAATAATTAGCAAACAATCAACCGAACGTTTTAAATTTTCTAAACCTTCATCAGCAAAAGTTTTTCTACGTTTTCCTTCAAAATTAAATGGAGTAGTAACAATACCAACTGTTAAAATATCCATTTCTTTTGCAGTTTTGGCAATAATAGGCGCAGCTCCAGTTCCAGTTCCACCACCCATTCCTGCAGTAATAAAAAGCATTTTGGTATTTACACCAAGCATGTCAATTATATCTTCAATGGCTTCCATTGCAGCTTTTTTACCAACTTCAGGATTTGCGCCAGCACCCAAACCTTGCGTTAAACTTGCGCCTAACTGAATTTTGTTTGGAATTGCACTTGCTTCTAAAGCTTGCAAATCGGTATTGCAAATAATAAAATCTACTCCTTTAATTCCCTGCTCGTGCATGTGATTCACAGCATTTCCACCTCCTCCACCAACACCTATTACTTTAATAATAGATGATTTTTCCTTTGGTAAATTAAATTTTATTCTTGTTTCCATGGTCTTGTTTTTAGTGCCATTGTTATACTAAAACGTTGGCATTATTTAAAATTTTGTTCTTATATTTTACTCACTAAAAGTCTTTCATATCATCGGCACTGAACATCCAATTGTTATATCTTTCTTTCAAACCTTTTAACAATCCATTGCCTTTTTTTACTTCTTTTATATCTAATAATTCATCCTTCGAGTTTTCATTACTCATATCTACTCCTTCAAAACCTTTAATAACTAATCCAACTGCGGTAGCATACATTGGGCTTTTTATTTCTTCAATATGGGTTTTTCCTAAATGCTCATTTGCATAACCAATTCTAGTATCCATTCCCGTAACTAATTCTACCGTCATGGTTAAATGTTTTAATTGAGAACCACCGCCAGTAATAACGATTCCAGCATTCAATTTCTTTTCTAATCCCGATGATTTTATTTGAAACAATACCTCTTCAAAAATTTCTTCAATTCTAGCTTGAATAACTTGAGCTAAAACTTTTATAGAAACTTCTTTTGGTGCTCTGCCTCTAAAACTTGGAATGGTTACTATTTCATTATCCTTATTTTGTTCTACTAAAGCCGAACCAAATTTTACTTTTAATAATTCTGCTTGATTACGCAATACATTGCAACCTTCAATTACATCATCTGTAATAATATTACCTCCAATTGGAATAACTGAAGTATGGCGAATAATGCCATTTTTAAATATAGCCACATCGGTAGTTCCACCACCAATATCAACCAAACAAACACCGGCTTCTAACTCTTCCTCAGCCAATACAGCATCGGCACTTGAAAGTGGTTCTAATATTAATCCAGCAATTGATAAATTTGCTCTTTTTACCGATTTATCAATGTTTTTTATTGCATCAATATGTCCAGTAATGATATGAAAATTACTCGACAAACGAATGCCAGTCATACCTATTG
Source organism: Bacteroidia bacterium (assembly GCA_049318585.1). Lineage (GTDB taxonomy): Bacteria > Bacteroidota > Bacteroidia > UKL13-3 > UKL13-3 > JAAFJM01. The sequence continues at coordinate 1,764 of JBMOGB010000071.1, read as the reverse complement.
GTTCAATCACATCTACTTCATCATCTACCGTATATTCTTGTGGTAAAACATGAATAATTTTATCGCCTGGAGGCAATGCCAAATTATAAGTATCTTTAATTAAACGCTCTACATCTTCTTTGCTAATTTCATCTTCGGTATTAGTTCTGCTAATGCTATTTCTGTGTTGCAAACTTCTAATGTGTTGCCCAGCAATACCAACGTGTACCGATGAAATTTCAATTCCTTTTATATTTGCATTTGGGTTTTTGCTAACGCTTTCTTTTGCTTTTGCAATGGCTTCGTTAATGGCGTTTACCGTTTTATCAATATTCCTCACTTCCCCACGAATTACACCCAAACTCTCCGCTTTTCCCATGCCAAGAATATCTATTTTGCCATGTTCATTTTTAGTACCTACAATAGCACAAACTTTTGTTGTACCAATATCTAAGCCTACTACAATTTTTAATTCTTGAGGTTGCATTTTTTATATATTTTATTGTATAAAATTTTTCTTTTTTTTATTTACAAACTACTTGTTTATCAAACCTAATATCTATGGTTTTATACTTGTTCCACCCAACTCTACTTAACCCTTCTTTATAAAACACAAAGAGCTTTTCAAACTTGGTTTCCAAATTGTTAGCATCACCAAAAATGATTTGATGGTTACCTATTTTTGGAATTAATATAAACTCATTATCCCTTGTTACAAATATCTGTTCTATCTGAGCTTTCCAGAACGTTTGTTTATCAACATAAGAGGCGATATTGTACAACCCTTTTGCTACAAAACTATACACTGTATCACCAGGTTTGCTTCTTTCAAAAATATTGCCGTTGGCAATAGGAACATGTGCTGTAAAACTATTAGATGTTTGAAACTTTACTCCAAATTTATCGATATAATAATTTATTCCATTAAACCTATAAATCCTTAGTATTGGCTCGCGTTGGTTAATTTTTATATACACATTTCCATTCAAATCGTTATATACTTTTGCATCTTGCAAAAAGGTATTTTCCGACAATTTATTTTCCAAATAACCCGTATTTATTTCATCAATTTTGGCATTTGAAATATCGTTTAAAGTTCCGTTTTCCGAAATAGTATTAATTACTTTTTTTCTGTTAAAAAACTCTAGGTTTTCAGGGAATATTTGAATAATAACCTTTTTAGCTGCTAAGTTTTTTTCTTGATTATTGGTAAATGCAATAGCAAATACAAGCCCACAGCAAAGCATTACCCACAAAAGGAGCATGCCAAGCTTTTTATAAGCTTTAATATTTCTATCACTCATCCACTTCATTATTTTTCTTATTTTTCTGTAACCTTATTTTAGTTCCTTTATTTAAATAATTTTCTTCCAACAAATATTGAATATACATAATTAAAGTTTTTTAAAATATTTTTTTAAAAATTCACAGTATATATTCTTTGTGTAACAGTTCCATAGGAACGACACATTTTGTAACAACGGGTTTTAACCCGTTGAAAAAAAACAAATACGTACCTCTGGCAAACCCCAGAAAATCTTTTGAAAAGCCAAAGGCTTTTCAAAAGATTTTCTGGGGTTTGCATTCTTTGACTTTTCCTTTTACCACCAGTTAAAACTGGTGGCTACAAAATACTTCGTTCCTACGGAACTTTCTTTTTTTATTCCTTTGATTGACACAAACATTTCAATTTAAGAAGAAATGATTTTCTACTTATTTTTCTAAAATTTCTTTTATAGGTTTTATCAATAAATCAATATCGCCAGCACCCAATGTTAAAAACAC
>JBMOGB010000070.1:0-15654 GCA_049318585.1 Bacteroidia bacterium | reverse complement strand
TCAATGTTTCTTCGTTAATACAATAACAAATGGCATTTCCTTCAATGTTTCCTTTTATAATTCCTGCATTTTTCAGTTCCTTCAAATGCTGCGAAACTGTAGGTTGTGCCAATGGCATTACATTTACAATATCGCCACAAATGCATGAATCGACCGAAAGTAAATACTCAATAATAGCCACACGTGCCGGATGACCTAAAGCTTTTGCAATGGCCGCTAATTGATTTTGTTTTTCGGTAAAATGATCTGTTTTACTTGCCCCCATTCTTTATTTTTATATTGCAATATTACGATAAAGATTTAAATATGCAAGTATGGTTGTTGGAATTTTACGTAATGTGTTTGAATTGAAAAGTTTAATATTCTACTCCTTATTTTCGTGGTCAAAATATTCAGCTGATGTTGTTTTGTCAAACTCATTTAGCTAATATTTGCAATGCTTAAAACATCAATGTCATTTAATATATTTGCTTTAAAATATCATGGTAAAAAACGGTTCACAAATTTTTGGAGAAATTGATTTGGATTGCAAATCTAAAATAGCAGCCTAACTATAATTAAAAATGAAAAACTACTTTATTATCGCAATATTTTTGTTTCATAGCCATTTTATTTTTGGGCAATTTTATGAAAGAAACGATCGAGTTGCTATATTTACAGATGAAGCAAATATTAGAGAAACATCATCGGTAAAATCTAAAATTGTTGTCACCTTAAAACATGGTATAGAAGTAATTGTTTGCAACAAAACACATGTACAAGACACCATTAATGGAATTATTTCATCTTGGGTTCCTGTTCTTTACAAAGGTAATCAAGGGTTTTTATGGGGAAATACACTTGCCACAAAGACCTACAAGCATATAAATGGAAATAGACTATTGCTTAAAAATGACTTCAAAGGAATTGTATATAAAGTATTTACCGGAGACAGCCTGATTAATACGGGTACTCATCTGGATAAACCATTCATACTATATTCATATTTTGATCAAGTTGAACCTCTTTTTGCAGTAAGAGAAAATATGTATTTCAAATTAGGTCATTCAGATTTAATTTTTTCTTTCGATGGTGTAAACGTTGTTAGTGCAGGAAAATGTGATAAAGAAAATATCAATTCCCTTCATCAAGCAGCACAAAAAAAAGTGCTAGATTCTATAACATCTTCCATAATAATCGCAGATAATGTGAATTTAAGAGATGCACCAAATATAAATGCTAAAATAATTGGAAAATTGTCAAAACACATATTTGTAAATGTGATTGAACAAGCAAAGAAAGGAGAAGAAATGGCTGGTGAATATAATTATTGGTTTAAAATTAACTGGAAAGGTAAAGTAGGATATGTTTGGGGAAAATCGATCTCAACCCCAAAAATACAAATTTATGATAATGATGATGTCAATACCTCTTATTTAATGTGTAACAATGCATTGATAGTTTTATTTAAAGGCAAAATAATTGCTAGTTGTTATATAGGTAACAGAAATGGGGAGGCAATTCTTTCTTTTGGAGATTTAGGATTTGGCAAAGGTTATGATTTTGTGGGAATAGAATCTATGGCACATAGTTGTGGGGAATGGGGGGGAGACACTTACTATCTTTGGGATGGTAAAAAAATTAAATACTTCTGTTCGAGTGGAGGCGTTGGTGATGGTGGCTTAAGTGAAGGCGAAATTTATACTTTCCCATCTGAGCATAGTGGAATCCAAGGGAAAATGATAAAGTCTACTTACGCATCAGAAATGATTGACATTATTCCGGTAGATGATTGTGAAGTAACTTGTATTGATGCTTTTGATTATAAATATACAAGTATAATGAGCTATAACGGAGACACACTTGTTGAGGTTCCTTCTAAATATTCAGAACTAAAACAATTAGTTGAGCTTGCGTATCCCAAATTCAAACTTGTTCAGTATGAATTTGGAGACATAAACAACGATAGTATGGAAGATGTAATATTTCAAGTAAAGAAGGAAAGTTATAATATAGATTCTGACGGGGAAGAGAATCATACCTTTAAAAATAAAATTGGAGTTATATTAGGTAAAAACAATGGCACATTCGAGATTGTGGCTGTTAATGAACATTTTATTGGGAGCAAAGATGAAAGCCGTCCAAATATACTGTTTAAAGATTCCAGTTTAATTGTTACTGTTTATTCTGGAGGTATAGAGAAAGATTATGAAAATAAAATGAGTGGATTGGGCAGAAAAATATATACCTTCATTTATCATTCAAACGACAAAAAAATCTATTGGGAATCTTTGAGTACGCTCAATGAAAAGGGACTTAAAAAGTCAACATTTAAAACAAAAAAAATATTATTTAAAGATGCTTGGAGCTTCGACTTCGATGAAGTTGAAAACGATAATTAAAATGTCAATCCTAGCAGGTTTAGATTGAAAAGTTTGTAATTCTACTCCTTATTTTCATGGTCAAAATAGCCTTTTGATTTTATTTTGGCAGAGAAAAAATTCAAGAATAAAACCACAAAAAACAAAAACAATAATGCTTGGGTGCTAACCAAAAATCTTCCAAAAGTGGTAATTGGATAAAAGTCGCCATAACCAATAGATGATGAGGTAATGGTACTAAAATAAACAGCATCGAACCAATGAGTAAAAGGTTGGTTTAAGAAGTTTCCACTTGCATAAATTACTGCATAAGCAAATACAATTTCGAGGTAATTAAAGAACAACAAAAGCATGGATCTTTTGTAAGAACGTGGCCTAGAAAACATGTCGGATGCAAATATTAAAGTAGGAATGTACAAGATGGTTTCGAGGAATAAATAAACCAAAATTTCTACAACAAAAGGATGGTTTTCCCAATGATTCATAAGAATTACTAAAGGAAAAACTACTTTTAAAAGTACGTAAACATCTAGAGCCAAATCTTGGTATTCATGTCCTTTTTTACTTGCCAAAGTTTTTAAATAAATGCCAGGAAAAAGCAATTGTGATGATGCTAAAAAAAGGCGAATAATTTTCTCAATCCCACTATCGTCTTGATGGTGATTATGCCAAATGGCTTTTATATTTCCTATGTTTTTTTGGATTGGACTAACCAATGGCTTTACATTTTTGGCATTGCTACCTAAAAACAGTTTTTTGATGGTACGTTTCATAGTTAGATTTGTTAGTAGAAAAAAACACCGTAAAGCTAAGAGTTTTTTTATATAACATTGCTAATATAACAATCAAAATTCATTGATAATAAATGGTGTAATTTCAATTGAAAGTTTTCATTTTCATGGCTTTTTATCTAATTTTATTTATTATATTTACCATCAATATTTTTTACAAAAAATGCTGAATAAAAAACTAGATTTAATCAATGAACAAACATCGCCATTGTTCAGAATTATGTGGATTTACAACGTAAACGAACCTGATAGAAAACAGTTTGATAACAATATTTGTGCGTTTCATATTGGCAATGGTTTTGTGCTTTCTGTGGCTCATAATTTAAAAACCGAAGCACAGTTTTTTAAGTCTATTGACAACGAAATTTATAGAAAAGATATTTTACCGTTTTTAAATCCTTCACAACTTCAAGTTTTTGAACAATACTATGTGTTGGATTCATTTACCAATAAACGTTATTTGGTAAATGTAAACCAACAAAATGTTCAAACAATTATTGAAATTTTAAAGCAAATAAACTTTGATACACGCTGGGTAACATTGGCAGAAAAGAATATTTGCACACCTCATTTAATTATTCAATTCAAAGAAAACAAATTTTATAATGATGAAGCTTTAACAGTTCAATTTGATACCAGCACTTATTTTCACGAACCATCTATAAACCGACATACATTTTTGGTTGAATTGGAATTAGTTGAAGCATTTTATAGTGCTGATATTGCATTGTATAAAATAATAAATACACCACAAAATGTAATCAATAAACTACCCAATATTCCAGTTGATTTTAGTGTTTTAAATGACGATGAATCAAACCTTTTTTGCTTGCAAAGTTCGCCCGGTGGATTTATGGGAAGGCTTTTAAACAAAGCACAAATGGAAGGTTATCTCGATCATCATGGAACATTTGTAGATACAGTAGGAGGGAACTTTGTTTTTGAAGGATTGAGGTATTTAATTAAAGGATATTTCCGCTTTGGTTCATCGGGTGCGCCTTATGTTTTTTATGATAAAATTAGTGAACAGTTTAAAGTAAATGCCATTCAAAGTGAAGCAAGCCCAATTCAGCTTTCAATTAATAATAATAGAGAAGGAAATTATCAATATGTAAATGCTATTGTTTCGCCTTTAAACATAGTAGCTGAGCAGCTTCAAAAACATTTTAATAAATAGTAAAGATGAGCGAAAAGGATCATTTTTATTTTCAATTCAATGAACCAATAAGAGGTTGTTTATTAGCGTTAAAAAATATCATACTTTTGCAAGATGAAAACATAACAGCTGAATGGAAATATGGGATGCCATTTTTTTGTTATAAAGGAAAAATGTTTTGTTATTTATGGGTAAACAAAAAGCAACAAAAACCTTATATTGGAATTGTAGAAGGCAATAGAATTAATCATCCAGATTTGATAAGTGAAAAGCGTTCCAGAATGAAAATTATATTATTTGATGCCAGTATTGATTTGCCAATTAACACGATACAATTAATATTGAATCAAGCCTTAGATTTATATAAACAAGGAATAATAAAAACAAAGAAATAACCAATGAAAAAATCAATTTATATATGCTACTTTTTTAGTTTAATTTTACTTTTTGCTTGTAATAGAACCACTCATTTGGGCAGGGCAGTGGGAAGTGATAAAGATGCAAATGGATGTATTGGATCTGCTGGATACCAATGGAGTAAATTGAAAAATGAATGTATTAGAACATTTGAATTACCCATTCAATTGACTAATAAAGAACAAACTTTTACAGCGGGAGTTTTTATTACAACTGACTTACAAAAAGCAGAAGTTTTTACAATGGATGGAGTATTTATTTTAAATATTCAACCAAATGGAAGTTATTTAAGCGAAAAAGCAAATGAGATTTATTCTCTAAAAAAAGTGAACAATAAATGGGAATTTGGCAATATAAAAAATGTTGAATCAAGTTATAAAGAACAATAAACAATAAGATTATGAAAAATAAAAACAATACTTTAGATGGAGTAAATAGATTTAGTTTACAGTTAGATATTTTTGAAAATCTATTGAAAAATGCGGCTAAATCAAAACAACCAGCGCTTACATTATTTCAATCAAATGCTAGGCAAATACTTTTTTATTTAGAAGCATTGACTAGAATTTACAAAAATATTCATAACAAAAAACGTTTTGATAGAATGCGTTTAATGTATAAATCATTGGAAGATCAACTAGGAAAAATTGATTATTATAATGCTTTTATCAAAGAATTTTCGGTTCAAAAAAACTTTCCAGAAGTGTTATTGAATAACCTAATACAGCATTATAATAATGAATTATCAATCCTTGATAGTATGCTAACAAATGATGGTTGGATCAATGAAAAAAAATCAATTATTACCATCATAAAAGTAGAATTGGAAACTGCAAGTTGGTTGGATTCAGAAGACGAACAAGTTGAAATTGGAGAAAGTATTATCAATCAAATTGATGAAATAGAAGATAAATATGAATCTGGTATTTTAAATTTTAATGATTTGGAAAATGGTGTACACGAATTTAGAAGACAATTACGCTGGATTAGTATTTACGCACAAGCTTTAAATGGATTGGTGCAACTAAAATTTATAGAAAACTCACATGCTAAAATGGACATTTATTTAACCAAAGAAGTGGTAATTAGTCCGTTTAATAAAATGCCACCGTTATTACCCCATTTAAAACCAATAACTATTCAATCAACTAATTTTTATTCGTTAAGCTGGTTAATTGCTGAAAGTGGAAACTTAAAAGATGAAGGTTTAAGAATTATTTGCATAGAAAATGCCATTAAAGAAACAGCATTTGTACCTGAAAAAGATTTGAAGAAAAAAACCAAACAATTAGCTATAAACAGCAATCGTTCGCCTAGACAAATAAAGGAAGAAATGGAAATTTTAGTAGACAATTTTATTCATGAAGCCAAAGTATTACAACGCATAAAACGTGATATCAAACGAAGTATTTCGGAATAGAAATAGTGCAAATACTTTTTTATAATCTATAAATTTTGTACTCTTGAATTTGATTTTTTAAAATGACAATAGCAATATTAATACTTTTGGCCTATTTATTAGGCTCAATTCCTACCGCAGTTTGGTATGGAAAAACTTTTCATAAAATAGATGTTCGCGAGCATGGAAGTGGCAATGCTGGCGCCACAAATACGTTAAGAACTTTGGGAAATAAAGCAGGTTTTATTGTTTTATTCATCGATTTATTAAAAGGTTTTTTAGCAACTAGTTTAATTCATTTTTCTGACTTTGAAGTTGGAACACAAAGTTATTTTAACTTACAAATGGCACTAGGTATTACCGCTGTTTTGGGTCATGTTTTCCCTTTGTTTGCAGGCTTTAAAGGCGGAAAAGGAATTGCAACTTTATTGGGAATGTGTATTGCTTTAAATTATTCTATTGCATTAATTTGTATAGTAATTTTTGTTTCAATAGTTGCAGTTACAAGGTTTATTTCAGTTGGAAGTATGAGTGCAGCAATTATTGCGGCATTTCTTTCTTTTTATTTTTATACTGATAATGTAATTGCAAATTGTTTTTTTTGTGCCATAGCAATTTTGGTTGTTTATACTCATAAGGCTAATATTGCTAGATTGAAGGCAGGAACAGAAAACAAATTATCTTTTAAAAAGAAATAACAATTTATAAATAAATGCAAACAGAAAAAGAGCTCGAAGTTGATGTATTAGACTTGATAGACAATGGCCTAAAAGTAGTTTTATACAACGATGATGTAAACACTTTTGATTGGGTGATTGAATGTCTTTGCGATATTTGTGATCACGATGAATTGCAGGCAGAACAATGTGCTATGTTGGTTCATTATAAAGGAAAAGCTTTGGTTAAAAAAGGGGAAGAAGAAAAATTGATGAGCATTTGTCAAGCCCTTTGCGATAGAGGTCTTTCGGCTGTTGTGGAGTAAAAAAAATCGAATAGATAAACACGAAATTCGAATTGAGAGATGTGAATTGAGAAATGAGAGATGAGATGTGTGATATGGGATTTGAGAATTTTCCAATCTTTTAATTTTGTAATCTTTCAATCTTGTAATTTTAAAATATAAAAAATAAAAACATGTTACAAAAAGTAGTTGCAAATGCTAGCGAAGCAATAAAAGATATACAAGATGGTGCAGTAATAATGTTGGGTGGATTTGGCCTTTGTGGTATTCCCGAAAATTCAATTACAGCATTGGTAAATAAAGGAGTAAAAAACCTTACTTGCATTAGCAATAACGCAGGTGTTGACGATTTTGGAATAGGCTTAATGCTTAAAACTCGTCAGGTAAAAAAAATGATTTCGAGTTATGTTGGCGAAAATGCAGAGTTTGAAAGTCAATTGTTAAGTGGAGAATTAGAAGTAGAATTAATTCCTCAAGGAACTTTAGCTACGCGCTGTTTGGCAACTGGATATGGAATGCCTGCTATTTTTACACCCGCTGGTGTAGGAACAGAAGTAGCTATTGGCAAAGAAACCCGTGAGTTTGATGGAAAAACATATTTGTTAGAACATGCTTTTCAATCGGATTTTGCCATAGTAAAAGCTTGGAAAGGCGATACACAGGGAAATTTGATTTTTAGAGCAACTTCTAGAAATTTCAATCCACTAATGGCCATGGCTGGTAAAATTACCATAGCCGAAGTAGAAGAATTAGTTCCTGCTGGAGAGTTAGATCCCGACAAGATACACACACCAGGAATTTATGTAAACCGAATATTTAAAGGCGAAAATTACGAGAAGAGAATTGAACAAATGACAACAAGTGTAAGACCTTAAAAAAAAAGCTGGAATTCTACAGATTATTTGAAATTAAGCCAAATCAGGTTTTCAATTTACTATATTTTTATTCCATACAACTATCTTTTAAATGATGTTGACTAGTTAGTAAGCGCGCGCTATTTCTAATCATTTAAAATTTACTGTTATGAAAAATTTAAACATTTTATTGCTGTTGTTATTATTACTAAACTACAATGCTTTTGCACAAAAAACCAATTATTCGGTAAATGGAAGTGTATCTGATGAAGATACTTACAATTCAGTTTCAAATGCCATTGTTACTATAAAAAGTAAATCAAATACTTACCACGTTTGTACTGATTCAAGAGGTTATTTTCAAATTGACAATATTGAAGAAGGAATATATACTTATGTTGTTGAAGCAAAGGAATACATGTTCACTAAGACTGGAAATTTTACAATTGCTTCATCTAGAATGGTCAAATATTTGAACATTCATATGATTAATTATAGAAATAGAAATATTCATGGATATGTAATTGACAAACCTATTTTTAAAGCACCCACCCAAAACATCAATTCAATAGCTGCTTATGTTCGTGGTGTTGATTCGCGAAACGGTGAAATACCTTGTATTAACGGTGCAAGACCAGAAAACACTGCCCATTATATTGATGGGGTTAGAATAGCTGGAATGGAAGAAAATTATGTTACTTTTATAAAATAATAAAATGACTTTTTGTAAACACATATTTCTCTTTTCATTCCTACTTTTTGGGATGAATTTATTTGCTCAAAAAGATTCAATAAATTATGGAAAACTTAGATGTTCTGTAATAGATTATCAAACAAAAAAAACAATTAGTAATGTAAATATTATAATAAAAAAAAATTCCTATTTTCGATCTAAATATACAGACAGTTTAGGGAAATGTTCCTTTGATTCTATAGAAAGTGGTAATTATTTGGTAATTGTAAATAGTAAAGATTACGTAAGAAAATTTTATAATAATATTAAAGTAAAAAAGAATAAGATAAAATTACTAAACCATATTATTTTAGACAAAAAATTCAGTAAAGGAAATACAGATAGCTTGCAGTCTCGACCAGTTTTAATTAAGCCAGACGAACCAACCCAACATAATTTGAATAAACAACAAATTATGCGAATGCCTTATTAGTTTTATTGATTGTATAAATAAAAGCCGATTGTATGACTTACAGTCGGCTTTTTGCGTTAATATTGCAGCTTAATTTTTATACTAAAATATCATGCTGAAACTTGGAGATAAAGTAAAATTTGTAAATGAAAATATGGAAGGTATTGTTACAAGTTTTAAAGGAAAAAACATGGTGGGAGTAACCATTGAAGACGATTTTGAAATTCCTGTTTTAGCAAGTGAAGTACTGAAAATAGATTTTGATGAAGTGAAACCTGATGCTGCAAAAAAAGAAGCTGACGACAAGCTAAAATCGAAACTAAACACCAATCCTTTGGGAATATTTTGGGCTTATAACAGAATGGGTGAAAACGATGTGGAAGGAGTGTTACACAATAACAGTTGCGATACTTTGTTATATGCCATTTACCAAAAGGAAAAAGACGTTTTTAGCTTATATAAAACTGGCAAATTAAACCGCGGAGAAGAGCTAAATATGTTGAAGTTAAATTTGGAAAACTATGATAAATGGAATCCACTTTTATTCCAATTTATATTGGCTGACGAAATAAACATGAAGCCGTCAAAGCCTTTACATATTGAGTTTAAAACCAATCCTAAGGAGTTTCATCAGTCGTTAAAGTTCTGTTTCTTTTTACAAAAACAAGCTTATATGTTTAAGTTAAACGAAGAGTTTGCTCAATTGAATTTAACGGCATTGAAACAAAAAGATTTTTCGGAAAAACCTAAAGTTGAAACCATTGATTTAAGCACCAAACCAGAACCAGTTATTGATTTACATTTTGAAAAATTATTGGAACGTGGTTATACTAAACAAACCAACGATATTATTGGCGTGCAAATGGATGTTTTTATAAAAACTTTAGAGGCTGCTTATATCAATCAAATGAAAAGCATTGTGTATGTGCATGGAATTGGAAACCAATATTTGAAGAATAAAATCCATACTTTTTTAACTAAAAATAAGCGTCTTGCGAAGCATTTTGAAGATGCTGATCCAATTAAATTTGGTGGCGGTGCTACGTATATTGAAATTGGCTAGGAGTAATTGATAATTGCAGGCGAGGACGCTTGCAATGGCTGAACCTGCAACAAACAATGAGATTGTTTCGTGCCTCGCAGTGACGACAAAATCCAACATTTATTTTTTAGCAGATGTTGGCGTCCTCGCCAACATCAATAATTGATAATTGCAGGCGAAGACGCCTGAAATAGCTAAAAAAACACATAGATACATAGATTACATAGTTTAAAGGCTATGTTTTCTATGTTCCTATGTGGTTCAAGTTTTGTTAAGTCGATGTTAGCTTACTTGCCAACGTCAATAATTTTAGCCGATGTTGGCGTCCTCGCCAACATCAATAAACGATAATTGCATGCGAAGACGCCTGCAATGGCTGAAAACAAGCGCCTCGCTAAGCATTTTGAAGATGCCGATCCTTTGAAATTTGGTGGCGGTGCTACGTATATTGAAATTGGCTAGGAGTAATTGATAATTGCAGGCGAGGACGCTTGCAATGGCTGAACCTGCAACAAACAATGAGATTGTTTCGTGCCTCGCAGTGACGACAAAATCCAACATTTATTTTTTAGCAGATGTTGGCGTCCTCGCCAACATCAATAATTGATAATTGCAGGCGAAGACGCCTGAAATAGCTAAAAAAACACATAGATACATAGATTACATAGTTTAAAGGCTATGTTTTCTATGTTCCTATGTGGTTCAAGTTTTTATAAGACGATGTTATCTTACTTGCCAACATCAATAATTGATAATTGCAGGCGAGGACGCCTGCAATGGCTGAAATAGTTTATAGGCTATGTTTTCTATGTTTCTATGTGGTTCAATTTTATTATATCGATGTTGTGGCCCTCGCCAACATCAATAAAATTTACTTTTTACTGAATTTATCGCCAAAAACCTTTTTGAATTTTTCTAGTTTTGGTGCAATTACAAATTGGCAATACGATTGTTGACTATTTTGATTGTAATAGTTTTGATGATAATCTTCAGCAGGGTAATAATTGTTCACAGCAGCTATTTCAGTTACAATTGGATTACTAAAAGCACCCGATTGATCTAACTCTATTTTATATTTTTCAGCAGCTAATTTTTGCGAATCACTGTTGTAATAAATAGCAGAACGATATTGTGTTCCTCTATCATTTCCTTGTTGGTTCAAAGTTGTTGGGTCGTGTGTTTGCCAAAAAATAGATAGCAAAGTTTCATAAGATACAATGCTTGAATCAAACCAAATTTTACATACTTCAGCGTGCCCAGTTCTTCCATCACAAACTTCTCGGTAAGTTGGGTTTTTAACATCCCCATTGCTATACCCACTTTCAATTTTTGTTATTCCATTTACTTGTTGAAAAACTGCTTCTACACACCAAAAACATCCTGCACCAAATACAGCAGTTGATAGTGAATCTGTGTTCATTGTATTCATAACTTTATTTGTCTCTTTTGTTTTTTTAGTTTTGTTTTGAGCACAACTTGAAGTGCTTATAATTAATAAGGCCTGCAAGTAAAAAATTGTTTTTAAAATTTTCATTTATTTATATAATTAATTCGATGGCAAAGATGTTCTCATTTAATCATAAACGCATTTTATTATTGTTTGGTTTTGTAACCTGCACGACATTTTTGGCAAAAAGCCAAGTTGTAAATACAGCAACACTTGATACCACTGACATTGAATCGAATGGGAAATTTAAAATAAATGGTTTTGTTGATACTTATTATGCTTGGAACGACAATGAACCCAATGAAAAAGACATTCCATATTTTAATTCATCGCAACGACACAACGAATTCAGTATCAACTTAGCTTATATCGATTTCAATTACTCGAGCAGTAATATAAGAGCGCGATTTGTGCCAGCATTTGGTAGTTTTATGAATGCTAATTATGCAACAGAAACAGGAACTTTAAAAGATTTGCTAGAAGCCCGAGTAGGTATAAAACTTTCGAACAAAAAAGAAATTTGGGTAGATGCTGGAGTTTTAGGTTCGCCATTTACCAACGAAAATGCGGTAAGTAAAGATCAATTAATGTACACAAGGAGTTTGGCCGCGGAGTATGTTCCTTATTATTTATCGGGAGTTAGGTTAAGTATACCTATTTCTACAAAAACCAATTTTTATGCTTATGTAATTAATGGCTGGCAACAAATAGTTGACTTAAACCACGATAAATCGGTGGCAATTCAATTTGAAAACAGACCCAACAATAACTGGTTACTAAACTGGAATGTGTATGCTGGCAACCATCAAACTATTTATTATCCAAACCACCGTATGCGTTATTTTAGTGATGTTTACGCCATTTATGCACCTGAAAAAAGTAAATTGAATATGTCGGCTTGTTTATATGCTGGAATACAAGAAATAAAAGATACTGTAACAGGTGTTTTAAAAAATGTTTTTTGGAGTCAAGCCAATATAACTGCGCGCTATTTTGTAGCTAAAAACTGGAGTGTCTCGGGCAGAGTTGAAGCATTTATGGACAATAATGAAGCAGAAGTGATTAGTATTACTTCCGAAAAAGGTTTCAATATTTTTTGTCATACTTTAGGTATTAATTATCATGTAAATAAAAACGCCATGTTTCGCATAGAACAACGCAGTATTTATGCTGATAAATACATTTTTGAAACAAAAAACAATCAAATTACCAATACTTCAAACTACATTGTTGGAAGTTTGGGAGTTTGGTTTTAACTTTAAAAAAATTGAAAGTATTAAACGAACACATTAGTTCATTTGAAAGTCGAACAAATAAATTTAAATGTTGGGCTAACACATAGGTTCGCCCCTACCGACCTAAAATTTCAAAATTTACATTTAAGCTGTTGCCATTATCATCGGTAACAGTTAACGCGTGTTTGCCTGTTTTGGGCGCTATTTCTAATTGATGGAAACGCTGTGTAGTTCCAATATATGTTTCATCTAAATACCAAAATATTTTAGCATTTGCATATTTATGTGCTACTTCAAAAATTGCTTTTCCTGAGTTTCCATCAAGCTCCACAGGAATAAATAATCGGTTTGATTTTTTTGGATAAATTAACTCCATTACTTGTTTTGAATTTCCTTCACCGCAATCATTTCTAAAAGGTGGAAGTGTTTTGTAATTTGGATGTGCAGCTTTGTAATAATATTCAACTGCGGGCGGTAATACAAACCACGATTCGTGAATCATATTACTTACGCTTTCGCAATTACTATTTACTCTAAAAGTTTTTGTTTTATTTAAATGCACTAATTCGTGATAAGGACAAATACCTGTTTTGTCGTTTTTTTTGTTAATATAAATGGTGTCAACTGGCCAGCAATTAACATTTGCTTTATAGCCACTTTGCTGGCAAACTATCGCTTTTTTCATTTCATCAAAAGGAGGATTGAACCAAGAAGTTCGAGGTAATATTTTAAAAATATCGAACATAATAGGCGCAGCAGCTTGCACACCAATTAAACCTGGTTTTCCTTGTCCATCGGCATTACCAACCCACACTGCTACTACATATTCGGGAGTTACACCAATGCTCCAAGCATCTCTAAATCCAAAACTTGTACCTGTTTTCCAAGCTATTTTTCGGCTACTTTCAAATTGTTGCCAAAGGGCTTCATCGCCTGGGCGCATGGCTTCGTCCATGGCTTCAAAAGTTTGGTAAACACATGATGCATTCATTTTTCCAAACATGGGTAATTGCAGAAATGGCGTGTTGCTTAAAGCCTTCGTTTCATACCTTGCATTGAACCAATTTTCGTTATTATAATGACCCGAATTAGTTGTATAATTGTTTAAAAGTCTAGCCATATTTGCATAAACCGAAGCCAGTTCAAACATGTTATTTTCACCACCACCCAATATTAGTGCTAAGCCATAATGTGGCGATGGTTTGTTTAAAGTTGTAATACCTAACATTTTTAAACGCTCATAAAATCGTTGGTATTTATAAGCATTTAACATTCTAATTGCAGGTACATTTAACGACCTTGAAAGCGCCTTATTTGCAGGAACTGCACCACTGTAACCCAAATCGAAATTTTGAGGCGAATAACCGGCTACTTGTGTTGGAATATCGTTAATTAAAGTGTTGGGTAAAATCATTCCATCTTCTAACATGGCTTCGTATAAAAATGGCTTTAAAGTACTGCCAGGACTGCGAGGAGCTTGAATAATATCTACAAAATTATCGTAAGTATTTTCAGCTGGTTTGTAAATATTTCCAATATACGATTTGATAGTTCCAGTTGGTACATGAATAACCAATGCACATACATTATTTATGCCATTTGCAGCCAACTGTTTATTATGCATAAAAAGTATCTGATTTACCTGTTTTTGCCAATATGAATTTACCGAAGTTGTAATGGCTTTATTGGATTGTTTTTGTTTTTTTAGCTGCTTTGCAATGTATTGAATTAAGTGAGGTGCATCTTGTGGAAGCTTCAATGGTTTGTCGGGAATAGGTTCTAGTTTGGCTAATTTATTTGTTTCTAAATCAATGATTTTTTCTGCTAATAATTGATCTAATAATTGGTTGCGCTTGCGCAATAACCAACTCCTGTTTTTTGATGGATGAATAATAGAAGGTGCGTTGGGTAAAATGGCCAAATTAGCTGCTTCGGCCCAAGTTAATAAATGAGATGGTCGGTTATAATACCGCCAACTTGCAGCTTCCAATCCCACTACATTTCCACCAAAAGGTGCATGAGCTCCGTATAAATTGATGATTTCATTTTTCGAAAACCCACATTCAATTCTTACTGCCAAAAGCATTTCATACACTTTGTTCCAAACATTTCGTTTGCCTTTATTGGCCATTCTTGCCACTTGCATGGTAATGGTACTTGCACCACTAATGGTTTTTTGTTTGGTAAAATTTAGTTTAATGGCTCGCGCCAATGCTAAAAAATCAACACCAAAATGGTAACTAAAACGTTTGTCTTCGTAGGTTATTAGGCATTGTTTAAACTTATCTGGAACTGAATCACATTGCGGAAAACGCCATTGCCCATCATTGGCAATTTGTGCTTGTAGCAAATTATTTTTTTCATCAAAAAGCACCAAACTGTAATTTACTTTAAACAATGGTTTGGGCAACATGAAATAAAAACCAACGACTGCCAAAGCCAATAATAGTTTGTATTTATGAGTTTTTATGAATTGCATTGGGAAAGCAAATAACGTAATTTTATGATTTGATTTTAACAAAATAATCAAAAAATATTTTATTCAAACTTGTCACAAATTAGTTGATTCCTCCTATTTGTAAATATTTTTGAATCAGACTTTGTGCGTATTATTATTTTAAAAAATGCAGCATTTCAACAATAAAGTTCCTAGTTGCTTATTGCATGTTACAATATGTTATAATAGAGGTTTATACCACCTCGAACCTTTCCAATTACGATTTGTTTGGTAACAGTCGGTGTTGTTTTGTAAACCGCATTTTGCTAATATTAGCAATTGTTATTAGAAATAAATGGATCAAGGTTATTTTATGGGGATTAAGCAAAAAGTTTTTCCAACCTAAAGAG
>JBMOGB010000069.1:0-16020 GCA_049318585.1 Bacteroidia bacterium | reverse complement strand
CGCCACCAGTTTTTTCTTTTATTTCATCCATTTCTGGTTTCAATAAACGCATTTTGGCAGCACTCAAATAACTTTTGTAAACCAAAGGAAGCAAAGCGGTTTTTATCAATAATGTTAGCATTAATATAATAATTCCAAAACTACCAATATACCTGCTTAAAAAATCGAATACATTAATTACAATGTACTTATTTACCCATCTAAAAACGCCCCAACCTAAAGTAACAATGCGTTCTAACGAAATATTTAAAGTCTCTAATGTCTTGTAATGATTAGGACCATAATATATTTTCATAGCAAAACTTTCATTCGATTTATGATCGTAAGGAATGGTTAAAATAGAGCTGAATTTGCGTAAATAAGTTTTGTAAGGATCGTTTTTAGTTTCTAAAACTGCATCTGTAAATCCTTTTTCAGCTATAATGGTTTGGTTAAAATATTGTTGCTTGAAACTTACCCATTGCAAATCGCTGGTAATGGTTTCTTTTGCATCGCTTCCTTCTGAAAGTTTTGAAGGTTCATCGTCTTTAACCCTATAAAAAATAGTTGAAACACGTTCTTCAGCATCTCTGGTTTTTTCTTGCATACGCAAATTAGTTGACCAATTAATGTCTAAACTAGTTCTATTGCGCTGAATTACATTTTCTAAACCAACTAAATTGATGTTGTATTTTAGCATATTGCTAATTGAATCAAAGCCATAAAGTTGTTCAATGTATTGGTTTTCACCAATACTTACTTTCATACTTATGCTTTTTTTATCGTCAGATATTGTTGGCTTAAAATACAAATTTGCTGTATTTATAATTTTATTGTCAACTGTAGGAAAGTCGAATGATTGCACATTATCAGCACCATCAAATAAAACTAAATCTTGTTGCGTGTAAGTTTTGTATTTTTTTAACTGAACTTTGTAAATTCTTCCACCTTTATTGGTAAAAGTAACTTTCAAATCATTGTTTTCAATGGTTGAAAACTCTTCAGTTCCTTGAGCTGCTAAAGCAAAAGTTCCAAATGCTTGAATTGCGCTAGCAGTATCGGTTGAAGCTGAAATAATTGCATTGTTTTTTGCAGAATCAATATTAGTTCTAACCAAACTGTCTTGCTGAATTGCAGCAATATTTGTGCTGTCTTGCTGACGTTTGTAAGCTTCTATTTCTTCATCACTTGGTTTTAAAAAGTAAGCCCAACCAACCAATAAGGCTAAAATTAGCGAAAAGCCAATAATTGTATTTTTATCTAACATATTTTTTTTAACGGCTGCAAATGTAATAAGTTGGAGTAATTTTCATTGCTCCAAAATATTATTTACAAAATAAATTATAATTAATAATAATTGATTCTTACGTGTGAATTGTATTGCAGTTATTTACCTTTAAACTCTACTAATACAGCATCGCCCCAAAGTTCTTCTACTGCATAAAATTCGCGTTTTTCGCGTTGGAAAACATGAGCTACAACATTGAAATAATCCAATAAAACCCATTCGTTATTTTCCATTCCCTCGCGGTGCCAAGGCATTTCGCCTGTTAGTTTTTTTACTTCTTCATCTACACTTCGTGCAATTGCTTCTACTTGCTTATCGCTTTCGGCATGGCTAATTACAAAAAAATCGGTGCTTGCGCTTTTCACATTACGCATGTCTAGTATTTTTATGTCTTCGGCCTTACGTTCAAACATTCCTTGTGCTATTGCCCAAGCCAAATACTCGGTAGGATCAGTTATAACTTTTTTCGATTTAATTTCTTTCGGGGCAGTTTCTTTTTTTACTATCTCCTTTTTAGTCCCGATAGCTATCGGGACTACTTTCTTTAAAATTACCTTTTTTGCAGCTACTTTTTTGGCTACTTTTTTTGCAGCTACTTTTTTTGCTGGTGTTTTCTCAGTACTCATTTGCTATTTATCTTGCTATATTGCGCGTCAAAAATAGGTTTTAAAAACCGTTATAAAAATTTGTTGTCTATTCAATTTAAATATCACTTTATAAATCAGTTAGATTCAACGAATAATTTTATCAAAAATTATAAAGTTGAAAACGGTTTGGTGGTATATACCAGTTTTCAAACCAATGGAAAAGGCATGGCTTTAAATAAATGGGAAAGCCAACCTGAAAAAAATTTATTATGTAGTATTTTACTTGAATTTCCATTTATAAAAATAGAACAACAAGCTTATATAAATATGGCTGTTTGCCTTGCTTTGCAAGCAATTGTAAGCAAATTTACCAGTAAAAATTGTGCTATTAAATGGCCTAACGATATTTATATTGAAAACAAAAAAATAGCTGGAATTTTGATTGAAAACACATTGCAAGGCAACAAAATAAAACAAACTATTATTGGAATTGGGCTAAATATTAATCAAGAAAATTTTGAAACTAAAAATGCCATTTCTTTAAAAAATATTTTAAATCATAATTTGAATATTGAAACCGTTTTGTATGAGTTAACCAATCAATTAAATATTTATTATCAATTACTTGCTTTGGGAAAATTGCAACAAATTGCAGAAAAATACAATGAGTTATTGTACCGAAAAAACGAAACTTGCTACTTTAATATCAATAACCAATTGGTTCTTGGTGAAATTGATAGCGTAAATGAATTTGGGTTATTAAAAGTACTTGTTGGCAATGAATTGCAAGAATTTGCACACAAAGAATTAGAAATGATAATATGATTTAGGATTTTTGATTTTTGAAAAAAGTGGTAAAATTAAGTCCATAAACTAAGTACTAAAAAAGAAGTCATTTAAGTACAAAAAACTTTGTAAAAACTGTTAACTCCTTTAAGTATAGTCCCTACGGGACATTTATTACAGGAACTATTCATTATTTAATTGCCAATATTTATCTCCTAACGGAGTATATTTGATAAAAGTTTAATTGATTGAAAAAAAATAGTTCTGAAATTTAATTTTGTTGAGCACAAAAGCAAAATTATTATATCGGAAATCTAAGAAACTTAGTACTAAAAACTAACAAAAACTATGAAAAACATTTGTATAGATATTGGAAATACACAGACTAAGATTGGAATATTTGAAAATTCTGATTTATTAGAAACCACAATTTGGGATGTTTTAGATGTGAAAAATATGGAAACCATCATTTTGGAAAACCAAATTGAATTCAGTATTGTAAGTAATGTAAACGAAAGCCAAGACCAGCTTTTACAAATGCTTCAAACTAAAACTAAACATATACCATTCAATTATTTTACCAAATTACCTTTTACAAATAACTATAAAACGCCCAATACTTTAGGATTAGACAGAATTGCGCTATCAGCCGCAGCTGTTGATTTTATTAATGAATCCAATGTGTTGGTAATAAGTTTGGGTACTTGTGTAACCTTTGAATTTTTGAACCGTAAAAAGGAATATTTGGGCGGAGCAATTTCGCCTGGGTTAAATATGCGTTTGCAAGCCATGAATTATTTTACAGCTAAATTACCATTATTAACATTTACAGAACCAATTGATTTTAACGGAAATTCAACCGAAAGTTGTATGCAAAGTGGCGCATTTTATGGTTTGTTAGAAGAAATAAAAGGTAGAATAAATTTATATGAAACCCAATTTGGTGAAACACAAATTATATTATGTGGAGGTAATTGTTTTTTGTTTGAAAAACACCTAAAAAAAGCCTTATTTGCGCATCCATATTTAACTTTATTTGGACTCAACAAAATTTTAAAACACAATGTATAAAGCCCACAACTGGCAACCAATTTTAGTAAAAAACAAAATCAATATCGTACTGATAATCTGTTTTTTGTTTGAAACTTTCAGTATTTCCTCACAAAATTTAGCTCAAAGTCCTTATTCCTATTTTGGAATTGGCGATGTTCAATATTATGGCTCGGCTACCCTTGGAAACATGGGACAAGTAAGCCAAGGAATTAGAAGAAAATATGATATAAATATTTTAAATCCTGCATCTTATAGCGCATTGAATCAAACAAATATAGAAGCTGGTGCCATGCTTAGCAATGGAACTTTAAAAAGTGGAATTTCTACTTTAAACTCTTCACTTTCGGGTTTGGCTTACTTTAATTTTGGTACTACCATTTCAAAAAAAGGAATTGGAATTGCATTTGGAGCTGCACCTTATTCTGCCTTAGGTTACGACATTAGAAGAACTACTGTTATAAAAATTGATACCTTAAATGCGTTGATAGATGTAAATGCCCAAACTTCGCAAATAGGTGAAGGTGGTTTAACAAGAGCATTTTTTGGTATTGGTACTAAAATAAATAAACATTTATCGGCTGGTGTAAATTTTGGTTATATTTTTGGTCAAATAAACTCAAGAATGATTCAATCTTTGCCTACTCAATATAACATTTTTAATTGGTCGGCCGATAGAAAAGACAACGTAAACGGATTTGTAATTGAATATGGAATTCAATCGAATTTTGACAGTGTAAATATTAGTTTACCAAAATATAAAACCATCATTGATTCAAATGGTTTTGAACATAAAAAAATGGTTAGAGAAAATAAAAATCCAATATCAATAAATGCTGGAGTAACTTTTAACTTAGAAACAAATTTATCAGGAAATCAAAGATATTCGTTTAGAACGCTTGCCAGAGGCGGATTGGATTATTCAAAAGACTCAATTAAAACAGACGAGAGTAAAACTGGTTCAGTTGTAATTCCTTTTGAAATAAAATATGGAATTGCTTTTACAAATAATACTAATTGGACAATAGCTGCCGATTTTGGAACTGCTGCTTGGAGCAATTATAGCAGCTTTGGACAAAATAAAGGTCTTCAAAATTCGTGGCATTTTAACGCTGGTGCTTGTTGGTTACCCGATGTAAAAGAAGATTCAAGAAATTATTTTAAACGCTTAGAATACCGATTTGGCTACAGATTAGAACAAACTAATATATTTTTAGAAAATCAATCGGTAAATATAATTGGATACAATTGTGGCATTGGAATTCCTATTGCTGAAAGAGATAGATATAAGAAATTTTCAAGAGTTAATGTAGGATTTGAGTATTTAACTCGTGGTGCAAATACTACTTTAGTAAATGAAGAATTTTATAAATTCACAATTGGCTTGGTTTTTTCTGATAGGTGGTTTATTAAATATAAATATGACTAATTTTATTATTAAAAAAAACATTTTTATTGCTGCTTTTGCAATGGCTTTCTTGTCGTTTCAATCATGTAAAAACGATAATATTGAAAAAATTCAAGTACTTACAGCTTCCGATAATTTACCATTAGAAACAGGAACAAACATTATACTAAACTATACTGATTCGGGTTTGGTTAAAGCCAAAGTATTTGCGCCAATGCTTGAACGTTTTGATAACGAAAAAAGCAATCAATCTATTATGAAAAAGGGCATTACCGCTTACTTTTATAATAACAAGAAAAAGATTACCAGTTATATTAAATCAAAATATGCCATTAGAAACGACAGACTAAGAACCATGACTGTTAAAAACGATGTGATTGTGGTAAATATAAAAGGCGATACTTTAAGAACAGAATCGCTGGTTTGGGACGAAAAAACCAATAAAATTAACACCAACGACAATGTAAAAATTACTACTCCCGATGAAATTATTTATGGGGAAGGATTGGAAAGCAATACCGAGTTTTCGCAATATAAAATTTATAAAATAACAGGTATTTTAAGTATCAAAAAATAATGGATAAGTGGATTCTTAGAAACTGGCTTGTTTTAGCAATTATTTGCCTTTTGGTAGGTTTTTATATATCAATTTTCGAAAACTTTGTAGAAGGAAAAGCCTATTTATACTTTATACTTACCATTGTTTTTACCTTTGTTTGGTTAAAAAAAAGAGGCAGCCTTTAGACGATTTTTGATTTAGGATTTTTGATTTATAAAAACTAATCCGCCAAAACTAATCTTTTTCATAACAACCAATTGCTGGTGGAAAAAGTCTCGGTTTGTTTTCAATATCAATATTTATTCCTGTATTTATTAATCCACCTCCATTACAAGGTGAACCACCTTTTAGCTTATAGTTTTTCTTATTAGCATCAACAAATGTAGGATCATAATTTACTTGATTATCGTTTCCTGTAACTATTAATTCATCTCTAAAAACTACACTTTTTATATTGTTTCTATTCACATTTGTAGAAGTAGTAATTCCATCTATATCTCTCACAAAATTGATTTCATCTTCGTTACTTCCCCAAATAATATTATTGCGAAAATTATAGCTCAAAGGAAATACTTTTACTATTGATCCACTTTCATTTCTGTATGGTGTGTTAGTAATTGTAAATGATGCATTTTGTCTAGTAGAACTTCCTAGAGCCACAAAAGTGTTAAATGTAAAATCATACCTTCCGCCCAAATCGCCCAAAAAAGTATATTGACCACAATCGCTTATTAAATTATTTTCAGCTTTTATATAGGCCGAGTAACTTAATAATCCTACTGCGCCCATGTCGAATATTTTGGTTTGTGTCAATTCCAACTTTGGATTTGCATTACTTGCCAATGAATCAACCCTAATTCCTACAAATCCATTTTTTATAATTGCACCTGTAATTTTATTGTTTATACTGGTTGACAAAAGATGAATTCCATTCCATTGATTTGGAACTTCCTTGTATGCATCATCCAATCTATCACCTTGTAAAACCACAGGATTATCAACTGTTCCATCAATAATTAAAGTACCTGCCACATAAATGGTTGAGTTATTATGACTGTATATTTTTACTCCAGGATTTATGGTAAGTTTTACCCCTTTTTCTACTAAAACATCATCGTAAATAACATACGGCTTATCATTAATATTATACAAAGTTGTATCTTTAGTAAAAGTATATTCTTTTAAATAATTAGCATTTAACGCATACGTTAACAAAACTACACTTTGTTGTTTTCCGTTAGTATTGAAAAGTAACTTTTCAGCCACCGAAAACCCATCTACTAAATCGGGCTTTATATACGTTTGAATAAAAATATAAACACTGTCTTTCCCCCTAATTTCAAGGTTTTCTATTTTTTGTAAATTCCCAGAACCAGGAATTCCATCAGCATTTATTTTAAATATACTTAATAAATTTCCTTCTAATTCAACAGTAGTTTTTATTGCATTTTCGTTGGGATTAGTAACTATCAAACGTAAAGTAATAGACTTTGGAGTAGTTAAGGAATTGGTATCTTTTAAGGAGAAAATTGTATCAAAATCAACTGTATCTGTACTAAAATTTAATGAAACAGGAGTGGAAGTAAAAACTTCATCTTTCCTACAACTTCCTATAATAAAACTTATAGCTATTAGCAATAAAACGTATCTCATTTCTGTATTTATATCTTGTTTTTAAATTGAATACCTCTCAATTATCCATTGTGGAACTTTTTCCGACCTGCCAGTATTTGTGTTTATCATGGTATAAATAAAATAGCCTGTGCAACTTTCCTTCCCATTGGTTTTTTTTATTTCGAAACAAACTTTACAACTGCTTCCTTCCATGCTTTCGAGCCAAGTAAATATATGGCAAGTTTCGCCTAAAACCAACGAACGTTTGTATTCTATAAATGTACTTTTTATAACCCAAGTATAACCTGTTTTTATAAATTCGTCCATGCTCATTTTATAGCAACGCTCCATTTGATCGTAACGAGCAAACAACACATAATCCATGTATTTGCTGCTATGAACATGGTTATTCATGTCTATATCGTCTGGCCTAACCATTAACGAAGTTTCGTATTTATTAGTATTTAAATTCATTTGTTTTATAAAAATTCGAAAATGAAAATTCGAAATTCGAAAAAATTAACCTTGCATCCTATTAACCAATTAACCTATCAACTTTTCTCTAATTACTTACAACCACAATGCTCATCGCCACAATGCCTTTTTTTAGAAGCTGTAACTAACTTATAAACCATAAAAAATATGGCTGATAAAAATAAAATTCCAACTATTATGTATTGTATCATGACGATAAGTTTTTGGTAAATGGATTGTTTTGTTTTTCAAAACCCACAGTGGTTGTTTCACCATGACCACTGTATATGATGGTTTCGTTTGGCAAGGTATATACTTTTAGTTGAATACTCTGTAATAAGGTTGTTAAATTGCCTCCTGGCAAATCTGTTCGACCTATTCCACCATTGAATATTACATCACCACCAATCAATATGTTTTGCTCTTTGTTATAAAATGCCAAACTAGCTATAGAATGTCCTGGAACAAAAAGGCATGATAATTTTGAATTGCCAAAACTTATTTCTGTACTTTCATCTATAAAAATCAAGTTTTCTGGAATTACAATATCGGGCATATTAAACATTACTGTCCATCGTTTTGTATCAGTGTATGTCTTCAATTCCTCTTGGTGTAAATACAAAGGAATTTTATAGGTATTCATCACAAAATCATTACCTAACACATGGTCAATATGACAATGAGTATTTACTAATTTCACTACTTTTAATTGATTTTGATGTATAAAATGTACAAGTTCGTTTTCCTCATACTTATACATGCAGCCAGCATCAATTATAATTGCCTCATTAGTTTCATCAAAAAGTACGTAAGTATTTTCCTGAAACTCGTTAAATGTAAATTGTTTTATTGTTATCATTTTTTTTATACCTATATATAATTCCTAACGGAATATGTTGGACTTTTTTTATATTGTTTTCTTGTTACCAACATTTAATTCCTACGGAATATTTTGTTACTGTCCCGTTAGGGACTCAATATTGGTAACACCTAAAATCCACCGCAACTTTGTCCCGTTAGGGACTATACTTTTCCAACTCTAGCCAACATATAATTCCTACGGAATATGTTGTTACTGTCCCGTTAGGGACTCAATATTGGTAACACCTAAAATCCACCGCAACTTTGTCCCGTTAGGGACTATACTTTTCCAACTCTAGCCAACATATAATTCCTACGGAATATGTTGTTACTGTCCCGTTAGGGACTCAATATTGGTAACACCTAAAATCCACCGCAACTTTGTCCCGTTAGGGACTATACTTTTCCAACTCTAGCCAACATATAATTCCTACGGAATATGTTGTTACTGTCCCGTTAGGGACTCAATATTGGTAACACCTAACATCCACCGCTCCTTTGTCCCGTTAGGGACTATACTTTTTATAACATCTCTTTGAAAATATATCTTTCTTCATATTCAATTTCAAACTCATTTAAAAAATCAAGATACTCTTCCAAAAAAGTTTTCTTTGTATGGTGAATTTCTTGATTATTAATATAGTTAATTACTTTATAAACATCCGATTTAGAATAAGAAAAAGCACCATAACCTTCCTGCCATTCAAAATGACTTTTCACTAAATTGTTTTCATTAATCCATTTTGATGAACTTTGTTTTACTAATTTCATTAAATCGGAAATCGATTGCGATGGTCTAAATCCAACAAGAATATGTATGTGATCAGGCATTCCATTTATAGCTAAAAGTTTATGGTTGTTATTTTGAATAATCCCAGTAATATATTTATATAAATCATGCTTCCAACTAGAATTTATACTTCCATTTCTATATTTTACTGCAAAAACAAATTGCAGATGTATTTGTGTGTATGTATTTGACATTTATATTGTTATCTTGTTACCAACATTTAATTCCTAACGGAATATATATTACTATTTTTTATATTGTTATCTTGTTACCAACATATAATTCCTAAAGGAATATATATGACTATTTTTTATATTGTTATCTTGATACCAACATGTAATTCCTAACGGAATATAATAGTTTATTGTCCTGTTAGGGACTCAATATTGGTAACAACAAACAACCACCGCTCCTTTGTCCCGTTAGGGACTATACTTTTTCAATATGCTCTGTTTTTCCAAATCATTTTTATGGGTAAAATATAAAAAATTGAAACAACAAAAGTGCTAATAAAAGTGTAAATTTCGAATATTATTATGTAAAATATATTTGTTCGGTTTTTTAGTCTTTTGGATATAATTATAGAAATAATAAATTGTAAAATAACTTTACAAATCCAAATTGTTATGGCATTTTTTGAATTGAAAACAAACAACAAAATTAGCATGGGATAAAACAATGCCATCAACATAAAAACCGCTTTCCATTTCAGGTTTAAGCCTTGAGCACCAATTAACCAACGCTTGCGTTGATGCAAAAAATTCATAAATGAATATTGTGGTTTTGATTGATTTAAATTATCATATGCTAATAAATTAATTGATTCGAAACCTTGGTTTTTTATTGCTGTAAATAAAGCCAAATCTTCAGTAACACTAAAGTCTAAATTTTGATAACCTCCAGTAGTTAAATATGCTTTTTTGCTTACAGCCATATTATTGCCAACGGCAGTACTTTTTAGACCCAGATTATCGAACGCAATTAGCAAACCTGAAAAATACAACCAATCAATACTTTGCATTTTGGCAAAAAATCCTTTTCCACTTACAATGGTTGTTCCTGAAACAATTCCAATTTTTTCGTTTTTAAAATAGGGAACAATGCTTTTAACCCAACTTGGTTTTATTGAAATATCGGCATCTGTTACAAAAATAATTTCATTAGTGCTTAGTTCAAACAAATGTGCTAAAACATTGGCTTTGGCCTTTGCTTTTCCCATTTTATTTTGAACATTTAACAATTTAAAATGTTCTTTTCCTTGTATAAATGCTCTAATTAATTGTTCCGTATTATCTGTTGAATTGTCGTTTCCTATTAAAATTTCTGTTTTATCTTTTGGATAATCTAGTAACTCCAACGATTTTAAACACCTAATAATATTTGACTCTTCATTGCGAGCAGCAACTAAAATTGAAATATTTGGATATTGTTCATTTGCTATGAAATTTTTTCTCTGTTTGGGTAAATTTAACAAGGACACAAAAAGGGTAAATTGCAAGCAAACAAAGCAAAAAAGTAAGAAGGTTAGGGCTATTTCCACGACTTGCAAATAAAAATAAAAAATGTCTAAAATTTGCAATTTTTATAAACAACTAGAAACAAACTCAATAGAGTTTTATATTTACTAATTAAAACTTGCAAGCCTATTTAAAAATTATATTTTTGCAATCCTTTTAAATAAAATAGAAATAAAACAGTTTATGAAGAAAATTGCATCATTCGCATTATCAATTTTAGTATTATCAATTACCAATCAAACATTTGCTCAAAAAGGCAAAAAAAGTAACGCTACAGCTGTAAAAGTTATTCCTGTTGTAAAGCCAAATCCAGTAGTTTTTGTTTATGGAACCGACACAGTTTACCAGAACGAATTTGAAAGATTATTGTACAAAAATAAAACCAATAAGGATAAATTAACAGAAAAAGAAGTTCGTGAATATTTGGAACTTTACATTAATTTTAAACTGAAAGTTAAAGAAGCAAAGGCTATGCAATTGGACAGTAACAGCAATTTCAAAACTGAATTAGCTGGTTACAGAAAGCAGTTAGCAAATCCTTATTTAACAGATAAAAAAGTTAGCGAATCTTTGATGCAAGAAGCATATCAACGCATGAAAACAGAAATTAATGGTGGACATATATTATTGTTTTGCAACGAAAATGCTAGTCCTGCCGATACTTTAATAGCTTATAATAAATTAATTGATATAAGAAAACGTGCTTTGAAAGGTGAAAACTTTGATTCATTAGCTGGCAAATATTCTGAAGATCCATCGGCTAAAAAACAAGGTTCAAAATTAGGTTGGTTTACTGTATTCCAAATGGTTTATCCTTTTGAAAACAATGCCTATAAAACAGGTAAAGGCGAAATTTCTATGCCTTTTAGAACTCAATTTGGCTACCATATTTTAAGAGTTAACGATAAACGTGACGCACGTGGTGAAGTGAAATTAGCTCATATTATGATTAGAAATCAATATGAAGCAGCTCCAGAACAAGTTTTAGATGCTCAAAACAAAATTGATTCAATTTATGGTTTAATTAAACATGGTGAAAGTTTTGAAACTATGGCTGAAAAGTTTAGTCAAGATGAAGCAAGCAGCAAAAACAAAGGTGTAATGAACTGGATGGCAAGTTTAAGCGGTTATCCAGAAGAGTTTAAAGAAATTGCTTTTGCACTTAATATTGGTGAAGTATCAAGAGCTTTTAAAACAAACTTTGGATTTCATATTATTAAGTTAATCGAAAAACGTCCACTTGGCACTTTTAAAGATGTACAAGACATTATAAAGCAAAAAACCAACAAAGACTCACGTTCTGAAAGTTCTAAAGCAGCTGTGGTTACTAGAGTTAAAGCTGAAAATAATTACAAAGAAAACAGTGTTAATTTAAAAGCATTTGCAAATACGCTAGACTCAAGTTTTATAAATGCCGCTTGGACTTACGATGAGGAAAAAATAAGTACAAATACATTATTTACTATTGGCAAAGCTACTTACACTGTGAAAGATTTTGCAAGTTATTTAAAAGCAAATCAACAACCTTTAGAAAAAGCTTCAATTTTTATGGCTGTTCAACATACTTTTCATAATTGGGCTAACGATAAATGTTTGGCTTATGAAGAATCAATTTTAGATTCTAAATACGAAGATTTTAAAAACGTTATGCAAGAATATAATGATGGTATTTTATTGTTTGATTTAACCGATAAAAAAGTATGGAGTAAAGCTGTTAGTGATACAATTGGTTTAGAAAAATTTTATGAAAACAATAAGAGTAATTATAAATGGAAAGAAAGAGTTTCTTACTCTATTTATACTTGTTTGAACGAAAAAACCAAAGCCGAAGCAGTTAAAATGTTTAGTAAAGGAAAAACTCAAACTGAAATTTTCGAAAAATTAAACAAGAAAATAGCTGGTTCAATAAGTAGCAAAGAAGTTAAGAATGAACGCGCAGATGCCACTGCTGATAAGCTTTGGGACAAAAAAGGAATTGTTGATATTGCTAATGCTGAAGGCAGTTTTAAATTTTATTTGGTAAATGGTGTAGTTAATAGTGAAAACAAAACGTTAAAGGAAGCAAAAGGAATTGCAACCAGCGAATATCAAAATCAATTAGAAAAAAACTGGATCAATGAATTGCGTAGTAAATATAACATTACTATAAATGATGACGCTGTTAAAGGATTGTTTTATTAATAGATATCAAGCTAAATAATCTAAGCCAATGGTTGGTTGCCGTCACTATAACTCCCGAAAGCTATCGGGCGAGAGCTATCGGCATTCACCAACCATAATAATGCCAATGGAAGGATAAAATTCCAACCATAAATATTGAAAAAAGTAACTAACTAATATAAACGTGTTTAAATCAATAAAGTTATCAGTAATATTTACTGCATTTATCTTGACAGTTTTCGGGATGATAAATACATGTTTTGCCCAACCTGGTTCAGGTGAAACAATTGATGGAATAGTTGGAGTTTTTGCCGATAAAATTATTTTACATTCAGAAATTGAATTTGAATATCAACAGTTTTTAAAGGAAAATCCTGATAAAAGAAGTGATACAATTAGATGTGATATTTTAAAACAAAAACTAACAGAAAAATTGCTTTCAACCAAAGCAGAAATTGATAGTTTACCACTTTCTGATGAAAGAATAGATGGTGAATTGGAACAAAGAATTCAATATTTTGCGCGTCAATTTGGAGGTGAAAAAGGCTTAGAAGAGTTTTATGGTAAAAGTATTTTAGAAATAAAACAAAACTACCGCGATAAAATAAAAAGTAGTTTATTGATGCAGGAAATGCAACAAAAAATATTGAAAGATATTAAAGTTTCCCCCACCGATATAAAAACATTTTTCAATTCAATCAATAAAGATAGTCTCCCCTATTACAGTGCCGAAGTAGAAGTTTCGCAAATAATTATTGAACCAAAAGTTTCGAAGGAGGCCAAGGATATTGCCTATCAGAAAATTACAGAATTACGGAATCGTTTAATAAATGGTGATAATTTTAGAACTATTGCCAAAATATATAGCGATGACAAAGGTAGCGCAGTACAAGGTGGTGATTTAGGTTTTTTTGGACGAGGGATGATGGTTCCTGAATTTGAAGCTGCTGCATTTAAAACTGCTCAAGATAGTATTTCGAAAATTGTAGAAACAAAGTTTGGATATCATATAATTCAGCCCATAAAAAGACGTGGTGAAGAAGTAAATGCAAGACATGTATTAATTCGTCCGCAGATTTACAAAGCAGATATTGAAGCATCAAGATTGATGTTAGATTCTATTGTGAATTTGATAAAAATAGATAGTTTTACATTTGCTAATGCTGCAAAAAAATTTAGTACTGAAAAAAGAACTGCAGCTCGTGGTGGATTTTTATCGGATATGAACACAGGTAATACAAAAATTCCAGTTGATGAATTACCAAAAGATGTATTTTTAATTGTTCAGAACTTAACTCCAGGTCAACTTAGCAACTCTGAATTAACTACCATTCAAAGCGCTACAGGTGAACCAATAAAAGTATGGAGAATTCTATATCTAAAGTCAGAAAGCAAACCACATATTGCTAATTTAAAAGACGATTATCAAAAAATGCAAGTAGCAGCTGAACAAGACAAAAAACAAAAAACGTTGGCACATTGGATAGAAAAAAACCGCAAACAGTTTTACGTTCAAATAGCTGACGAATATAAAACTTGCCCAAGTTTAAGTTCTTGGGAAAGTCACAATCAATAAAATTATTAATCATTAAACCTATTTATAAAACATGTCATATCCTAACGATGTAGCTGCTGCTGATGCTTTACACCAAAAATATACTGAATTAAAAAAAGAAATTAGTAAAGTTATTGTTGGTCAGGATCAAATTGTAGAAGCACTTTTGATTTCTATTTTTAGTAATGGTCATACTTTAATGATTGGATTGCCTGGATTAGCAAAAACGCTTTTAGTAAAAACATTAAGCCAAGTATTAGACTTAGACTTTAACCGTATTCAATTCACACCCGATTTGATGCCAAGTGATATTACGGGTAGTGAAATATTAAATGAAAAACGCGAATTTCAGTTTCTTAAAGGTCCTATTTTTGCCAATATAATTTTGGCTGATGAGATAAATAGAACTCCTCCAAAAACACAAGCTGCATTGTTAGAAGCTATGCAAGAAAAAACAGTAACAATTAATGGTCAACTGCATTATTTACCAAATCCATTTTTTGTATTGGCTACCCAAAACCCTATTGAACAAGAAGGTACATACGCTTTACCAGAAGCACAATTAGATCGTTTTATGTTCAATGTGTTTTTAGATTATCCTAGTTACGAAGAAGAAATTGAAATAATTAAAAAAACAACTAGTAATCACAAAGTTGAAATGAATAAAATTATTCATGGAACCGATATTTTAGCTTTTCAAGAATTAGTACGTAAAACTCCAGTTGCTGATAATGTAATTGAATATGCTGTAAAATTGGTAAGTAAAACTCGTCCTGATAGTCAATTTGCTACTGAAGAAATTAAGAAATATATTGAATATGGTGCTGGTCCTAGAGCAGGACAATTTTTAATTATTGGAGCAAAAGCACATGCTTTATTACACGGAAAATACTCACCAGATATTGAAAATGTAAAAGCAATTGCCTTAAATATTCTTCGCCATCGTTTAATTAAAAATTATCGTGCTGAAGCTGAAGGAATAAAAATTGAAAGTATCATCGCAGGAATTTTGTAAATAAATTTATCAATTTCTATTGTTAGACAATAAAAATTGCTAAAAATATATGTTGATGCAGTTCAATGCTAAATATTTATTCAGAAATTGAAAGTTGTATATTCAACTAAATTCTATATCTAATACCAAATGCTCTTATAATTTAGTCCAAAGATGCGGAGTGATTTTATATTAAGACAATGAACATAAATCGTTTCATAGCATTAGTTATGGAACTATTTTTTTGAAGAGGTATCGATGGAAAAGAACAAGTAAACCAGATAGCAATTGGGTGGACTAAATTATATGGGTATTTGGTATAAAATAAAGGATCTTTGAATTGCCTAATTAGGGTTCACTCAAAAAGTAAGGCTTTCCAAAAATTGATTTTTTTCCCA
>JBMOGB010000068.1:0-16120 GCA_049318585.1 Bacteroidia bacterium | reverse complement strand
AACGAAGTTTTTATCATATTATTGTTAATTTTTTACACCCCACCTGTCAGGTCTAGTAAGCGTTAGTTGGTGTTTTAAAAACCTTATAGGTTTGGTTGCAGATAAATCCTAAACTTCCCAAATATCCCACTAAACTTCACATTTTTTTGTTTAATCCATTTTCTTATTCTTATTTGCCCAATTATTAGCAAAACCATTTATTGAAAAGAATTTTATTTATATTTTTATTGGTATTCACATTATCAAATTTGTTTGGATTTACCCAAACAAATGATTCATTGCAGCGCATAATAAATGCCATGCCCAATGATACCAATAAGGTAAATAAAATGTTGGGTTTGATGTATTTTTATCAAAATTCGTCAAAGGAAACAGCTATTGATGTAGGCCATCAAGCACTAAATTTATCTAAACAAATGAAATGGCCATTAGGGAAAGCAAAAATCAATGAAAAAATTGGTAGGGTTTATTGGAGTTATGGAAAGTATGATTCTGCGCTACATTACCATTTTATTGCTGCTTGGCAGTTTAACAAACTAAACCTTTGGAAAGATTATTGGGATGTTATAGTAATGATTGGTCAAGATTATGCCAATGCATCACAATACGATAAAGCAATTTTTTACCTCAATGCTTCATTAAATGAGTATAAAATAAAAAAAGTAGAAGGAGGTGTAAGTTATGTTTTAGGTATTTTAGCATGGGTTTATGGTGCTAAAGGCGATATAGTAGGTGCTACTAAAAACAACATAGAACAAATAAAAATAGCAGAAAAAAGCAATGATAGCAATGCTCTTAGATTTGCTTATTTTGCATTAGCGTCTAATTATTCAAGTTTGAATAGACAAGAAGAGGCAGAAAAAATAATTGATAGTTGGTATCCTTATTTAATAAAGAATAACAATTTAGAAGGATTATTAAGTTACTATATTGATAAAGCTAGTTATGTAAATTACAAAAATAAATTAGACAGTGCATTTTACTTTTATAATAAAGAAAAAGAAATTGCTTGCACGTTGAAAAATAATTATTGGATAGCCGATGCTTTTAAAAACATAGGAAACTTAAATATAAATGTAAATAACTATACAAAAGCACTCAGTAATTTTGATTCAGCTTATTACTATTTTAAATTAGGTAATCAACACCGAGCCTTGGCTTCAGTTAATTGCAGAAAAACTTTATGTTTAATAAAGTTAGGCAAGGCAAATAATGCCAAACTAGCCATGGAGGAAGCACAATTTTATTTAAAAACATTTGAAAGTAATTTATCTAACTTAGAATTTTACGAAGCAAAATATAAATTCGATAGCGCAACCAATAATGGTTCAAGTGCGTTTAAATATTATTATCTTTTGGAAACCTTAAAAGATAGTTTGTTTAATGAAGCAAATACCAAACAAATGCTTGAAATACAAATTAGGTATGAAGCAGATAAAAGAGAAGAATTACTGAAACAGAAAAATGAAAGAACAATAATGTTTTTA
Source organism: Bacteroidia bacterium (assembly GCA_049318585.1). Classification (GTDB taxonomy): domain Bacteria; phylum Bacteroidota; class Bacteroidia; order UKL13-3; family UKL13-3; genus JAAFJM01. Next base: position 14,633 of record JBMOGB010000068.1, on the reverse strand, counting down.
GTTATTTTAGCAATTGTTACCATTATAATAATAGTGTTTTTAGTAGTTTTATACCTTAAAAACCAAAAAATAAAAAAAGCTAATGCCATTCAAATTACCATGCTGAACGAAATACACCACAGGGTAAAAAACAACCTGCAACTTATTTCAGGATTTATGCAAATACAGCTAAATAAAACCAACGATTTAAAAGGGCGAGAAGCACTAGAAGAGAGTATTAACAACATCAATGTGGTTTCGTTAGTACACGAAAATTTACATAATAAAACCAGTGACTTAGTAAAATTGAATGAGTATGTAACAAGTTTGTGTGCTAATTTAAGTATTATTACTAACCTAACACAACACCCAAAAACAGAAATTTATTGTGATGAAATAATGTTAAGTATTGACCAAACTATACCAATTGGTTTAATTATCAATGAGCTAATTACCAATTCTATTAAACATGCTTTTGTAGGTAGTAAAAATGTTGAAAACACCATTACTATAAATATTTTACAAAAGAATAAAATCATTAATTTTAGTTACAGCGATAATGGAATTGGATTTAATGAAAAAGACAAAAAGAACAGCTCAATAGGTATGAAACTTGTAAAAATGTTAGTGCAGGAATTGCAAGGGGATTACCTTGTAAATGGAAAAAATGGCTTTGAGTTTGAATTGACTTTTAACAACCGAAAAAAACACACCATTGACAGAAAATAATAAATAAGCATGAATACAAACAAAAAAATTTATATAGTTGAAGATGTTTCTATAATTCGATTAATGTTAGAACAGTGCATGATTGAAAACGGTTTCGATGTTGATGGATCGAGTCCAAGTGCTGAAAATGCTTGGGACGAAATAAAAACAATGTCAGTAGATTTGGTGCTATTAGATATAAATTTGGTTGGTGAAAAAAATGGAATTTGGTTGGGCGAAAAATTAAATAAAGAACTACAAATACCTTTTATTTACATTACTGCTAATCAAGACCAACATACTTCAGATATAATTTTAGAAACAAATCCTGTGGGTTTTATTGTTAAACCTATTAACACACTTCAATTAATTACTACTGTTAAAATTGCACTGAATTTACACGCAAAAACCAATAAAAAACAATTATTGATTCAAGATGGTTTGAAAGCAATTAACTTAACCATTGATGATATTTATTTTATACAATCGGACGGGAATTACTTACATATTTACTTAGAAACCACTCACTTTTTAATTCGCAGCACCATGGATGCTTTTATAGAGAAATTGATTCATGATTCATTTGTTAGAATTCACCAAAGGTTTGTGATAAATACAAATAAAAAGTTTGAATTGATTGACGATGAAGTTTATATGATAAACAAAATTTTAAATGTATCTTTAAAATATCGAAAAGAGCTAAAGGATAAAATGAATTTGTAGGTAAATATTGCCTATAGTTGGTGTTTTCAACATTTGCGTCAAACTAAGAAACAACAATAGAACAACTCTTTACTGATAAGCTATCGCATAAGCTTTTAGCCAAGGAAAACTCCAAAGGAGTTTAATATTAATAGCCACCAGTGAAACTGGTGGTATTCAATAAAAAATTATAACCTGAAAGCCCAAAAAATATGCGAAATGCCGAAGGCATTTCGCATATTTTTTGGGCTTTCAGGAAAGATGTTTCGGTTGTTTTCAACGGGTTAATCCCGATAGCAATCGGGACCGTTGTTACAAAATGTTTCGTTCCTACGGAACTTTACTTTTGCAATTCCTTTGCCTATGGTTGGTGTTTTCACCAACCAGTTTAGTTTTGCCCTCGTTTGGTGTCCTCACCAATCGAAAAAAGCTCTTATTCTTTGCCTATGGTTGGTGTTTTCACCAACCAGTTTAGTTTTGCCCTCGGTTGGTGTCCTCACCAATCGAAAAAAGCTCTTATTCTATTAACTTACCTTGTTTAATTTTCTCGTCTAAAAACTCGCTAGTAGCATTGTTTTCTTTGGCTTTTTTCCAGCTTTCAATGGCGTTTTCTTTTTCGCCAAGTTGGTATAAAATATCGCCATAATGATCTAAAACTTCACCGCTTTTTGGCGAAATTTTTAGCGATTGTTCTATATAATTTTTAGCTTTTATATACTCTTTTTTCTGGTATAAAATCCAGCCATAAGTATCCAAATAACTAGCACTATTAGGTTCTATTTGTAAACTTAAATAACTCATGCTATCGGCCTTTTCTAAATTTACTTTTCTTAAACTTAAAAAATAGGCATAATTGTTTAAAGCATAAGCACTATTTGGTTCTATTAATAATGCCTGGTCGTAAATAGAATCAACCATTTGATGCTTTTTAGCATAATGAGCAGCATCGGCTGCAATGCTTAAAAACTGCACTTTTAATTTATCGTTATCCACCACAAATTCAACACCTTTTAAAGCAGCATCTATGGCTTTTTCGTACTGTTTTTCTTGAAGACTAACCATTGCTTTGTAGTTATAAAACATGGGTTCGGTTGGAAATAATTCCAATGCACTTTCGCAGTCGGCAAGCAAACCTATATTGTCATTTAACTCTTGATCGCAGTATAAAACTTGTTGCCAAATAGTAACGTTACTAGCATCTAACTTGGCAGTTTCACGGTATTCTTTTCGTGCCTCATCAAAACGACTATCTTGTGCCAATAAATCGCCTTTGAGCATGGTGGCGCTGGCTTCAGCTTTATGTGTATTTTTGTAAATTTCTACTAATTCATAAGCTTGTATTCTCTTTTCCCCTTTCACATCTGGCGATACAAAAGGAACCAAAATTTGAATTTTATATTTTATTTCTAAATCGGGCGATGCTATGGCTTTTTTTAAATATGAATATGACAAATCATTGTCTTTTTTCGATTTATAGTATTCGCTTAAAGCTATGTTTGCGTATCCATTTGCTGGGTCTTGGCGCAAAATTTCGTTATATATTTCGTTGGCTTTTTTATCGTCTTTTTTACTTAAATATAAATCGGCCAACATGCCTTTGTATTTTACCTCTAATGGATAAAAACCAATCAATCTTTCAACTTCTTTTATGGCTTTACTTATTTTATTGGCTTGTAAATAAACTTGTTCTTTTTTTATAATTACTTCCTCTTTTGGTCCAATAATTTTCTCAATTCTATCTAATATTTTTATTGATTTACTGTACTTTGTTACATAAAAATAATTGGTAGCAGCTTCGTACAAATAATTCAATTCGGGTTTTAACTTATCATACATTACTAGGTATAAATCAGCCGATTTTTCGTATTCTCTATTTGTTTTGTATAGTTCTGCCAAAAGGTTGTTGTACCAAATGTTTTTAGGGTTTAGTTGAACTGCCATTTGAGCAAATTTAACAGCCTCTTTTAGTCGTTTTTGAACAAAATTTATTTCAGCTATTTGGTAATACACATTGGCATTTTCTTTATCTAAAATAATGGCTTCTCTGAACGATAAATCGGCATCATCAAAATTGCCTTGCATTTTTTCCTTCATGGCTTTAAAGTAAACTTTATCAAAAGCCAATCGCTGTTCTTCGGTAAGTTTTCCTGTTTGTGCAATTGCTGGAATTTGAATAAGCACCAATGCCATCAAAAGCAATTTATATAATTTGTTCTTCAATTTGTAATTATTTTTAAGCAAACAAACATACAATTTTTACTAAATGTTTTAATAATACCCATCAATATTTATTGCCTTTTATAAAAATAGTTGATGGTTGAACCAAACTAATTCCCATCTAATCATAATTTAGTTTGGAAAAGTTGTAATAAGTAAGTTTCATACTTCATTAACTAGTGTTCATTAATCATTTCACAAACAAATAACTTACAGATAATAAAATAATGTTTATTTTGCACAGCTTTTATAAAAATGATGAAGTTTAAAATAATACTTTTATACCTATTTCTTGTTTCTATTTCCATTGCTCAAGCACAAATATTGCCAACCTTTGGTAATAGTCGTACTGGTGGAAGTGGCATGCAGTTTTTAAAAATTGCGCCCGATGCACGTTCAGCATCTATGAGTGGTGCAGTGGTTGGTTTGGTCAATGATGCTTCTGCAATGTACTGGAATCCAGCGGGAATTACAAGCATTGACACCGGAAAAGTAACTGCACAATTTTCGCATACTCGTTGGTTTGGCAATAGTCAAGTAAACTACGGAGCAGTGGCTTTTAAAGCGGGTAAATTAAGTTATGTAGGAATAAATGTAATGAGTTTGGGTTTTGGCGATAATAAAGAAACCACAGAATTTGAACCCACTGGAACTGGCCGAAATGTATTAATGGGAAGCACATCAATTGGTGTAACTTTTGCAAAGATTTTAACCAATAATTTTAGCTTTGGATTACAAGCCAAATTTGCCCAAGAAGTAATTGCAAATGTGTCGGTGAATAATGTGTTGTTCGATTTAGGTTTGACTTATAATATTGGAATAAAAAATGCAAGATTTGGTGTTACATTCACTAATTTTGGTTTAAATGTGGCGCCAACTGGCGATGTTACCATTTTGAAAATGAACAATGAAAGTGCAAAAAACGATTTTACGCCCATTTCTGCTCCCGCCATTTTTAGGTTAGGTTTTGCCATTGATCCTATTAACGATGGAACCAATATTTTAACTACTGCTGCTCAATTAAATCACCCAACAGATAATAACGAAACATTGGCTGCGGCTTTAGAATATAGTTGGAAAAAAATATTGTTTGCCCGCTCTGGTTGGGAGTTTGGTTTAGATGAAAACAATAATTTTCCTACTTTAGGTTTTGGAGTTAAAATGCCTCGTAGTTTTGGAAATTTCGGAATTGATTATGGCCTAGTTAGTAAATCACGCATTGGAAATATTCACAGAATTGGTTTATTATTTACCATTAAATAAAAGAATAACATGAATTTTAAAAATATAAAAACAATCTTTTTATTAATTTCAATGTTGGGTTTCGTTTCTTCGTGTTCCATTTTTGGAAGCAAGCAAAACGACACCGTTGATGATGTGTTAAAGCAAGGGCAAATAGATCCGAACTTGGTACCAAAAGCTGTAAGTTATGTTCCTATATTTCCATTTTTTAAGGGTTTTCAAAATCCGGTAGATGTATATGTAGGTTTCGATGAAATGATTTATGTAGTGGATGATAAAGGCTTAAATATTTTAGATCAAAAAGGAACTTTGGCTTATTCCATTGCCATTCCGGGAGCTACTGAAGTTACGCAAGACAGGCGTTTGCATACTTATGTAATTGGAAAAGTTTTTGATGCAACTGTGAATGCAACAGTAACTTGTGTGTATCATTTAGAAGGAACTGGACAAGGAAATTACAAATTTATTGATACTTTAATCCATCCATTTTGCGATGCTTCGCGCCAAAGTACACAGTTTAGAGGTGCTGCCGATGTAGAAGTTACTTTTACTGGTTTGGCTTGTCTTTCCGACAATACTTTATATGTTACTCGTAAAGGCCCGCGTAATCAGGCCAATACTTTTGTAAGGCCCGATAATGCGGTTTTGTTATTTAATCAAGTTGGACTAAATATTGGTTATGGTGTTGGATTAAATCCTTCAGAATCAGGATTGAAAACTGCCATTGATATTTCTAGTATCGCTACTTTTTCGGCACCTCCACAACGTTTGCAAGGAATGAGTACATCAAAAAACTTTTTGATTACATCAAATAATCAAGCCAATAATTTAGAGTATAAAACCTTAATGATAACGGTAATTGATGATCCCGATTTAGGTCCTCAATACACAGAAACTGCTAGTTTATTAAACTTTGATATTGGTAAAGCCAGCAGTTTTATGTACGAGCCTTTTAAATTCAAAAAGCCCGAAGATTGCTTCATAGCGCCCGATGCCACCAATTACTTTTTTGTGGTAGATAGTGAAACAGATTCGGTTTACATATTTACCAATCAAGGTTTTGAAGGGGTAAATCCTCCTGCAAATTCAACTATTAAAAAGCAAGTAAATGTTTCGTTTGGAGGAAAAGCCACAGCAGGAAAACCGCTTGATGGTCCATTTAACTTTGTTGATCCAATGGGAATTTGCTATAACCGCAAAATGATTTATGTGGCCGATAAAGGCAATAACAGAATCTGTAGGTATAAGTTAAATACCGATTTGGAGTAAAAAAAATTCATTTGATAAAGCAAGATAACTTTTACAAAGTGTGGGAAAATACTGTTGTAAGAGTTCAATACTTTGACAAAGTGAGCGGGAACGGCTTTGTCAAAATTTAAGACTTTGACAAAGTTAAACCACCAAAAAGAAAGTTAATTTTAGCCAACATTTGTATCAACATTATTGGCTTGTAATTTTTTTATTAGCACTTTTCATACTTAAGGATGAGGAATAATGATACCCGCAAAACTTATTTATCTCACTAAAAACCAATTTGTCAATTATTTACATATATTTGCAGCTTATTTTTAATAAAGTACTTTGAAAAATTTTAGTGAACTGGGCGTAGAGACGTCTATCTTGAATGCGATTCAAGAATTGGGTTTTGAGAACCCCACCCCGATACAGGAACAGTCTATTCCTGTGTTTTTAGAAACAGGGCAAGATATTTTGGGATTAGCCCACACAGGAACCGGTAAAACAGCAGCATTTGGCCTGCCAATTATTCAACTAATAGATACCACCAACAGGTCGGTACAAGCATTAGTTATTTGTCCTACTCGTGAGCTTTGTATGCAAATTAGCAGAGATCTTGGAAATTACAGCAAAAACAAATCAGGCATTAACATAGTGGCTGTTTATGGTGGAGCAAGCATTGAACGTCAAATTAGCGACATAAAAAGAGGAGCAAACATTATAGTTGCTACTCCTGGTCGTTTAATGGATTTAATGAACCGCAGAGCACTTAACATTTCAACTGTTAAGTATGTAGTTTTAGATGAAGCAGATGAAATGCTTAACATGGGTTTTGAAGAAGATGTAGAATACATTTTAGCAGAAACTCCTAAAGAAAAAAGAGTGTGTTTATTCAGTGCTACTATGCCTAAAGGTATTAGAAACATTGCTAGTAAATACATGAACGATCCACATGAAATTACTGTTGGCCAAAAAAATACTGGTAATGAAAACATTACACATCAGTATGCTGCAGTTCATGCTCGCGATAAATATCCAGCTTTAAAACGTTATTTGGATTTTAACAGCGACAACATTTACGCAATTATTTTCTGTACTACTAAACACGAAACACAAGATATAAGCGATAAATTAATTAAAGATGGTTACAATGCTGATTGTTTGCATGGCGATTTAAGCCAAGGACAACGCGAAAAAGTAATGAGCCGTTTCCGTCATCATGCTATAAAAATATTATTAGCAACCGATGTAGCTGCTCGTGGAATTGATGTAACTGGAATTACCCACGTTATCCATTTTCATTTACCAGACGATATTGAAAACTACACACACAGAAGTGGAAGAACAGCTCGTGCAGGAAAATTAGGTGTTTCATTTACCTTATTAAACATGCGTGAAAACGGACGTTTAAGAGATATAGAACGTTTAAGCAAAGTGAAATTTGAAAAAATATTAATTCCTAGTGCTGAAGAAGTAAGAGATAAAAAATTAGTAGCTTTCATTGATACCATTGTAAATACTGAAATAGAAACTAGCATTTTTGATGAAAAAGTAATGGAAGGTTTAAAACCTTTATTAGACATGCCATCGGAAGAATTAGTTCAGAAATTTTTATCATTAGAATTACGCAGATTCAGCGCTGAATACTTAAACGCACCTGATTTAAATACTAGTGGCGAAAGAACTTCACGCGATGGTGAACGTAGCGAACGCGGTGAACGTGGAAGCCATGTAAGAGGTCAACGAATTTTTGTTAGCATTGGTAAAAAAGACGGATTAACTATTCGTAGTTTTAAAGATTGGGTTGCTCAAGAAAGTGGCTTAGATTATACCGAATTACATGTTGACGTAAGCGGAGTATTTAGTTTTGTAGATGTGAAAGAAGAATTTGCTGAAAAAGTAATTACTTCATTGAACGGAAAAACTTACGAAGACAGACCAGTTAGAGCTGAATTAAGTGGCGAAAAACCAGGTGGTTCAAGAGAAGGTAGAAACTCTCGTGGTGGTGATAGAGGCGGAGACAGAGGTGGCGATAGAGGCGGTAGAAGCGGTGGTGGATACAGCAGAGGCAGAAGCGAAGGTGGTTCAAGTTACGGTGGTGGCGATAGAAGAAGTGGTGGCGGAGATAGAGAAAGAAGAAGCGGTGGCGAAAGAAGCGAAAGAAGTAGCTACGGAAGAGATTCAGGTGGCGATAGAAATAGCTCAAGCGACAGAAGCAGTTCAAGTGAAAGAAGCAGCTTTAGCGAAAAAAGTGGATACGGAACCAGAGATGGTGGTAGAAACAGATCGTATAGCGGTGGAAGTAGCAGAGGCGGTTCTGATAGACCTAGTGGCGACAGACCAAACTTTGACAGACCAAGTTCGGACAGACCTAGAACTGAAAGACCAAGAACTGATGACAGAGAAAGAAGACCTAGAAGAGACTAATTAGTCAATGGTTTACAGGCAATAGACGATAGTTCATTGTACATAATAATACAATAAGCCCAAATGTGAATTTGGGCTTTTTTGTTTGAAAAATCTTTATAAAATTTTATCTAATAGCAGCTATAATTTTACTTCTTAGCTCGTCAATATTTACTTTTTTGGTGGCTGAAATAAAAATTACTTGTCCATTTTCTTTGGCCATCCAAGTGTTTTTTAATTTTTCTATATAAGTCAAATGTTCAGTTTCTTCGCCAAACGGATCGTCTGGTTCCAGTGGTTCTTTTAGCTGGTCTATTTTATTAAAAATAAGCAATTGTTTTTTATTGCTTGCACCAATTTCTAATAAAGTGCTGTTAACTAAATTCAGTTGTTCTTCAAAATTTTCGTGGCTAATGTCAACCACGTGTAACAGCAAATCGGCTTCACGCACTTCATCTAAAGTCGATTTAAAACTTTCAATTAATTGATGAGGCAATTTTCTGATAAACCCAACGGTGTCACTTAATAAAAACGGTACGTTTTCAAAAACTACTTTTCTAACGGTACTGTCTAAAGTGGCAAATAATTTATTTTCAACCAACACTTCGCTTTTGCTCAATAAATTCATAATAGTCGATTTACCAACATTGGTGTAACCTACTAAAGCCACCCGTTTTTTCTCATTGCGGTTTTGCCTGCGTGTAGCCGATTGCTTGTCAATTTGCTTTAAACGTTCTTTCAGTTTGCTAATTTCTTCACGCAATAAACGCCTATCGGTTTCTATTTCGGTTTCTCCTGGTCCACGCATTCCTATTCCACCTTTTTGTTTGGTTAAATGCGTCCACATTCTTGTTAAGCGAGGTAATAAATATTGGGCTTGCGCCAATTGCACTTGATAAATTGCTTGAGCGGTAGTTGCTCTATTTGCAAAAATATCGAGTATTAAATTACTTCTATCCAATATTTTTACCTTCAATTCATTTTGAATATTTCGCAATTGCGAAGGACTGAGTTCATCATCAAAAATTACCATATCAATTTCTCTAACGGTAACATATTCTAATATTTCAGCCAATTTTCCTTCGCCAACATAAGTGCGAGAACTTGGGTGAGGCAATCGTTGTAAAAACTGTTTTTCAACTACAGCACCAGCCGTTTGAGCTAAAAATGCTAACTCATCAATATACTCTTGCGACTTTTCAATTTTCATGGTTTGAGTAACCACTCCTACCAAAACTGCACGTTCCTGCGGTTTTGCGGTATCATATATTTTTTTTGCCATTTATAATAATCTTCATTTTTAAAACAAGTTATACCAAAAACACATAGATTTTGTTAATTTGCCACTCTTTTTAAAGTTCGCAAAATAATGTATAAACATAAGCTGCTAAGCATTTTTATTATTTTTATTTTTTCATTGCATTCAAATGCACAAATAATAGAGTTTGGGCAACCTGTAAAAAAAAAAAAACAAATACAGTTATACTCAAATTATTGGCAGCAATGAGTCAGGTTCGTTTTTAATTAGGTGCCGCGATAATAATTTCAAAAAAGGAGTGTTAATTGAAAAATTCAACTCTAAGCTTTCACTCGAAATTAGTAAAGATATTCCATTAACTATTCCAGCTTTTATTGAAAAAGTATTGCTCGTTAATCAGCAAATTTTTGTATTTATTTCGGCCAAAAATACTGCTACAAACAAAGTAGATTTTTTAGTTATTAAGCTCGATATGAACTTAAACCAAACTGGTGGAATGGTTATGCTTGCTTCAATCGATGAGTTTATGTTAAACGACAATATTGATTTAACAATAAAAAACAGTATCAACAAAAAGTTTTATACTATCAGTTTTATTGGCAAAGCCAGCCAAAATAATAAAGAAAAATCGGCCTTGTATTTATATGGATTTGATGAAAATTTGATACCTGTTTATGCCAAAACATTTGATATAAATGAAGCTTTAAACGATATAGGAACTACCAATTGCGATATGGATAATGAAGGTAATTATTTTACTATTCTCGACTTTCCTAAAGTTGGTAAAAAGAAAAGAAAAAATGAAAACCGAAAGTTTGTTTTGTATGCTTTTTATAAATCAAACCAAAATATGTTAGAATACGATATTTCAAAGCCCGGAATAGAAATAGATGACTTGGGTTTTGTGGTAAATAACATAAAAAAACAAGTGAATATAATTGGCTTTTATGCCATAGAAGAAGAGGTAAATACAAGTGGATATTTTTATCAAACCATTGATTTAAAAACTACTGCAGTGGTGGTTAATATGCTAGATTCTATTTCTTTGAAATTACTAAAAGACAAAATTTCGTTTAGTAAAACAATGGATTTAAACGACCTTTATATTCGTAAAATTATTCCTCGAAGTGATGGTGGTGTTTTTATGGTTTCTGAAAAATATTTTATTACTAGGCAATCATATACTTATTATGTTAATGGATTTCCGCAAACAAATACACGAGTAGTATATAATTATAACGATATATTATTGTTGAGTATAAAAGATGATGGAGTGCTAGAAATAGGCGATGTTGTTAACAAAGAACAGCAATCGGTAAGCGATGGCGGCTTTTATTCAAGCATTACTTGTTTTGTAAATAACGATGCCATTTACACCATATATAATGCCGATGTAAACCAAGAAGGCGATGTGTTAATGAATAAATTTAACGTAAAAGGCAAAACTGATAATAAAATATTGGTAAAAGCCATTAACGCAAGTGTTCTTATTATTCCGTCCGATAGTAAACAAATATCGGCCAATTCGCATTTGGTTTGTACCATTCGCGATAAACGATTTACTTTGATGCGTATTACATTTTAAGCCATAAAAAAGTGCTAAACCTATTTAGAAATAACAGCATATTTGCTTTCGTTTTTTTAATTGTTTTTACAGTTCTAATTCGTCTGTTACCGTTTTTGCATACCGTTACTATCGACTTAAATATTAACGCTCCTTTGGCTCAATTTGTATTCAGTTGGGTTACTACTTTTGACGATTACTATTATTTTAGTGCAGTTTCTGCTACATTAATAATTGTACTACAAGCCTGGATGGTAAATCATATGGTAATTAAACATTCCATATTTCAAAAAGATAGTTTTTTGCCTGCCTTATTTTTTGTGTTGCTCAATAGCTTTTACCCTCAACAAATGTTTTTAAGCCCGCAGTTAATTGGCAACTTATTTATTATTTTGATGTTCCAACGTTTGTGTAATTTATACGAATCGGAAAAGCCATTATATGTAGTGCTCGACAGTGGTTTGTATTTAGGAATGGCTGTGCTTTTTAACTACGATACTTTGATTTTTTTACCATTTATTTTAATTAGTGTGGTAATAATGACCTATTTTAATATTCGGTTTTTATTAGCATCGGTTTTTGGTATTTTATTACCCATTTATTTAACAGGTGTTTTGTTCTATATGTTCGACAATTTGAACGATTTAATTATAATAATAAATAACAGTTTAGAACGAAAATATTTAAGTACTATAACTATAAATTGGAATAAAATAATACCTTGGTTTATCATTTTGTTTACTGTTTTAGCCTCTGGTATTTCGTTACAAACAAACTATTTTAAAAACAAAGTAAAAACACGAAGAATACTATTTACATTGGCTCTGTTCATTGTATTTATTATTTTATTAGCATTAATTGAAGACCATAATGTTGTATTTGCAGTGTGTTACATATCGGTGCCAGTTTGTATAGTTATGGCAAATTATTTTATCAGTTCAAGGTTTGCTATTTTAAAAGAAATTTTATTTTTCTCGTTAGTAATATCCGCTATACTTTATCAATATTTTATATAAAATTTACCCATGAAATTCAAGTCGAAATTTATAATAATTCTTTCTTTTTCTTTATTTTTTGATAATGCAATTGCTCAAAAAAATGAATCATTAGCTGTGCAAAAAGCAACTGAAATAGTTGATTTGTTTAAAACAGAACAATACCAAAAAGCGTATACTTTTTGTGACGAAATAATGCACAGAAAAGCAACAGTTGATAGGCTTCAAAGCATATGGGAAAGCCTAGCTACGGTAAATGGAGATTTAAAAGAAATAGGAATTACTAGGTATTATTATTCCGATACTATGCATGTAACAACTACTAAACTAAAATACAAAAATGGTTCAGTTGGATTTAGGTTATCGTTTAATTTAAAATGGCAAATTTGTGGACTTTACATAGTTGATGCTGAACCAATGTATAATATTCCTACGTATGCCAATACTTTTGGTTTTTATGAAATAAAAATACCTTTTGGTCCTGTAGGTTTTGAAAATGAAGCAATTTTAACTGTTCCTATTCAAGAAAAAAAATATCCTTGCATTATCATTATTGGTGGTAGCGGTCCGGTTGATAAAGATTTGATTTTTGGTCCTAATAGAATATACAAAGATTTTGCGTGGGGATTAGCAAACAAAGGCATTGCTACGCTTAGGTACGACAAAAGAACGAAAGCCTATTTTGGTAAAATAATGGAAGAACATGCCAAAGGAAATTACTATACCATAGAACAAGAATACTTAGCCGATTTAAAAGAATTAGTAAAAAAAGTTAGTAAAAAAAATGCCATTGATCCAAATAGAATTTACTTAATGGGACACAGCCAAGGTGCTGGTTTAATGCCTTTGTTTTTAAAACAAAACAAAAAAGTTGCAGGTGCAATTATGGCTGCCGGAAATTATACCAGTTTACAAGATTTGATGCTTTATCAGTTTGAATATTTAAAACAAATTCAAGCTAAAACACTAGCCGATTCTATGCTTTTTGACAAATTAGCTGTCTCAGCAAATAATGCTAAAATAAAAAATTTACCTGTAACTTATTCCAACGATAGTTTGCCTAGCATGTATCCTTTTAGTTATTGGAATTATTTGAATAATTTAAACACCATTGAATTGGCCCAAAGCAATAATAAACCTGTTTTGGTTTTACAAGGTGAACGCGATTATCAAGTACCACTTAGCGAATATTTAAAATGGAAAAATGCATTGATAAATAAAACTAATTATCAATTTACAAGTTTCCAAAAACTGAATCATTTGTTTTTAGAAGGTGAAGGAAAATCAACTCCTGATGAATATTTTAACAGAAGCAATGTGCCAGAATATGTAATAGATGAAATTACAAAATGGCTAAATGCGCAACCTAGGAAGTAAGGTTAATAGGTAATTACTTTATTACTTAAAAATATGTTGTTGGTGTCGCTGCGCTAAAACACCAACAACGGCTACATTGGTCGTTGAGCGAAGCCGAAACTGGTCGTTGAGCGAAGCCGAAACGCCACTTCGGCTCCGCTCAGTGACCGTTTCTCGAGCCGTTCGGGATTTGCAATCCCGAATCATTTAACAATGGATTTGTAATCCTTGCCTAAGGTTGGTGTTTTTTAGTAGAAATATGTTGTTGGTGTCGCTTCGCTAAAACACCAACAATGGCTACATTGGTCGTTGAGCGAAGCCGAAACGCCACTTCGGCTCCGCTCAGTGACCGTTTCGCCAGCCGTTCGGGATTTGCAATCCCGAATTATTTAACAAAGGATTTGTAATCCTTGTCTAAGGTTGGTGTTTTTTAGTAGAAATATGTTGTTGGTGTCGCTGCGCTAAAACACCACTTCGGCAGGAACAGTAAAATTTAAAACTAACAAAACAATAAATGATATAAATATGAAACAATTTCTAATTTTTATAGGCGGATTTGTTGTAGGAATATTGGCTACAATTCTAGTTGCATTTTTGATTTTTAATTCCAAACAATCCAAAGAAGATTTAGTCGGTCTTACATTATTTCCTGAAAAGGGAGAATGTATTACAACAAAAAAACAATTGGTGATTTTACAAGTAATGACGCCAAATATGGCATTGGCTGAATCAGGTGAGTATCCTGACAGGATTACGTTTTTGCTAATAAATTACGAGAACAAATCATATTATGACGACCAAAAAATAGAAATTCCTAATAAAAAATGTGCTAAACAAATAGGGACATATCAATATAGTACTAGAATGGGAATGGATAAAACTGTTCCAGCTATTGTTATCGAGTAATCACAAAACCCAGCCGTTCGGGATTTGCAATCCCGAATTATTTAACAAAGGATTTGTAATCCTT
>JBMOGB010000067.1:0-16232 GCA_049318585.1 Bacteroidia bacterium | reverse complement strand
AAAATGTTTTTTATTCTCATATTTTTGTTGCCATGAAAGCATTGCAATTTATTGATAGTTTTAATAAAAACAGTAACATTTTTTTTACAAGTATATTTATTTGTTTTTTGGCTGCTTGCGGCAATCAATCTAATATAGAAAATGAAGCAAAAGAAGTGAATCATTTAACCATTCAAAGGTTTGAACAAGACTTGATTTTGAATGATACCAATTTAATAAATGATGCTCATTTTAGTAATATTGCTAAAAAATATAATGAGTTTTATTTTGGATTTTGTGAAAATACTTTAGGAATATTAACTCAAACCAATGATCCATATTTTGCGAAAAGTTTAGTTGGTTTTGTAAAATATCCGAGCATTTTAACTTTAAAAAATGAGGTTGATAGTGCTTATCCCAATTTAACAAAAATAGAAGACGAACTTTCGGTAGCCATGAGCCGTTATAAAAAGGAATTTCCAACTGCAAAAATTCCTCAATTTGTGAGTTATATTTCTGAATTTACCGAAGCTCATTGCGCTTACGACAGCATTATTGGAATAGGATTAGATATGTATTTGGGAAAAGATTATCCTTTTTATCCAGCAGAATTTCCTGAATTTATGCGAACCAAAATGACCAAAGATTATATTGTCCCAAACACTTTAAAAGCTATTGCCATATCTACTTTCGACAAACAGTTAAAAGATAAACGATTTTTGGCTTATATGCTTTTTGAAGCAAAAGTGAGGTATTTTACAAAAAAAATATTGCCAGAATTAAACGATACTTTGGTGTTTGGATATACAAAAAAACAAATGGATTGGTGTAACGAAAGTGAAAGTCAAATTTGGAGTTTTTTTGTAGATAAGAAATTATTGTATGAAAAAAATCCGAATGAATACATGCGTTTTTTAACCGATGGTCCTTTTACCTCAGCCGAAGGAATTCCGCAAGAAAGCGCACCATCTTTAGGTGTTTATTGTGGTTATAAAATTTTGGAAAACTATGCAGAAAAATCAGGTGCTTCTCTTTCAGAAATTATGAATAATAACAATTGGGACGAAATTTTGAAAGTAAGTGGTTACAGACCGAAATAAGTTTTAGGATTACTTTTAATAGCTCGTCAGTTCGAGCGTAATCGAAAACGTAAGATCACGTTTTTAAAACATTTCGATATTAACAAAAAAAGTTACCAAAATTGGCAACTTTTTTTATTGGTAGCGGGGAGCAGAATCGAACTGCCGACCTCAGGGTTATGAATCCTGTGCTCTAACCATCTGAGCTACCCCGCCATTAAATTCAAAAAAGATATTATCTTTTTATGTGCTCTAACCTCCCGATAGTTATCGGGATGAGCTACCCCGCCATTAAATTGTAAAAAAGATTTTATCTTTTTTTTTGTGCTCTAACCTCCCGATAGCTATCGGGATGAGCTACCCCGCCATTAAATTTGTTATTTTTAAGGGCTGCAAAAGTAAAAATATTTGGTTTATAAGCAAATATTATTTTACTTTTTGTAATAATTCTAAACTAAATGCTTGTGGCTTATTGTTAAACAAAATTTTTGTTTGACTCCAAGTGGCTTTAAATAGTTCTGAAAAACGGTATTTATTCAAACTTGCTTCGTTTTCCCAATAACTTAAAGTATAAATTACATTTTTTTCTGTTGCATCTTGCATCAATTGCAATCCATTGCAGCCTTCAAATGCTGCAATTTGAAGTTTTGTTGCCTCAAACACTTTATAAAAATCTTCCAATTTATTTGGATCAAAACTTAATCGTACTATTCTAGTTATCATTTATTTATTTACAAAAATTCTATTATTATTTTACTGTTTGTTTTTAGTCCCAATAATTGCGAAGCATTTCCTTTATTAATTGCTATTTCTAAGTAATTATTCGAATTAAATAAAACCAATTCTGCACCAGACTTTACTTCATTATAATGCTTCGAAATTTTATCGAAATAGTTTTTTCTAGCATAATAAATTTTAAAATTTCTCCCATTTCTAACTTCCTCAAATACCAATTTGTTTAAGTTGAAATGAATGTTACCAAAACCATCAATAAACGCAACATTTGCTGTTATTCCATCTTCGTCTATTTCTGTATTTATAAGCGATAAGTTATATGTTAAATGGCCTAATTCGGCTATTTCTCTTATTGGCAGATTACTTATTAAATGTTCAGCTACTTTCACAAAAACACTCTTTTCAATAAACAAATCAGCATTTACCAATAATTCCTTTTTTACAACCCATAATTCAGCTGGCTCTTGATCAAAAATTAAGTTAATAATACCATTGTCTAAAGCTATAAAATATTGGTTTTGGTGCTTTGCAATGACAATATTTTTATATTCAAAAATATTGGTATCCACACAAATTAAATGAATGCTGCCTTCTGCAAAATTTTTATAACTGTTACTTAAAACAAAAGCTGATTCAATTTTGTTAAATTTATCAATACTGTGCGAGATATCAACTATTTGAATACTAGGAATATTCTTTAATATATTACCTTTAATAGCAGCTATGTAATGGCTGTTGTTTCCATAATCGGATATTAAGGTAATAATATTCACTTGTGAGGCTTGAGTTATTTAATAAATTCGTGCAAAAATATAATTAAGCAGCAAAAAATTTGAACAATAAAGAAATTCTTATCGAAAATTTAGATCCACTAGAAATATTGGGCAATAATAACCGTAATTTAAAGATACTACAAGCACATTTTCCTAAATTAAAAATAGTAAGCCGAGGCAATCAATTAATGCTTACTGGCGATGATTTAGAAATGGAATTATTTGAAAGTAAATTTACCCAATTATGCGATATTATTTACAAGAATGGCACCATCAGTGATTCTCAATTTAAAGCTTTACTAGCTGGCGATTTCCAAAATGATGAAATTGGAAGCAATGAAATTGCTAATAATTTAGCTAATTCCGATATCATATTATATGGAAATGGAGGAAGAGCCATTAAAGCAAAAACACCTAACCAAAAAGCAATGGTGGAGTTTATTCAAAAAAACGATATTCTTTTTGCCATTGGCCCTGCTGGAACTGGAAAAACTTATACTGCTGTTGCTTTAGCTGTAAAAGCATTAAAAAACAAGGAAGTAAAACGAATTATTTTAGCTCGTCCTGCGGTGGAAGCTGGTGAAAATTTAGGTTTTTTGCCTGGCGATTTAAAAGAGAAAATTGACCCTTATTTGCGACCATTATACGATGCTTTAGACGACATGATTCCTGCTGAAAAACTAAAGCAACATATTGAAACTCGTGTGATAGAAATAGCGCCTCTAGCATTCATGCGTGGACGAACTTTAGACAATGCTTTTGTAATTTTAGATGAAGCTCAAAATGCAACAGATTTACAGTTAAAAATGTTCCTTACCCGCATGGGTCCTCATGCCAAAGTAATTGTTACTGGCGATTTATCGCAAATAGATTTACCTAAAAAACAACAATCAGGATTACTTAAAGCAGTGAAAATTTTAGACAATATCGAAGGAATTCATTTCCAATATTTAACTTATGAAGACGTGGTAAGACATAAATTAGTAAAGGATATTATTAAAGCTTACGATAGATCAGAATAACTTTTTAAAATGTTTAATTACATTTCATTCAAGTCAAGTTTAAGTTGCAAATATTGAGCAATTGAACTTGGTTTTTCTGTTGGTAAATCATTGTCTAAATTAGATAATGTTATACCTATTAATCGCAATGATTTTAAAGGGTATTGCTGGTTCAACAAGTCAATACAAGTTTCAAAAATTACAGTTTCATTATTGGTAAATTCATGGATGGTTATGCTGCGAGTTTGAACTATAAAATCAAAATACTTTAACTTTAAGGTTATGGTTTTTCCTTTGGTATCATTGCGTTTAGCACGGTTACTAACTATTTTCGAAATGGTTAATATTTCTTCTTTTATATCCTCAAATTCAATAATATTGTTTTCAAAAGTATTCTCTGCTCCTATCGATTTTCGAATATGGTTATTTACTACTGCTCGGTTATCAATTCCTCGAGCTATTTGAAAATAATATGCGCCCGATTTTTGTCCAAAAATTCTGGTTAAATCTTCTTCTGGCCAACTCAATAAATCGTTTCCATTAAATACTTTGTAAGCATGCATTTTTTGTGCAGTTACTTTTCCAATTCCAAAAAAGTTTTCTATTTTCAAGTTTTGCAAAAACCGTTCATAATTCCTTGGTGTTATAACAGTTAATCCATCAGGCTTTTGAAATCCAGAAGCTACTTTTGCTAAAAATTTATTGAATGAAACACCTGCTGATGCCGTTAAATTGGTTTCTGCTTTTATTTGAGATCTTATCAGCTTTGCAATGTCTGTTGCTATTAATAATTTTTTTTTATTTTCAGTAACATCTAAATATGCTTCGTCAAGCGATAAAGGTTCTACTAGATCAGTGTATTGCCTAAATATTTCCATCATTTGATTGGAAGCTTCTTTGTAAGCCTCAAAACGTGGTTTTACAAATATTAGATCTGGACATTTTTGCGCAGCAATTTTACTTGCCATAGCCGATTTTACTCCAAATTTCCTGGCTTCATAACTTGCTGCTGCCACTACGCCTCTATCTTTATTCCCTCCTACTGCTATTGGCTTTCCTCTTAATTCAGGATTATCACGTTGCTCTACCGATGCAAAAAATGCATCCATATCTATGAGAATAATTCTTCGGTTAAAGTTTTGCAAAATCAAAGTGTTTTATTGATTTGCATAATTAATGAATTAGTAAGTTTTTTAAGAATAAATTTCAAAAAAAAAGCTGCCTTTACAAGACAGCTTTTAATTGAAAAATTGTTATTTAGTTTTTTATTAGGCGTTTTGTTATTACGTTTTCACCATTACTTATTCTTACAAAATAAACTCCATTGTTTAAACTTGAGGTGTTTAAAGTAGTTTTATTTCCATTGATAGTTTCAGTTATCACTACTTTACCAGTTATGTCTAAAACTTCAGCAGTTACTAAATTACCATTGCTATTTATTTCAATTACATTGTTAAACGGATTTGGAGTAATGTCAATAATTAAATCATTTCCTTGAACTGAAATAACGTTTGAATAATCAAACTTACCATCAAAATCTATTTGCTTCAATCTGTAAAATGCGCTTGATTGATTTGGATGAACAAAGCTATATTTGCTAATACGATTTGAATTTCCATTTCCTTTTACAAAACCAATGGTTTCAAAATTCACACCATCTGTACTTCTTTCTACTTCAAAACCTTTGTTATTTATTTCACTTGCTGTAGTCCAAGATAAGTTTGTTTGTTTGTTATTAATAATTGCATTGAAGCTAGTGAATTTAACCGGTAAAGCACTTGTACCCCATGAATTTGACACCCTAAATCCATCAACTAATGCTCTAAAATTTGCAGCACTTCCTTGTCTAATACAAATTGATCTTACTTGAATAAAATCTGAAGCTACATCAGTAGAAACTAATGTAGGAGTTGTAGGCTCAGAAGAAGGTATGCCTGAAGCAAAGATAAATGCAAATGTAGAATCATTAGAAGTAGCAGTTAAATCAAATTTATATTTAAGAACAACTAATAAAGTAGCTCCAAATGCATAATCTGATGAAAAGTTTGCAACAGCGCCTGCACCTCCTTTTGATAATCCTAGTTTAAAAGTGCTTGAAACACTTCCCATTTTAACAAAAAGTCTTGGTCTAAAATTACTCAAAATTCCAGTTCCAAATGTGTCGCAGAAATGTACAATATAATCTCCAACTGTAGAAGTAGAAAGAACAGAGTCAACTCTAACTAAAAAAGATGCATAAACAGAACCATTATTATAAGCAGGAACAACTCTATTAGCATCTTCTGACCTTGATGTTCCCCAAACTTCTACCGATCCACCAACACCTGATGAACTGTATCCAGTATATGTTAAGGATGAAGTGTTGTATATTAGGCTACTTGTAAAACTTCCTTTTGTCCCACTATGGCTTTTCCAATTTACACCTCCATTGGCAGGATTAGTTAATGTGTCTGTTGTTGTACCAAAACTAAAATTCTCAATAGTTGTTTGAGCGTAATTTGTTAAAGTTCCAATTGTTACTAAAGCTAGTAAAAGTATTTTTTTCATATATTTTTTATTTGGCCGCAAAAATATATATTTATTTCAAATTGCCTATAAACAAATTATTAAGGTTTTTATTCAAAATAAATCAATCAATTTTCAAATTATTGCCCACTTTAATTGTTAAGAAATTATTACCAACTCATTATTTGCATCAATAAACATGAGTACTTTAACTTTTTTACTACAAATCAATGTTAACAAAACTAGTTACACTATCAGCCAAATAACTTTCATTTTTATTGTTATGCACATGCAACCAACAATAAAATTTTCCTTGTGAATACAATTTTTTAGTTTGTTTTAAAAACCAAATTCTTGCATTTTTGGTGAAAAACTAAACAGGAAAAGTAAATTTTTAAAATGGCAGAATTAGCAACAAATAGAAAAAAACGTGTACTTACCAATGCTCAAATCTTTGAATCTGGGAAACTTCCACCACAAGCTCCAGAATTAGAACAAGCAGTTTTAGGTGCATTATTGCTTGAAAAAGATGCCATTAACGTAATTACTGAAGTGCTAAAAGCCGATAGTTTTTACGATCCAAAACACAAAAACATTTATGAAGCCATAGTAAATTTATGGCAAAATGGTAGCGCTGTAGATATTTTAACGGTATCGCAAGAGTTAAAAAAGCGTGGTACCATTGACATTTCAGGTGGTGCATATTATGTAACTTCATTAACCAACAGAGTAGCTTCGGCTGCTAATATTGAATACCATGCCCGAATCATTGCTCAAAAATTTTTACAACGTGAACTCATTAGAATAAGCGGTGAAATTAGCACAGAAGCATACGAAGAAGGAACCGATGCTTTTGAACTATTAGACAGTGCAGAACGCAAATTGTTTGAAGTATCGCAAGGAAATATAAAAAAAGATTACCGTGCCATTAGTGGAGTGGTGCAAGAAGCCATTATTGAAATAGAAAGTTTACGAGGAAAAGAAGGTGGTTTAACTGGAATTCCTTCGGGCTTTTCAAAATTAGATAGAGTAACTTCTGGTTTCCAAAAATCGGAATTAATAATTATTGCTGCTCGCCCAGGTATGGGTAAAACTGCTTTTGCATTAAGTGTAGCCAGAAATGCGTGTATGGCCAATACGGAAACTTTGCGTGGAGTTGCAATCTTTTCTTTGGAAATGAGTTCGCGCCAATTGGTAACTCGTATGATTAGTGCCGAAGCTGAAATTGAATCAGATAAATTAAAAAAAGGAACTTTAGCCGACCACGAATGGCAACAATTAAATTCAAAAATTGCAAAGCTGAGTGATGCCCCCATTTTTATAGATGATACACCTGCTATTTCTGTTTTTGAATTGCGTGCAAAATGCCGCAGACTAAAACAACAAAGCAATATTGAAATGATTATTGTGGATTATTTGCAGTTAATGCGTGGCGATGATGCCAATAATAAAAATGGAAATAGAGAGCAGGAAGTAAGTTATATTTCTAGGAGTTTAAAAGCATTAGCCAAAGAACTAGATGTTCCAATTATTGCATTGGCACAGTTAAGCCGTCAAAGCGAAAAACGTGGTGCGGGTTCTACTCCAGGAACACAAACAGGTAGACCAATTCTTTCCGATTTACGTGAATCGGGTTCCATAGAACAAGATGCAGATATGGTAATGTTTATTTACCGACCTGATTACTATAAATTAACCGAATGGGATGACGGTTCGCCATGTAAAGACGAAGCTGAAATTATGATTGCAAAGCATAGAAATGGTGAGCTTGACAATGTTCGCTTACGCTTTATTGGTAAATATACCAAGTTTGCCGACAAAACTGATTTTGATAATTATAATGTTCCTGATTACAACGATAACAGCAGTGGAAACAATGGAACAATTACTGTAAGTTCAAGTATTAATTGGGATAGTGATGTAGAAGACGATAATTCTTCGAATAATACTTACAGCGGTGACGCTCCTTTTTAGGGTTTGATTGGTTGAGGAGTTGATTGGTTGGTAAGTTGAAATGTTGGTTAAATTTTTTTTCGTTGTTTAATTCATGCAACTGAACGGCAATTGGTAATTCATTATACGCAAACGCTGCATTGTATTTGCAATTCTTCTATAACATATTTGCCTAAACTTGCCCCAAATGCTGCCCATTGTTGTGTCTAATCACCAACCTTTTTTGTTTATTAAACAATATAAAAATTTGTTTTGGAAATGCAATGAATAGTTATACTTTACACTCATTCGAATCTTTCAATTGAATGAATTGAACAACCTCTATCTGATAAAAAAAAGGTGGACGCCTATTAAACTCAAACTCGCAAAAAGCGTGTGTGAGTATAAACATGCAAAAGCAATTTAAAGGCAATTTAAAATTTGCAATTCAAAAATCTATTCTGTTTCGTAAATAATCAAACCAGTTCTAATTTTGGGTTCTATCCAAGTAGATTTTGGAGGCATAATTAAATTATTGTCAGCTACTTGTTTTACTTCATCAATACTTGTTGGAAATAACGTAATTGCCAAATCAAAATCGCCACAATCAACTGCGTTTTGTAAAGGTAAAAGCCCCCTACTCCCATCTAAAAAACTTAAACGTTTATCGGTTTTACTATCTGTTATGTTAAATATTCTTTTTAAAATAAATTCTTCAACAATACTCACATCTAAATTTTCTAAAATCCCATCAAGTTCATTTTTATACTCCGTTTTTAGCGTTAAATCATACGCATCGTTGTTTAGATAAATACCAAATTCTTGTTTTTCTAATGGCTGAACCGGAACATGTCCACTTGGCATAATATTAAAAAATTTTTCAATTTTATCCATAAAATCATCTGCATTTACAATTGTTTCATCTTTTACCAAACGATGGTATTCAAAAATATGAAGCTTGTTAAATGGAATTAAACATACAGGAAAAAAGTTAAATAATTCTGTACCATCATGCGTACCTTTTTCAGCTCTTTTATTATTACAAAAAGTAGCACAACCACCACTTCTATGATGCCCATCGGCAATGTATAAATGACTAATTTGAGCAAAAGCGTTTTCAATTTTTGCCAAATCAGCTACATTGTGAACAGGCCAAAGATTGTGTTTAATTTGATCCTGGCTTATAAAATTATATTCTGGTGCATGGCTATGAATGGTTCGGTTAATTACCTCTTCTATATCCAAATTGTCGGGATAAGTTAATAAAACCGGATTTCCCAAACCGCTAAAATATTCAATGTGTTCGGCTAATTCATTTTCCTTTTCAGTAATGGTATTTTCATGTTTCAATATCACATTATTGTTATAGTCATCAATACTTGCTGCAGCAATTAGTGAAGTATATGCCACACTTCCTTTAATTAATCTATACACATAATAATTTGGTTCAATATCTTTTATTAGTACCTTTTCATCTTTAAATTTATTCAAATATTCTAATCCTAAAGGAAAATGTTTGGCAGGATTTTTCTTTTCTCCTTTAAAATGCAAAGTCGGCTTTACCACATGTAAATAACTGTATGGATTCCGCATTATTTCATGTAACGAAAGTTCACGTAAACTACTGTCGTAACTAGGAGCAGATACTTGTGCAGCTTTATCGCGGGCAGGGCGCAATGCAGCAAACGGTTTTATTATAGCCATGTGTATTTATTTTTGATTGCAATGATAATTTTTTTAGTTGAAAGTTGGCATAATCTTATTCTAAATTTGTTTGAAAAAACGGTGATTTAAAATTGACTGCAATATTTTTTCTACTTATTCAAAATGTCTATTTATATAAAAATTTTACTTTAAAAAAAATTAGCTATGATGTAATTTAGTAGTTTTAAAATTTAACCCAGAAAACGCATTACAACTTCGTTATGAGAATTAAATAAACAACAAATCAGTTTTTGGAAACTTAAAATAATAGCAACACTTCGTTTTTCAAATTTAAGGAAACACTGATTTGAAGTAGATTTGACTCGTAATAGATTTACTAATGTGTATATTGGGTTTAATGCAAGCTTTTGGAAACAAGCATAATTTACACAAAACAAAATATAAATTATTGTGTTCAAAAGTATAAATTTGCTAGGTAAATTATTGCAATTTCAGAAAATTGAATACTAACGAAATTAAATCACTTTTATTTTTGCTCGATGATACCGATGCAGAAGTTGTAAATTTAGTAGAAAAAAAATTGCTATCTTATGGTGTCGAAGTTTTGCCAATTATAGAAAGTGAGTTAGCAAATATTCATGATGAAAATGTAATAGATTTAGCAGCTGAGTTAGTTAGTAAAATAAACTATAAACAGCTTTTAGTAGAATTTAAGGATTGGTATAATTTACCTGAAAAAGATTTATTACAAGGTATTTACTTAATTACAAAATTTAAATATCCAAGCCTTGAAAAAGCATTTTTAAAAGATGCAATTGAAAAAATAAAACTAAATGCTTGGCTCGATATGAGACACGATATTACCGCATTTGAAAAAGTAAAAATATTGAATTATACTTTTTACGATATTCATGGTTTTAAAGGAAATGTAGATAATTATCAAAGTTCATCAAACTCGTATATAAATGAGGTTTTAGAAACAAAAAAAGGCAATCCAATTATGCTTTGTATTATTTACATGTTGGTTGCTCAAAATTTGAAATTACCAGTATTTGGAATCAATTTACCACAACATTTTATGCTGGCTTTTTTAGAAGAAGATAAAATAGAATTGAAGAGTTTTGATTTTATTTCAGATAAAAAAATAACTGCCGAAAACAGAAATGTTTTGTTTTATATCAATGCGTTTCATAAAGGAGGAATATTTACTAAAACCAGTTTAGAACAATTTGTCGATCAAATGAAAATTCCATCTAATCCTGCGTATTACTTGCCTTGCGACAATTTATCGATAATAAAAAGAGTACTTCGTAATTTATCGGCATCATACAAACATGAAGCAGAATTAACAAAAGCAAATCAAGTTTTAGATATTTTATATTTATTAGGTGAGCCACCTTTAGCACACTTTACAGACATCACCGATTCTAATTTTGATGAGTAGTTTTAAACCAATTATTTTTTAGAGAACATAGTAATAATTTATAAACCAATGAAACTAACTTTAAACATACCAGAATCGTCAAAAGAAAAAGCAATTTCTTTGATAAAATTTTTGAATACACTTGATTATTTAACAATAGAATCAAGTGATGATTTGTCAATTTATGATTGGCAAAAAGATAAAGTTAGAGAACGTATAAAAACATCCAAAGAAGTTGATTTTTCGAATTGGGATGATGTAAAATTACAGTTTAATTTATAAATATGTCTTTTGTTGTTAAAATTGAAAAGAGAGCAATAAATGATATTTCAAATTCAATTGAATACTACAATATTCAACAAAAGGATTTGGGAAACAAATTTGTAAAGGAAGTTAATAAGGCAATAAATAAAATTAGTATAAATCCTTTTTATCAAATAAGATATGATGATGTAAGGTGCATATTAGTTAATAAATTTCCATTTATGATTCACTTTTCAATTGATGAAATCAACGAAGTAATTAAAATATTTGCTGTAATTCACACTGCTAGAAATCCAGATAATAACTGGATAAAATAAATATAAATAATTTTAAACTCTACCTTCTTCTTAGCTTAAATTCTTTGTAGCAATTTTTTATGGCTAAAATAATATCATATTCGTTGGAATTTAACACAAAATAGTTTGGAATTTCACAGTATTTCATCAATTCACGTGCATGTTTTTCGTCCAATAAAGTAGTTCTCATTACTAATTCAACATTGTATTTTTCACTTACTTGGTTTTGTTCATTGTATATTTCAATTAACCGCATTAGCTTTTCATATTCTTGAAGTTTTTTATTGCCTCCGGCTAAAAAACTGCTTAACATTCCACCTTGCGAAGCATTATAAATTGAAATAGAAGTGGAAAAATTATTTAACAAAGGATCAGTTCTTAATCGTTTTGCTGCTACTCTTGCCATGCTATCTTGCTTTCGTTTTTGACCAGAAACAATTACCTCCCGCAATTTTATATAACTACGTTTTAGTTTTATAACAATTGGCACATCGCCTTGGTTCAAATAATTGGCACAAATAAGCACATATGTTTTATAACCAATTACCGAAAATTCAATGGTATCTGTAGGCAATACATTTATTCCAAAAGCACCATAACGATTAGTAATATAGCGTGTTTGGGAAGTAATATTATGAATATTAGCCAAAGGAATTGGCGCATTGGTGTCAGCTCCTACCACAAAACCTTTTATATAAAATTTAGCTTGCTGCGCTTTTAAAGAAAATAGCCCAACAAGAAATAAAATAAGGAATAAATATTTTTTAGAATGAATCAAATACGAATGAATTTATTTTGAACAATGAAACGATTTGAATATGCGATTAGTTACCAAATAAATTTCCTAAACCTGGCATCATTCCGCCCATCATAGCTCTCATTTCAGCTGCTGAAATATTTTCGGCTTGATCCATTGCATTGTCAATTGCTACCAATAAAAGGTCTTCTATTTGTTCCTTATTTTCGGGATTTAAAAGTGTTGAATCAATAGAAATAGCAGTTATTTTTTTATTTGCATTGGCAATTACTTTTACACCTTGTGCATTTCCTTCTACCGATATTGCTTCTAATTTAAGCTTCATTTCTTCCGCTTTTTGTTTTGCTTCGCCTAATTTTCCAAACATTATTTTATTATTATTTTATTTTTATAAAGTGAGCAAATATAATTATTCTAAACAGTTGGAAATAGTAATATTTGAATAAAATTTATTGAATATTTAAACATAGAATTTTTGAAAATTAGATGTAACTTTTAGTAAATAAAGATAGAAACAGCTTGAAATAAAATTTCATAACAATATATTTTACCTCAAATATAATTTATCTATTTGAAACAAAGGATAATCCTTAAAAATAATTGACACTTGTGTTTTACAAAAAAAAATTAAATTCGCCATCCTAAAAAAGAATGTATAACCTATCTCTATTTATTTTAAAATGACCGAACTAAACGAAATGAATCCTTCTGATGCTGCTTTAAATGCAGAACCTAATTTGGAAAACAATGTAGAAATTAATTCTACAGAACAAGTAATTGATTCAATGGAATCAATAAAAGAAGAAACAGTTGAATTACCTACTGAAACAGTAGAAACGGAAGCGCCAATTGCTGAAAGCAAAGTGGAAGAAGTAGAAATGATTGAAGCTAAAGTTGAATTACCTACTGAAATAGTTGTAACTGAAGCACCAATTGCTGAAAGCAAAGTGGAAGAAGTTGAAATGATTGAAGCTGAAGTTGAATTACCTACTGAAATAGTAATAACTGATGCACCAATTGCTGAAAGCAAAGTGGAAGAAGTAGAAATGATTGAAGCTGAAACAGTTTTAAACTTAGCTACAGATTCACTTGAAATTACAATAGATGAGCATGAATTTGATGCTGATTTGGCTGCAATTGAACACACTGAATTGCATGAACAAAATGATTATGCAAGTAAAACTAAAGATGAATTATTGGCAATTGCATTATTAGCAGCCAGTGAAAAACCTCATAGTGAAGCTTTTCAAGTTTTCAAAACCATTAAGCCATTTTTTGATGCAGCTTTGCATGAAGAGCAAAATATTGCGCTGCACAATTTCATAGAAGAAGGTGGTGAAAAAGACGATTTTGAATTTAAATTAGGCATAATTGCAAAAGATACTTTTAACAAAGCATCGAAAGAATTACGCGATAAAATAGCTACTGCAAAAGCAATTGCTGAAGCAGAAAGATTGAAAAATTTAAAAGCAAAAGAAACTGTTTTAGAGAAAATAAAAGCTTTAAATAGTTCGGAAGAAACAAAAGATAGTTTGGCTAAATTAAAAGAGCTACAAACTGAATGGAAAAATATAAAAAATGTTCCTAAAGAACATGTAGAACGCCTTTGGGAAAGTTACCGTGTTTTAAATGAAATATTTTACGACAAGTTGAGTATTAATAACGAAATAGCTCAAATGGATAGGGAACGAAACTTAGATGCAAAAATAAATTTATGCAAAAAAGTAAGTGAATTATCGGAAGAAAAAAGCATCAAATCTGCACTAATTGCGGTAAAAAAATACCAAGAAGATTGGAGAAATATTGGTCCTGTACCCAAAGAAGCCAATGAAGATATTTGGACACGTTTTAAAGCTGAAGTTGATAAAGTTTATGTAGTAATAAAAGCAGAAACTGAAAAAAATGAAGCAGTAAGACAAGAAAATTTAGCTTTAAAATTAGCATTAATTGAAAAGTCGAAGGAATTAGCTACTTATAAAACTACTCGTATTAAGGATTGGATGGCAAAGACCAAAGAAGCCAATGAATTAATGGAAGAGTGGAAAAAAATTGGTTATGTTCCAATGGCAGAAAGAGAAAAAATTTGGGATGAATTTAAAGACATTCGCAACACTTTTTTCAATAATAAAAACAATTGGTTCAAAACATTTAATGCAGTAAGAAACGAAAACTTTAAAAAGAAAACAGAACTTTTTAAACAAGTAGAAAACATTGCGGCAGCACCAATTGATTGGGGTAAACAAACTGCTCAAGTAAAATCGTTACAAGAACAATGGAAAGAAATTGGCCCAGTTCCTGATAAATTTAACGATGAAATTTGGAAGAAGTTTAGAGGTGCTTGCGATTTGTTTTTTGAAAAGAAAGCGGAACGTTTTGCTGAGCAAAATGCAGAACAAGGAACTAATTTAGTTGCTAAAAAAGAGTTGATATCTAAACTAGAATCATTGTCAACCCAAGAAGGTGAAAATGGCAATGTTTTAAACGATTTGAAAGTAATTCAAGATGCTTGGAGTAAAATAGGTTTTGTGCCAAATAAAGACAAAGATGCTATTGGTAAATCGTACAATGATTTATTAGATAAAATTTATGGTAAGCACCGCGAATTGCGCAAAAACATGCGTAGTGCTGACGATAAAGCACATTTTGAATCAATGGCAAATAACCCTGATGGCGCCCAACGTTTACAACGTGAAGAGCGCGTATTACAAGAGCGTATAAAAGGTTTAAAATCGGATATTGATACTTGGGATAATAATTTAGGTTTCTTTAAAAATAGCAGTTCTAAAAATGACATGTTGACTCAATTTCACGATAAAATAGCTGCGGCTCAAAAATTGATTAAAGATTTAGAAGATAAACTGAAATCGGTAAGAACCTTAAAAAACAATATTGGAAAAACTGAGGAGGCAAAGTAATTTCATATAAATAGTTTTTTAAATCAATAATTTTCATGTCAGTTCGAGCGAAGTCGAGAACAAAAAATATTATATTTCGACTACCCTAAATATGAATAAATTTGAAGAGTTTACCCATTTGAAAAACTAATTTGATTTAAAATATAAAAAAATACCATGACAAAAAAAATAGTAAAAGTTGGAGATATAGCGTGTGGCAGTGATGAATTATTCGTTATTTCTGGCCCTTGTGTAATTGAAGATGAAATGATAATGATGAAAACTGCCGAAAAATTGAAAGAGGTTTCGGAAAAGTTAAACATCAAAATTATTTATAAATCATCGTTTCAAAAAGACAATAGAAGCAGTTTAAAATATTATGATGGTCCAGGTTTGGCAAAAGGAATAGCCATTTTAGCTAAAGTAAAAGAGCAGTTTGGATTTCCTTTATTAACCGATATTCATTACCCTGATCAAGCTGCTGCAGCTGGCGAAGTGTGTGATGTTTTACAAATTCCTGCTTATTTATGTATGCAATCAACTTTAATGGTGGCTGCTGCTAAAACTGGAAGAGTTGTAAACATAAAACATGGTCAGTTTTTGGCTCCAGAAAACATGAAGCATCCTGTTCAAAAATGTTTGGATTCAGGAAATGATCAAGTAATATTAACCGAGCGTGGTTTTACTTTTGGTTATAACGACATGGTTGTTGATCCAAGAAGTTTCTTTTTAATGGGTCAATTGGGTTATCCTGTTGTGTTTGATATTACACATAGTATTCGTAAATATGGTATTCCAAGTGCTGATGCAAAAGGTGGTGCTCGTGAGTTTTTGCCTGTATTAAGCAGAGCTGGAGTTGCTGCTGGAGTTGATGGTGTGTTTATTGAAACTCATCCTGATCCTGAAAAAGCATTGTGTGATGCTGCTTC
>JBMOGB010000066.1:0-16365 GCA_049318585.1 Bacteroidia bacterium | reverse complement strand
ATGGACAAATGATTAACCAAGTAAATGTTTTTGGAAGTCATGTAAGAGGGAGTTTAAATTTTGATTCTCAAAATTTATCAATTGGCAATTGGAAATTGGCAACTAGCAACTTACTAGAAAAATCAATGTTTCCTGTAATGGGACCAGTTCATATCAATGTGCCTTTAGTGGAACCATTGTACGAAAATTTGGAGGAAGAAATTGTAATCGAAAATCTTGAAAAACCTTTAAATATTTTTGGCAATTTTGATAATAAAAATATCATTGATGCGCTGCAACAAACACAGAAACGGGTGATAATTATTGGTCAAAATTTACCTGATCAAGAACTGCTAGAAACTTTAAAAGTATTAGCTAAAAAAGATTTTGCAATTTTAGCTGATGTAGTTTCTAACCAACATGAAAGTTCAGTACTAAAACATTTCGATTTTTTAGTTTCGCAAGCCAATATTGAAACTTTACAAGTTTTAGAACCTGATTTTATAATAAGTTTGGGAGGACCAGTATTATCAAAGGCCTTGAAACTTTGGTTAAAGAAACAAAAACCAAAATATCATTTTAGAATTCAACAAGATGAAACATTAGTAGATACTTATAACAACGTTACTGAATACATTTTTGGCAATTATAATGAGGTACTAAAAAGTTTAGTAAATGCTGAATATCCGGGTTCCACTTATGCTGAATATTTGGGATTAATGGAACTAAAATCGCATAGAAAAATTGCAGAATTTATCAATCAAAATAATGGTGTATTCAACGAATTTGTAACGGTGAATTTTGTGCTGAAAAATTTACCCGAAAATAGTCAATTACAAATTGCTAATAGCACTTCCATTCGTTATGTAAGTTATTTGGGTTTGCCTGATAAAAATATTATTGCATTCTGCAATAGAGGAACAAGTGGTATTGATGGATGCACATCTACTGCCATTGGCGCAGCCAACATGACCAAAGAAATTGTAACTTTAATTACTGGCGATTTGGCGTTTTTTTATGATAGAAATGCATTTTGGAATAATTATATTCCAAACAATTTGCGCATTATTTTGCTAAATAATCATGGTGGTGGAATATTTAATTTAATTGATGGGCCAAATACTCAACCTGAATTAGAAGAATTTTTCTTGACCAAACATCATTTAACCGCGAAGAATTTAGCGGATGAAAATGGA
Organism: Bacteroidia bacterium; assembly: GCA_049318585.1. GTDB lineage: Bacteria > Bacteroidota > Bacteroidia > UKL13-3 > UKL13-3 > JAAFJM01. The sequence goes on along the minus strand of JBMOGB010000066.1, from coordinate 15,190 downwards.
TTGAGTTACGCTATTTGTAAAAATAATGATGAGTTTGCAAATGCATTAGAAACATTTTTTGATGTTTCGGAACAAGCAAAAATAATTGAGTTAAGTTTTGATATGGATAAAAGTACTGCCATTTTCAAAGCATTTAAGAAGATAGTTTTATAGACAATGGTCCATAGACGATAGACCATAGACAATAGGCAATGGGCAAAGTTGTCATCCTGAGCTTGTCGAAGGAGACAATTGAAGATTGAAGATTGAAAAAAAATAAATAATAATAAATAAAATATATGATAAGTAAATATAACTGGACCACACTAAAAGAATACAAAGAAATTTTGTTTCAATACTATGAAGGTATTGCCAAAATAAGTATTAACCGACCTCATGTTCACAATGCATTTACACCTTTAACTGTGCAAGAAATGAGTGAAGCTATGGAATTGGCTCGCCAAAATACGGATGTGCGCGTAGTGATTTTAACAGGCGAAGGCGGAAAAGCTTTTTGCAGTGGTGGTGATCAAAGTGTTCGTGGACATGGTGGATACGTAGGTGATGATGGAATTCCTCGTCTAAACGTTTTGGATTTACAAATGCAAATTCGTAGAATTCCAAAACCAGTTGTAGCCATGATAGCAGGTTATGCCATTGGTGGCGGACATGTTTTGCATGTAATTTGCGATATTTCAATAGCTGCTGAAAATGCAAAATTTGGTCAAACAGGACCAAAAGTTGGAAGCTTTGATGGTGGATTTGGAGCTGGTTATTTAGCTAGAGTTGTTGGACAAAAGAAAGCAAGAGAAATTTGGTTTTTATGTGACCAATACAATGCGCAAGAAGCATTAGACATGGGCTTAGTGAACAAGGTAGTTCCGTTAGAAATATTGGAAGATGAAACCATAAAATGGTGTCAGAAAATGATAGAAAAAAGTCCAGTTGCGTTGAGAATGATCAAAGCAAGTTTCAATGCAGAATTAGATGGTCAAGCGGGAATTCAAGAACTTGCAGGAAACGCTACACTTTTATATTATATGAGCGATGAAGCTAAAGAAGGTAAAAACTCTTTCTTAGAAAAACGCAAACCAGATTTCAGTAAATTTCCGAAGTTTCCTTAAATAGATAAATACTTGATCAAAAAACTAAGAAAGTAAGAAAAAAACCACATAGAAACATAGAAAACATAGCTTTGCTAGTAATTATTAATACTTTTTTATTTTATAAACATCTATTTAGTTTGAAAAATAAATTACATATTTTTAGGTAAAATTTGTTCCTTAAAAAAATAAAATTTCCTTTGCTTTAAATGATTGTAAAAACCAAAATATCACTTAAACCTTTTAACACATTTGGTATTGATGTAAATGCAGCTGATTTTATTGAAATAAATTCAATTGAAGGCTTAAAATTTATCATTGAAACCTTTGATTTAATAAACCGACATACTTTAGTAATTGGTGGTGGAAGTAATATTTTATTGACCAAAAACTACGATGGCTTGGTTTTAAAAATGGCTATTTTAGGTATTGAAAAAGTAAATGAAGATGCTGAACATGTTTATATCAAGGCTATGGCAGGCGAAGCTTGGCATCAATTTGTGTTGTTTTGTGTAAATAATAATTATGCTGGAATAGAAAATCTTTCGCTCATTCCCGGTTGTGTGGGTGCTGCACCTATGCAAAATATTGGTGCTTATGGAGTAGAAATAAAAGATACTTGCTATGAAGTAGAAGCTTACAATATAGAAACCAATGAGCAGAAAATATTTTCGAATGCTGAATGCAAATTTGGTTACAGAGAAAGTATTTTTAAACACGAAGCCAAAGGAAAATACATCATTACTTCAGTTACTTTTAAATTGTTGAAACAAGCCAAAGTAAATGTTTCTTACGGTGCCATTCAAGATGTACTGCGCAGTAAAAACATAGAAAATCCAACCATAAAAAATGTAAGTGATTCGGTAATTTCTATTCGTGAATCAAAATTACCGAACCCAAAAGTATTGGGAAATGCTGGAAGTTTTTTCAAAAACCCTGAAATTCCAACTGACGAATATTTAAGTTTAAAAGAAAAATTCCCAACAATGGTTGGTTATAAAACCAGCGAAACAAATACCAAATTAGCCGCAGGTTGGCTCATAGAACAATGTGGTTGGAAAGGAAAAGTAGTTGGAAATACTGGTTCTCACAAAGACCAAGCGTTGGTTTTGGTAAATTATGGAAATGCCACTGGTAACGAAATTTGGAAACTAGCCATGCACATTCAAGAATCTGTTTTTGAAAAATTTGGAGTAACAATTATTCCTGAGGTGAACGTGATTTGAGATTTGTTGAAAAAGGAGCCACAGATTACACAGATTTTTTTTTGTTTAACCGCAAAGGGCACAAAGATTTTCGCAAAGAACGCTGAGGTTTTTGATGCTAAAAGTAAATCACTCACAACATGAAAAAACTAATTACAACTATTTTCTTAGGTTTAGCTTTAGCTGTGATGGGTGAAATACTCGCCTTTTATGTTTATTCAAAAATTGATCAGGGAGGAATTCTTAATGGACTTATCGGTATTACTGCTTTTTTTAGTATTTTCTTTGGAACGATAATAATATCAATTTATCCCGAAGAATACATAAAGAAAAATGTCCGTTTTAAAATAAAAAGTAATTATCTAAACTTTTTAATTGGGAGTACTTTATTTATAATTTTCAAACTCCCATTTGTTTTGGCTATTATGATCTTCTATCATTTTACAGGAAATTATCATGACAATCAACTAAAGCAGTTTGGTATTGTAAAAACTGTATTTATTGAATCGGAAATTACAGGTAAAAATAGTCGACATGATTTGTGCTTTCAATTTAATCATAATGGTAAGATTTGGGATGGTATGCTGGATGCTTGGCAATATCAGATTGGCGATTCCGCACAAATTATTTACTCAAGTCAAAATCCTAACGAAACAGAATGGTTTAATAAATATCTTGAAGATAAAGAGAATGAGAATAAATAACACTCATTAAACTTGTTATCCAAACTTTGTTATTTATCCGATACAAAAAGCCCACAAACAAAAAAGATGTTGGCAGTTAAGCCAACATCAATATCAAATTTTTCTGTGCAATCAGTGAAATCTGTGGCTATTACTTATTTTGTTTCCCAAAAGCGATGCTGTTTGGTTTCGTTAAATACAAAAGTCAAAATATTTTTATCGTCTTCGGTAAGTTCCAAACTTCTGCGTTTATAAACTGCTTCGGCTGTTTTGAAGAATTTATTAATTACAAAAGTTTCAAAACCTTGTGCGCCACCCCAAGCAAAATCGGGAATGAAGTTACGAGGGAATCCAGCACCAAAAATATTTGCCCCCACTCCTACTACCGTTCCTGTATTAAACATGGTATTGATGCCACATTTGGCATGGTCGGCCATAATTAAACCACAAAAAGTTAAGCCAGTTTTTTCAAATTTTTGTCTTTCGTAACTCCACAATTTTACTTCATCATAGGTGTTTTTTAAGTTAGAGTTATTGGTGTCAGCGCCCATGTTTACCCACTCTCCTATTACTGCATTGCCCACAAATCCATCGTGACCTTTATTGCTATAAGCAAAAAATACTGCATTATTTACTTCACCACCAACTTTACAATGCGGACCAACAGTAGTTGGGCCATAAATTTTTGCATCCATTTTTAAACCAGCATGTTCGCCTAATGAAAACGGACCACGTATTTTACAACCTTCCATTACTTCAGCATCCTTGGCAATATAAATTGGGCCAGCTGTAGCGTTTAAAATACTACATTCTACGATGGCACCTTCTTCCAAAAATACATTTTCAGGATGGATAACTTGGTTGGTATTTGAAATGGCTTGTGATTTTCTACCAGCAGTTAAAAACTTATAATCTTCTTCAATGGCTTGTCCGTTCAATGAAAAAATATCGTAACAGAACTTGATATGAATAAAGTTTTCTGCTTTCGATTCAATCAATTCAAATTGCGTGGCAATGTTTTTAAAATCTACTGCAAGGGCGCTTTTAAAAGCAAGCATCACTTCATTTTTGTATAAAGCTTGACCCATTTGAAGGCTCAAAATTTCGTTTAGTAAAACTTCATTCGGACAAATACTTCCATTGATAAATATATTTTCGTTTTGCAAAGCAATTGGAAATTTGTTTTGCAAATAATCCATTGTTAAATAGGAAACAGTTGTTTTTAAATGCTTTTCCCATTTTTCGGCAATGGTTAAAATACCTATTCTAATATTGGCCACAGGCCTAGTAAAAGTTAAAGGTAATAGGTTTTGTCTGTCAGTTGGATTATCGAATAATATGTAATTCATGGGGTAAAATTATATAAAAACTTTGATTATTTTAAAACAAAAAAGCCTCCCAAATGGAAGGCTTTAAATATTTGAAATACAAAAAATTATTTCTTTGCGTAACGTTTTTTAAACTTGTCAATACGACCAGCTGTATCAATTAACATATTTTGTCCTGTAAAGAACGGATGAGATTTTGAAGAAATCTCTACTTTAAAAAGAGGATATTCAACACCATCTTCTAATGTCACTTTTTCTTTTGTCTCTACTGTTGAACCAGTTACAAAAGTATAGCCATTACTCATGTCTTTAAATGCAACTTTTCTATAATTTTCTGGATGAATTCCTGCTTTCATTTTATTATTTATTTTGGAGTGCAAAAGTAATTTTTTTTGAAATAAAAGCAAATATATTATTCAAAAAAAAATATTTTTACTTTTTGAGTAAATAAAAATACTGAAAAATCCTTTAAAAATGTATTCGGAAACCTTTTAAGTTTAAATATATTTGCCCATCAAAAAAACTAGAACTGTGAAGACAAAAGTATTGAATCATTCCGATATTGAAAAAATAATTAAGCGCATGGCTTATCAAATTTATGAAAATAATTTTGGCGATAAATACATTACCTTAGTTGGAATTAGTTCAAGGGGTTTTGAAATAGCAAAACTATTACAAAATGAACTAGATTTGATAAGCAATTTAAAATCTATTTTATTAGAAATTATTATTGAAAAAGAAAATCCATCGATAGAAACAACCATAATTAAACCTTCAAAATTTGAAATAAAAGGAACAGTTGTAATAGTAGATGATGTATTAAATACCGGAAGAGCTATGGTTTATGCGGCTTTGCCTTTTTTAAGTTTAAAAGCTTCAAAAATACAAGTGGCAGTATTAGTTGATAGGAACCATAAAAAATTTCCAATTGCAGCCGATTACACTGGTATTCAACTAAACACTACATTCCAAGAACATGTAAGTGTAGAAACAAATAAGAAGAAACAGTTTGAAGTTTACTTACAATAAAGCACAAAAAAATGCTTATAAAATGTTATTGTTTCAAAATAATGTCAAAGTATAATTTCCGGAAATTTATAAATAATAATGTGCAATGCTAGTTAGAATCTATTGATAAACAAAAATGTTCCCCAATATTTCAACATCAGAATTATTAGCAAAAAAGGCACTAAATCATGATATTGACATTGATTGGGTTAACTGGGCTTTGGATATGCTTATGAAAGGTTATGATACAGAATTTTGAAAATACTTGCAGGTGAAAGCGAACCTTTCAACCAATTTCAAATGCAAGATTTAACAAACAAGGTACTGCACGAATTGAAACTTGATTATTCGAACAAGGACCAAACAATTAAAAATTATGCTAGTCACCTTGTGGTACAAGTTCTAAATGGGAAACAAGATGCACTTAAGGTTTTGGCAGTTTTAAAAGACATTTGTATTGAACTCAATATGGAAAAATACTTAACTCAATTTTATTTGTTGTATTTCGCAAAAGTTGATTTAATAGATTCAGAAAATCAATGGTATATTGAAGGCATAAATAGAACCAATATTGATGAAAAAATAACAGCTTGTTTTATTGAATGGGTAAGTTCAACAATTTAGAAGCGGACGCTTGAAATAGCTAAGTGAGATTTTGAAAAACATGAACAAATTTCAAGCTGTAACTAACTTTCATGGCTTTAAATAATTACTTTTCATTAGCAAACTTAGTTGCCATATTAAGGAAAATTCCTACGAAATGACGCTAATGATTTGATTAGGGAGGTGAGGAAAAACGTAGACAAAATGTTTGCTTAGTATCATTACAATAAAAACAAAAAGACATGGCAATAATTAATATATTTATAAACACAAAATGCAAAAAACAGCCATTTATTATATTGAAAAATTAAGTTTATTAAAGCATGTAGAAGGTGGGGCTTTTAGTGAAACTTACAGGTCGGAATTAGTAATTCCACAAGAATTTTTATCCAATGGTTTTAAAGGAAATAGAAATGCCTGTACTGCCATTTATTTTTTACTTTCTTTTGGTCAGTTTTCAGCTTTCCATAAAATATTAAGTGATGAAATGTGGCATTTTTATGCAGGACAAACTTTAACCATTTACGAAATAGAAAACAATGGTAATTTGATTACTCATAAATTAGGTGCTGATTTGGAAAACGGAGAAACATTTCAATGCGTAATAAAAGCTGGAAACTGGTTTGGTTCTAGGTGTGAAATAGCAAATGGTTTCAGCTTAGTAGGCTGCACTGTATCACCCGGTTTTGATTTTGCCGATTTTGAATTAGCCAACAAAAATGAGCTTTGCCAAGCTTTTCCTGCTTTAGCAAATTTGATCAATGAAATGACTTATTGAGGAATAAATTCAATTTAAAAGTAAACTTTTTTCTGAAACCAATCTCCATTTATGGCTTCTAAAAGGTTTTGACCGATGTTTGTTACAAGCATGTGAAATAATTCCAGATAAAATTGCAACTGGAGTACTGAATCCTGCCATGATATATAAAATACCATCTTCTTGTGGTACTTTTAAAGCTATAGCCCCTAACGACATTACTGAAAGAAGTCCAAAATAACCTGCTGATGCTGCAAATGAGACTGTAAAAAACTGATTCAATGCTTCGTTCTTTTTGTGAAACTGAATGTGTTTTAAATCGTAATAATAACAACTATAAAAAACATCTTTTAGTTTCAAATCACTAAAAAACAAACTATCACCAACAACTTTTTCTAATACCAATCTTTTGTAATGACCATTATTATCAACCAATTCTACTTTTTGAGGTAAAGTATAATTCACTTCTTTAAAGGTTTTATTTTCTATAAAAGCTATTTTTTGCTGCGCATTGCAAAGCAATGAAAATAAGGCAAGTAATAATAAACCAATTGTTTTTTCCATTTTAATAAAAGCTCCATTCGGTTTTGGTATTGTATGATTTAAAAGCAGAATATCCAATTTTCCCAGATATTAAACACAAGCCTATACCCATTGCAACTATTGGCGGATAAGGATCGGGTTTACTTAAAACCAAAAGTGTTATTCCTGATAAGCCAGAAATGACTGAAGTAGTTAAAATAATAAATTTACTAGAATTCGTATTTAAATCCAACGACTCAATTTTTCTAACATCAATAAAGGTTGAATCATTTTCGTTTTTATAATACAAATATGGAAATTCATATTTATAAGGTTTTATTTTTAAGGTATAAATTGCAGAATCAGATTTTACTTTAAATACTATTTTTTGAGTTATTTTGATAGTTTTATTATCAAATGAACCAATTTTATTTAATCTTATTGTTGGGTAATTTCTTTTTTGAGCAAAAGTACAATCCACCAAAAATAAAGCTGCTAAAAAAAACAATAACTTAAAGTACATAAATTGTGTAATTATTTAAGTAAAAAGTTTTTTTCATGTTTATCAATTGTTTTACCATAAAAGTAGAAGTTAGACCTAAAGAAGCAATTGAAAGAAATTTTACTGTTCCGTTAATTAAATCTATTGTGAAATCTTCGGTATAGATTGGGTTAAATTTTTTACTAGTTAATGCGTAATAAACACCTATAGAACTTGCAATAGTGAAAGCCGTGGTAACACTAGCTGAAACTAGTGGCATATTATTTTTTAGAATTCTGATTGCTTCAATTGTATTGATATGGAGTGTTTTACATGAAACATTGCCGTTTTTGTTTTTAAAAATCAAACTATCACCTTTTATTTTTTCTAGTATCAAATTTTGTTTAGTCCCATCTTTAAAAAAACACTTTACAGAATATGGAAGAGTAATTACGTTTTCGTTAAATTTTCTATCTATTACTCGCAAACTTTTTACTGATGTCATTGTACAATCGCAGTTCTTTTGATTGTAATATTTTTTAAAGATTAAGCTGTCATTCTCTAATTTTTCAAGAATCAATTTTTGTTTATTTCCATCTTTAAAAACGCAGACAACTTCTTTGGGATATTTGTAAAATTCTGGATATTCAAATTTATTATTATCCATAAACATAATCCGTTGCTGTGCATTGCAAAGCACCAAGAGGAATAAAAATAGTTTTATGAAAAGTAGTTTTAGCACAAAACGAATATAGCAAAATTTAAAAAAAACTATTCGTTAAATAAATAATACCAACAATACAACAATTCGTACTTTGTAGGCAGAGACTACGGATTTAAAATGAAGGAAGAGTTTCTAAACTCGTTTTACTAAACCGTGTCAGAGACACTATATTTCATTTAGAATCTTTTCAGCGCTTTGCTAACTCTAAGGATAGTTATTCCTTTTCTTAAAAATACTTCTTATTTTAATTTTTAAATTGTTTGAAGGAAACAAGTGTAAAACAGAAAATGCAGTTAAAAACCAACCTGTTATTTGAAGGTTCATATTTGGTATTTGTTTAAATTCTTTTTGATTTTGATAAGTAGTTTCAGCTGTCTCCAAAAAATAATTTGTAGTTGAAAGATACAAAAAAGCTAAACCAAGAATTGTTAAAATAATAGGAATATAAAAGTTAGCATTCCACCAATTATAAATTTTGCTATTAAGTCTAATTGGTAATCCTAAAATCAAACAAATAACAATAGTTAATGAAGAAAAAACTGATGCAATGATCATGAAAAATATGAATGAAATAGTGCCATCCACTCCTGCATCAAATTCATTAATTGCAAACAAAATATAAATACAAACCAAAGAAATAAAAGTAATTACAGCTTGGTTTTTTAAAGTATTTGTACTTGAAATTTTAAACATTTTTGTAGTAATAAATTCTCTCAACATTTGCATTATTTTTCCTTATAAATATAGAATTTTTTATGGAAATAATTATAAGCCCAAACTGGATAAATTTTATTACCTTCATATATCATTTTATATTTAAAAGGTCTTTTTCTTTGCCAAGTCTCTTCTTGAATGGTAAAAGAAACATTATTGTTTTTATAGATAAATGATTTAACATTATTTACAACAAGAAGCAATTGAATACTGTCGGAAGGAATATTTACAAAAAACTTGAAGTATTTCCATTCATTTTCTTTAAAAGAATCAAGATGAAGTATAACTTGATTATTTAGGAATAAATCAATAGATAAAGGTTCTTTTATAAATGGATTATGAATGTCAATTTCTAATGAGTCAATTAATACTCCTGGTTCAATTTTACCATTATCAGCAATTATTTGTATTTTTTGTTCTGTTTCTTCAGGCTTCAACAATGATTGAAAAATAATGGTGTCACCATTTAAATGGTAAATACCATGATCAGTTTCTGTTGAGACACAAGAACTACTTGTATATTCATAATGAAAATTCTTATCAAATTTAAAAGATTCTACACCTAAACCAGGTTTTGAACTATAAGTTCCTTTTATACTTTTTTGTGCAGGAACCACAAAGGAACTAAACATCAGTATTGAAATAAGTATTGCTTTTTTTAACATCAGTTGAAATGATCATTCAAAAAAGGACCACTATCTATTTTTTCTAGAAGAGAAATTGTTGCGATATTATCAATGTTCTCCTGATACTTTTTGTCTAAAAAATAATATGAAATTTTCGAATCGTTTTCTGAAAAAACCTTTAATGTATCTGGTAGTTTTACCAATGAAATAATACAATTATTTATTATTAATGTGTCTTTTCCTGCAATTATATATTTAGTGCATTTAGGAACACAGTTTGGATTGATAAAAAATCCGTCTGAATAGTACCTAGGTGTATAGAAAAGATATTTCCAAGGAAAACTAATCTGCATTCTTTCAATGCTAATCATTTCATATTCTATTCTTGATTTTGTCATATAAATGGCAATAATTGAATTGTTTTTTATAGCATTTTGTTTGTCCGATTCAAAAGTTCCTGTAATCCCTTCTTGTTCCCAATGAATACAATTTACAACTACAAAACTAACAATTAAGAATAAAGCTAATCCGAGTATTTTTTTTAAGTTCAATATGAATTCTTCCATAATTTTTTTTAGTTTAATAACTCTTATCACTGTTAGTTCAATTATCCGTTTGGACTAGTTTTGTTGAAGATGACCTTCAACTTTTGGACAATTCAGAATGCCTTTGTAAAGCTCTCTATCCGTTGTCTTGTGAAATGGTCTTAAGGCAGGTGACTACGGATTTAAAATGAAGGAAGAGTTTCTAAACTCGTTTTACTAAACCGTGTCAGAGACACTACATTTCATTTAGAATCCTTAGAGCGCTGCGCTAACTCTAAGGATAGTTGTCCAATCACTTTGTAAATACGTTTAATTAAACGTCTCTACCTAATATATTTCAACCTTTCTCCTCCAACCTGCCATCGGCATGTTTGGCAAAACGACTTTTGTTTCGGTCGTGAACTTGGTCGTATTTGGGCCAAGGCCAGCCTCCAAATTTTGTTTGGTGATAATCTTCAAATGCTTGGTTTATTTCTTCTTTGGTGTTCATTACAAACGGACCGTATTGCATTACTTGTTCGCCAATTGGTTTGCCTTGCAATACCAAAATACTTACTTCTTGTTCGCCAGCTTTTATGGTTAAATCGTATTGCGGTAAAACCGTTATTGCATTGTATGAATTTACCAAAACTTCTCCAATAGTAACCGATGTTCCTTCGTAAAAATAAAGGGTTCTGTTAATTCCTTCGCTTGCCTTTGGCAATACAAACTCAGCACCGGCTTCCATTTTTATGTTCCAAACAGCTACTTCATTTTTCTCATCAGCAGCCCACGAATCGGGCGGAGGATTTTGAGCATGAAATTTATTTGTTTTACCAGCAATCACTTCCACTTTGGTGGTTTTATGATTAGCATCTTTGTAAATATAATTTGGAATAGATTCGCGCCAAAGCATTTTAAAATGTGGCTCTACCATTTTGTTTTTCTTAGGTAAATTCAACCAGATCTGAAATAATTCCAAAGGATTTTCCGCATCTTTTTTAATTAAAGGAAACATTTCCGAATGTTGCACGCCTTTACCAGCAGTCATCCATTGCACATCGCCATCGCCATAACGGCCTGCAGCACCTAGTGAATCAGCATGGTCAACCAAACCTTTTCTAACCACGGTAATGGTTTCAAATCCTCGGTGTGGATGACCAGGAAAACCAGGGACTGTTTGACCATGATACATTCTAAAGCCATCTTTTATTATAAAATCATCGCCCATATGGCGACCTTTAAAATTACTGCTTTCGGGTCCCATTACTTCATTTCCTTTTGGAAATTTATCTTCGTGATGCACGCAAAACAAAAACGGATCAGCAGTTTCCCATTGAAAACCCAAAGGTTTTATGCCAATAATTGGATTAATATTGTTACTCATATGTTGGAATGATTGTTTAAATGAATTGGAAAAACTATGAAACGGAGCTACCAACGCAGCCGAAAAAGCCAACGACAAATTGGTTATAAAACCTCTTCTTTCTGATTTTTTATTCATAAAATAATTAACTATAAAAATGAACTTTTGTTTGAAAAAACAATGATAAGCATTTAATAAAAATATCAAACAAGATTTATTGTTCGAAAAAATCTAAACAAATTTAATCATTTCTGCTTCCTTATTACTAGGATAAATACCCGGAAAAAGCATTGGTGAAAACCTTATTGGGAATTTTACATAATACATCATATTTATACCTTCTTTAGTTGCTAAAAGCAGTTCCATTTCTATCAATTGATCTGTTATTGCTTTAAGTGTTTTGTCAGATGTATTTGTAATTCTCATTGCAACTGATTTTGATATTTTACCTTTTAAAAACACATCCGAAAGAATATATTTGGCTTCTAGCTTAAGTTTCTTTTTAACTACCATAAAATCTACAAAACTTTCAATTCTTTGAAGCATATTGTTCATATCAAGTATATTATACATATAATCAATTTGGTCAATTGCAATTAAAAGAAAAAATTCACAGAATTCTACTAGCATTTTATTGGAAAGATTCCCTCTACCATCATAATCATTATATCTTTGTAAATCGGCATTTGCTAACTTTGATTTATACAAGATACTTTGTCTAGCCAATCCTCTTGAAATTGACCAAAGTCCAGAAGAGTCTATACCTTCAAACATAAAGCAGGCATCTGAAAATAATCTAACTACGCGTCCATTACCATCTAGAAACGGATGTATCCAGGCCAATCTGTGGTGCGAAGCCGCAATAGCTATAATTCGTCTAATTTTCGATTTATTGTTATGATGTAGAGGATTATAAAACTCCTCAAATCTATCCATAAAAAAAGGTAGTTTTTCTGAAAGAGGACCAATATGCCTTCCAACTTCCACTTCATTTATTCGTAACTCACCAGGAATTACATTCATCATTACACCTTCTTTACTTTTTATTGTTTTAAAATCTTCTGGTAAATGATCATAAAATCGTTTGTGGATATACTTCAAATATTTTGTTGAAGTTGGGATACTAGTTGATTGATTTGACTTAATTTCTATACTAATTTCTTCATGAAGTTTTATATGTGCATGTGCTTCTTTTTGTAAATCTCTTTTTGATTTATCGGTAGAAAAATCATTTTTTAGTGCTTTATCAATATCAATTGGATGTGTGTCGTGTCCTTCAATTAAATTAGAATAATAGCTATTCATAGGACGGAGAAAATCTGCTATAGCTTTTCTTGTTAATGGGTTCATAGTACCTGACAAACGAGCAGTTTTATCAATTAAAGTAATTGCTAAACTTTCTAACTTTCCAGTTTCATCATTTGGAAATAAAGGCTCCATTGTATCTGGTGTAGTGTAAAACAATAAATTATTTTTCATAATTACAAAAGTACTAAAAATATGCAGATATTTAAATTTATTTCCGATGGTTGTTCCGATGGTTATATAATTGAATAAAAACATGTTGTTGTCTATTTTATGTAAATTATTCCGATGGTAGTTCCGATAGTTGTTCCGTTAATAAACTATATTCATATAAACACCTAAAATATCAATTCAAAATTACATTTTTTCAAACAAAGCTAAATGTTATATTTGAACCCTAATTTTAAAAAGGCTATATTATTTAAGCAATAATGAAACAAACAACTATAAAGAATGCAGTGAGTTTAAGTGGTGTTGGTTTACACACAGGGCAGGAAGTTACCATGACTTTTAACCCAGCTCCTGAAAATCACGGAATTAAATTCCAAAGAATAGATTTACCCAACAAACCAATTATAGATGCCGATGTAGATAATGTTACCGATTTAAGTAGAGGTACAACTTTAGAACAAAATGGCGGAAAAGTAAATACTGTTGAGCATGTTATGGCTTCGTTAGCTGGTTTAGAAATTGACAATTGCTTAATTCATATCAATGCTGACGAAACGCCAATAATGGATGGAAGTTCTCAGTTTTTTATAAAAGCTTTAAAAGAAACTGGTATATTAGATCAAGAAGCTGAACGCGAATATTTTACATTGCCTTCAAATATTTATTATACCGAAGAAGACCGACAAGTTGAAATGATTGCCATGCCTTTAGACGATTACCGTTTAACTGTAATGGTTGATTACAATTCACCAGTTTTGGGCAGCCAACATGCTTCCATTACCAGCATCAAAGAATTTGAATCGGAAATTTCATCGTGCAGAACTTTTTGTTTTTTGCATGAATTAGAAATGCTTTACAACAATAATTTAATTAGAGGTGGCGATTTAAATAACGCCATTGTAATTGTTGACCGTATTATTCAAGATGATGAGTTGGAACATTTGGCTAAAATGTTTAACAAGCCAAAAGTAGAAGTAAAAAAAGAAGGCATTTTAAACAATGTAGATTTACGTTTTCACAACGAACCAGCAAGGCACAAATTATTAGATTTAGTGGGTGATTTAGCTTTAATTGGTACTCCAATTAAGGCGCAAATTATGGCTGCGCGTCCAGGACATGCTGCAAATATTGCCTTTGGCAAAAAAATAAAAGCATTGATTAAAAAAACCCGTAGTCAAGTAAATATTCCAAAGTACGACCCTAACAAAATTCCTTTATATAACACACAGGAAATTGCAAAAATGTTGCCTCACCGCAGTCCATTTTTGTTTGTAGATAAGGTAATGGAAATGAGCAAAAATCATTTGATAGCTATAAAAAATGTAACTTTTAACGAGCCATTTTTCCCTGGTCATTTTCCAGAAAACCCAATTATGCCTGGTGTTTTAATTATTGAAGCCATGGCGCAAGCGGGTGGTGTATTGGTACTTTCGCAAGTTCCAGATCCTGAAAACTACAACACTTATTTTATGAAAATAGACAATGCTAAATTCAAAGATAAAGTTGTTCCAGGCGATACTTTAATATTTAGGCTAGACTTAATTTCTCCTGTAAGACGAGGAATTTGCGTAATGAAAGCTTCGGCTTTTGTTGGCGATAAGTTAGTTTGCGAAGCAGAATTAATGGCTCAAATTGCAAAAAAATAATTTTTAATTTTATAAAAAAAACAGCCAAAAGCCATAACAAATACTTGTTAAAAGCCTGAGGCCAAAAGTTTAATAATGATATCGAACTTAGCTCAAATAGATACCCGTGCAAAAATAGGCGCCAATGTAGTAGTTGGTGCATTTACTACTATTTACGACAATGTAGAAATTGGTGATGGAACTGAAATTGGTCCTAATGTAACTATTTATCCGGGTGCCAGAATTGGCAAAAACTGTAGGATTTTTCCGGGTGCTGTAATCAGTGCTGTTCCTCAAGATTTAAAGTTTGTTGGTGAAGATACTTTTGCCATTATTGGTGACAATACAACTATTAGAGAGTGTGTTACCATTAACAGAGGCACAAAAGATAAATTTAAAACTGAAGTTGGAAGCAATTGTTTGTTAATGGCATATGTTCATTTGGCTCACGATTGTATAGTTGGAA
>JBMOGB010000065.1:0-16560 GCA_049318585.1 Bacteroidia bacterium | reverse complement strand
TTCGCAACTCATTTTTTATCATGGAATCTACTTTAAAAATATACAATACTTTATCTCGAACTACAGAAGATTTTAAACCCATTCATGAAGGCCATATAGGCATGTATGTTTGTGGGCCAACAGTTTATAGCAATGCGCATTTAGGCAATGCACGTACATTTATTTCGTTCGATGTAATTTTTCGTTACTTTTTGCATTTGGGTTACAAGGTGCGCTATGTGCGCAATATTACCGATGCTGGGCATTTGGAAAGTGATGCAGATGAAGGCGAAGATAAAATTGCTAAAAAAGCAAAATTAGAACAGCTAGAACCAATGGAAATTGTACAGCGTTACACCATTGATTTTAGAGAAACCATGCGTTTGTTTAATACCTTGCCGCCAAGCATTGAACCTACTGCTACTGGTCATATTATAGAGCAAATAGAAATGACCAAATTAATTATAGAAAATGGTTATGCTTATGAGGTAAATGGCTCTGTTTATTTTGATGTAGAAAAGTTTACCAAAGAATATAATTATACCATTTTATCGAACAGGAATTTAGATGATTTATTAAACAATACCCGCGATTTAGATGGCCAAGGTGATAAACGTGGCCGTTTAGATTTTGCTCTTTGGATAAATGCAAAACCTGAACATATTATGAAATGGCCAAGTCCGTGGGGAGTTGGTTTTCCGGGTTGGCATTTAGAATGTTCGGCCATGAGCAGTAAATATTTGGGAAATGAATTTGATATTCATGGAGGTGGAATGGATTTAGTTCCAACTCATCATACCAATGAAATTGCGCAGAATTTAGCTTGCCATAAAACACAACCTGCGCGTTACTGGATTCATACAAATATGTTAACAGTTAACGGACAAAAAATGAGTAAAAGTTTAGGAAATTCTTTTTTACCAAACGAGTTGTTTTCGGGAAATCATAAATTGTTAGACAAAGGTTACAGCCCAATGACTGTGCGTTTCTTCATGCTACAAGCTCATTATCGTAGCACATTAGATTTTAGTAACGAAGCATTGCAAGCTGCCGAAAAAGGTTTTGCTCGATTAATGAATGCCATGAAATTGATGGATGGTTTAAAAGTAAGCGCAAATAGTTCGGTAAATATTGATGCTGTAAAAACAGAAATATATGCTGCATTGAATGATGATTTTAACACCCCAATTGCTATTGCAAATATTTTCGAATTGGTAAGAATGATTAATTCTATTAACGATGGCAAAGAAACCATCACCGAAATTGATAAAACCAGTTTGAAAAAACTAATGACTGAAATAGTTTTTGATGTATTGGGTTTACAAGAAGAAAACACTAGTGATACTAGCAAAGTTGATGGCTTAATGAACATGATTATTGACCAAAGGAATCATGCTAAACTAAACAAAGATTTTGCTACCAGCGATGCCATCAGAAACAAACTAAAAGACATTGGTTTTGAAATAAAAGATGGCAAAGATGGAACAAGTTATAGTGTGATAAATTAACAATTGGCAATATGCAATATGCAAAATACGCTTCGACAAGCTCAGCGACCGAAACTTTAACGGTCACTGAGCTTGTCGAAGTGTAGCCAACGGAAATCAAAATTAACAAAAGAAAAAAAGATCAGCCACAGATTGCACAGATTACACCGAAAATTTTAAAAGAATTTTTTAAAAAAATCTGTGGAATCTGTGGCAAATAAATATGAACAAATAAACCAAACAATCAGTGTTATCTGTGAAATCTGTGGCAACGCTTCGACAGGCTCAGCGACCGATTGAAAATAAACAGTGACCCCAAAACTAAGAAACTAAGTACTTTAAACTAAGAACTTAAAAATCAATATGAAAAAAATACTATCATTCATCCTTTCAATAATTGCAATTGGTGCGGCAAATGCGCAAGCACCCAAATCATACACTTCATCTGAAATATTGTTACAACTTAAAAAGTTAAATACCGTTGGTTCTGTTTTATACATTGCAGCGCACCCTGATGATGAAAACACACGTTTAATAACTTATTTAGCCAATGAAAAATGTCTGCGTACTGGCTATTTAAGTTTAACGCGTGGCGATGGTGGACAAAATTTAATTGGCTCGGAACAAGGAATTGAATTAGGAATGATTCGTACCCAAGAATTATTGGCAGCACGAAGAATTGATGGTGGCGAGCAGTTTTTTACCCGTGCTTACGATTTTGGTTTTAGTAAAAATCCGGAAGAAACTTTTACCAAATGGAGCCACGATTCTATTTTAAGTGATATGGTTTGGGTAATCCGTAATTTCAGACCAGATATTATCATTACTCGTTTTGCTACTGATGGAAGTGGTGGACATGGACATCATACCGCTTCGGCAATGTTGGCCGAAGAAGCTTTTGATGCAGCAGCTGATCCAACTCGTTTTCCTGAGCAATTACAATATGTAGAAGTTTGGAAAACACGCAGGATGTTTTGGAATGTAAGCACTCGTTTTGCAAACCCAAATGCCGATATGAGTCCGTACATAAAATTAGATGTAGGCGGATACAATCCTTTATTGGGCAAAAGTTATGGCGAAATAGCAGCCGAAAGCCGCAGCATGCATAAAAGCCAAGGCTTTGGAAGTGCCAAGCAACGTGGCGAAAGCTTTGAATATTTTAAACCCATAAAAGGTGATACAACAGGCTTAAAAGATATTTTTGAAGGAATAGATTTTACATGGAAAAGAGTAAAAGGAGGCGATAAAATTGGAAGCAATATTTCAAAAATAATAAAGGAATACAAAATTGAGAAGCCCAATTTAATTTCTGAAAATCTAATCAAATTGAAAGATCAAATTTTCAGAATTGAATTATCAAATAAAATGAATAAGGATTACTTTTTCCTAAAAACATCATACTTACATCAAATATTAAACAATACTCAAGGCTTGTTACTTGAGGCAAATTCAACTAATTACAATCTAACAATTGATGACACATTGCAATTTGATTTAAAATTAGTCATAAGAGATAATGGCATAAAAACAAAAATCAAAGACATAGGATATAATAATTATTTGAAAGATTCTTTTGTTGGAAAATATATTTCTAATAATATTCAAATTTCAACCAAACGTAGTTTACCACTTTTGCAATATAAAAACGTGAAATATAGTTTAAACAAATCACATTGGTTAACTAAGCCAATAAAGAATAATATGTTTGATTTGCCTCTTTTTACGATTGGTGACGCAGAGAATATGATTCCATTTGATTGCAATATACTTTTGCAAGCAGATAGTTTCGATTATAGAGTTATTACACCAATCCAATACAAATGGGTAGATCCTGAAAAAGGTGAATTGTATCGTCCGTTGGTAATTACACCTCCTGTAATGATTAACTTAACACAAAAAAGTTTTGTATTCACCGATGAAAAACCAAAAGAAATTCAAGTAATTATTAAAGCAGGAAAAGACAATATTCAAGCAAAAGTAAAAGCAAACTTACCTCAAGGCTGGACTTCGGAACCAGCATTTTCAAATGTAAATTTACCTAAAAAAGGCGATGAACAAATTGTAACTTTTTCTATAAAACCACCACTTGTCATTTCGAGCGTAGTCGAGAAACAATCAACCATCAACTTCACAGCCGAAATAGACGGTGCGGAATACACTAAAGGAATCAAAGAAATTAAGTACGACCATATTCCTGTGCAAACTTGGTTTCCAGAGGCTGAAGCTAAATTGGTAAAAGTAGATGTGAAGAAAACTTTTAACACTGTTGGATATATTCAAGGTGCGGGTGATGAAGTGCCAGCAAGCTTGGAACAAATGGGTTATAAAGTGGTAATGATAACCGATGAACAGTTGCAAAATGGAAACTTAAACGAATTTCCTGCCATTGTTCTTGGCGTGCGTGCATTTAACACCAACGAAAAATTACAACAATACAAACAACGTGTATTTGATTATGTAAAAGATGGTGGAAACTTAATTGTTCAATATAATACCAATAGTTTTTTTGGACCATTGAAAGATCAAATTTCGCCAGTTCCATTTAAACTTAGCCGAGATAGAGTTACTATTGAAGAAGCTCCCGTTACGTTTTTATTGCCTGAGCACCCAGTTTTAAATTTTCCCAATAAAATTACCAATGCCGATTTTGAAGGTTGGATTCAAGAGCGTGGAATATACTTTGGTACCGACATGGATAGCAGTTTCCAATGTCCGTTAAGCATGAACGATCCGGGTGAAAAACCCAATAAAGGCAGTTTAATTATTGCCAAATATGGCAAAGGAAATTACGTATATACTGGCTTAGCTTTCTTCAGAGAATTGCCTGCTGGCGTGCCAGGAGCATACAGGTTATTTGCGAATATTTTGAGTTTAGAAAAAAGGAAATAAATTCAAAAATATTCTTATTTAAGTACAAAATACAACCTAATAAGATAAAATATTGTAATTATTGAACAAAAAGTATTTAATTGCACAAAAAATCATAGTCAAATGATAAAAATAGAAGAAATAAAAATTAAAGGTTATAAAAATATAGAAAGTGCCTCTTTAACTTTTAATAATTTCAATGTTATAATTGGGGCAAATAATTCTGGAAAATCTAATTTTATTCAAACAATTTCATTTTTGAATTATGTTATAAATTCATCTCTTGATGATGTAGAAAAAGCATTCAGTAATGGTTTTATTTCTACAAATTTCAACGATATTATTCCTAAGTCTACTTTTGATAATATTTTAGTTGAAAGAAAAGGATTAATAAGTTTTGAATTATTATTTTCAAATTCAGAAACAAATAGGTTGTTTACATACTTACTTGAATTAGATTGGTCAGATGAGTTTTTAAGTGATACAGTTTTTAAAATAAAGACTGAAAAACTTGACGTAAAAGAATTAAACAAACCAGGGAAATCAAGTATAATTTTTAAAAGAGAATATGAAAGAGTTAAGTATGGTACTGAATTTTCAAAGATGGACATTATTGAGAAAATTCCAAATCATTTTAGTGTAATTAGACTTTTAAAAATTATAGCCAAAATAAAAGATGAATATAAAGATGCAATAGATTCTTTAAATTCAATAATTAGAACACCAATTTTTTATTTTTCACACATAGAGCTTTTAAAGGCTGAAAAAGAAAGAGTAAATGCTTTTAATGGAAGAGTAGTTTCATTTGAATTAGAAAATGATATTATTTCATTGGAATCAAATGTAAATTGGGATATTTTCAAAGATGCTTTAAAAAGTATTTTAAGAATTGAAGACGTTAATGTTTATTTGTTGGGTGGAG
This sequence comes from Bacteroidia bacterium, assembly GCA_049318585.1. Taxonomy (GTDB): domain Bacteria; phylum Bacteroidota; class Bacteroidia; order UKL13-3; family UKL13-3; genus JAAFJM01. The sequence continues at coordinate 11,304 of JBMOGB010000065.1, read as the reverse complement.
ACAATAAAAATGAAAAAATTCCAAAAAGTAAATTCATTTATTTTATGCATAATAAAGTTATGAAAAGTTTAAACCAATTTTCGGATGGTACATTACTTATTATTGCATTAATAACAAAAATACTAACAAGCAAAAATAATTTATTTTTAATTGAAGAGCCAGAGAATTCCACACATCCTAAAGCTTTAATTGATTTATTGTTTTTTCTAAAAAGTTTTTCAGAAAATGTACAATTTATAATTACTTCCCATTCTATTGCAATATTAAATAAAACAAAAATTGAAGAAATTATAGCTAGTTCTATTAATGAAAATGGGCAAAGTGAATTATTTAATGTCTCTTCAAGAAAAGAGTTGAAAAATAAACTAAAAAATTCACGTGTAAATTTTAGTGATGAGCTTTTTTTTAATTTAGAAGAAAAAGATGAGTTTGAATAATATGGAAAGCAAAAACCCTAATTCTATATTATTTTTATATGAAGGAGACACTGAAGAGGAGTTTTACAAAAAAATCATATCGAAATTTATTACTCCTAGAAGTATTAGAATTAATTATGGAAATTTAAAAGGTATATATTGTTTGAATGATAAAGTGAAAAGTAAAATTGAATCTTACCCCGAAAAATGACAAATCACATTCTTTAAATAAGATACATGTTTTTATTGCATTCGATAGAGAAGGACCAAAAGAAACAGAAACATCGTTAGACTTAACTGAATTAAAAAAAATCTTCAACAGAAAAAATTCTAGAATTTTATCTATAAATGAAATTATTGCTACCCAAGATTTAGAAAGTTGGTTTTTCCATGATTTAGAAGGTATTTACTCTTTTTTGAATGTTCCTAGTGTTAAAAGAAATCTGTCTGCTTACAACAATATAGAAGCAACCAATAATAGAATTTTATCAGATTTATTTCACAGAAACAAAAAGCATTATCAGAAAGGAAAAAGAGCAAGTGGTTTTATTGAAAGTTTGGATTTAGACAAAATACATAAAAATTGTGAGGAACTCAAAAACGCAATTGAGTTTATTCAAAGTTTAACCTAACTACGTCATTATTTAACTAATAAACTCAAATGATATTTTTGCGAATATTTTGAGTTTAGAAACTGATAAAAAATCTAAATAGAACCATTGTCTTCTTTTTGTTGACTTATGATATAGTATTTGTTTAAAAACTATAATGTCCTTTATTTGTAATTAGTTTCTCTAAGAAAACGCCAATTTCCTTATCAGATACTGCGTTTTCTATCAAGTACTATTTAGTTTGTTATCTGTAAACTTTAAAATTAAAAAAATGAAAAAAACCATACTTTATACCCTACTATTTATAAGTATAAATTTTGTTTATGCTCAAAAAAGCAATGAGCCAATTGAAATACTTGGAAAGCAATTTACCACCAATAATTACTATGAAATAATTGCTCAATTAGATAATTATTGGGAAAATAAATCCAATAAAGACAATAAAGGTTCTGGCTTTAAAGTGTATCAAAGATGGAAAGAACATTGGAAATATTATTTAAATGCTGATGGCACTTTAATGAGTGGAGACCAAATAGCAAATGAGTATATAACTACAAGAAAAAAGAACAGCAATTTAAGTAAAAAAGCAGATAGTATAGACATGAGTAATTGGATTCCAATGGGTCCGTTTACACATGTAAATAAAGGTTCGTGGAGTTCAGGACAAGGCAGAATAAATATTTCTGCAGTTGATCCTCAAAATCCAAATACCGTTTATATTGGTTCGCCAAACGGGGGGATTTGGAAAAGTAATAACCATGGAAATTCTTGGGTGTTATTAAATGAAGCAGCTTTGTTTTCAGGCGTTTCAGGAATTGCTATTGATTACAATGATTCAAATATTATTTATGTTTCTACTGGTGATGAAGATGGAGGAAATTCATCAACTACTGGAATTTGGAAAACTATAAATGGAGGAATCACTTGGTCAAAAACTTCTTACCCTTATACAGCTTCATCAAAATTAGGCGAAATATTAATCAATCCATTGAACTCAAACTCACTTTGGGTGGTGGGAAGCAGTGGCGTTTATAAATCTACCGATGCTGGTTTAAACTGGACAAGAAATTACAATACATATTGCAAAGAAATAAGAATAAAGCCAAATGATACAACTGTAATTTATGCGGTTTCGGGTTCTGGCACTACAAGAGATATTATTAAATCGACTGATGGTGGTGAAACTTTTATTTCTATTCAAAATTATACCAATGCAGGTAGAACGGCCATAGCTGTTACACCAGCAAATGCTGAATACTTATATGTGTTAGTTTCTGATAACGATGATAGTTATAAAGGTGTTTATAGGTCAGTAAATAGTGGTGAAACTTTTACTACTCAAAACACCTCTTCCGATATTTATGATGGAGCTACTCAAGCTGATTATGACTTAGCTTTAACAGTTTCTGATGTAAATGCTGAAGTGGTTTTTACTGGTTGCTTAAATGTTTGGAAATCGACAAACGGTGGAACAAATTTCAATAAATTAAATAGTTGGAGTAATCCTAGTGGTGAATCATATACACATGCCGACATTCATGATTTGAAATTTTATAATGGTAAAATTTATGCTTGTTCCGATGGTGGAATTTATATATCAGCTGATTTAGGCACTAACTTTAACGATAAAACAAAAAACGGTTTAAACATTAGTCAGTTTTATAGAATTGATGTGGCACAATCAACCGAAGTACAAGCAGTAGGAGGATTACAAGACAATGGTGGTTATTCGTTTGCTAATAATGCATGGATTAATTTTCATGGAGCCGATGGAATGGATGCTGCCATTGACCCTACCAATTTAAATTCGCATTATGGTTTTATTCAATATGGTGGTTCTATGTACCAATTAGATATTTCGAATCCTACTAATGATGGATTTTTTACAGCTAGTTCCCCATCTGGTGAAAAAGGCAATTGGATTACACCTTTAGAATTTGGGAATAATGGAATTTTATATGCTGGTTTTAAAAAATTATACATGTATAATTCGGGTTCTTATTCAATAGCTTCTTCCTACGATTTTGTAAGTAATATTAACCAAATAAGGGTTCATCCTACCAATGATTTAAAAGTTTTAGTTAGTACAACTGCAGGGCTTTTTCAATCAGATGGAACAACTGCTTTTAACATGACTAAATTCAATAACTTGACTTCGTCAATTAAGAATTTCGATTTCAATAGGAATAACCCTTCTATTATATATGTAGTAACCGATAATATTATTTATAAATCGTTAGATAGTGGTTCCACTTGGAAAAACATAACTTATAATCTTCCTTCAGGAGCCAAAAATAGTATTATTCACCAGGCTAGTAGTTATAATAATACCGTTTATTTGGCCATGAATAAAGCAGTTTATTACACAAACGATTTATTAACTGAATGGAAATTATACAGCAATAATTTGCCAAATACCACCATAAACGACATTGAAATAAATAATATAGAAAATCACGTAGTAATTTCTACTTATGGACGTGGAATTTGGCGTTCGCCTGTTGCTCCTTCAAGCTTAATAATTGACCGAACAAATGTTTCAGAAATAAGCGCTAATAATTTGGTGTTATTTCCAAATCCTACTTCAGGATTTGTAAGTATAAATACAGTAATAGATGAACCTGCAACATTGAGTGTTTACAACCTTTCAGGGCAATTATTATTGAATGTTAATTATGCTAAAATAAGTAAAGAAACAACTTTTGATTTTACTCAATTACCTGCTGGAGTTTATATGTTAAATATAGTTTCGGAAAAGCACTTAATAGTAAAAAAGTTTGTAAGAAATTAGACCTAATTTTTTTCTAAATTATTCAAACAATATATCTATTGAAAAAAGGAGATTTTAGTTAACTTTTTTTGTGAAAATTATAGCATAATAGCTATAAAGTTATAGTATATATGCTATAACTTTATAGAAAAAAATAGCTTTTAATCTATAAAAATTAGGGTTTTCACTCATTTTTTTCTTCATAAATAGGTCACAATTTATTCACATGAATACAATTAGTGCCTGATTTCTAGTAATTTATATCGTTTTAATTGTAAAATTTTATAACTGTGTTTTTTTTTTAGTTGATAATTCGCACATTAGCGGCTCAATAATTTAAAAAATATATGATAAACATCTACAAAAAAATGAAAGGACTAAAAGGCTCTTTGATGAGTATTTTAGTTACTGGTTTGTGTCTGTTGACATTTAACAGTGTCAGGGCTCAAGTGTCAACACTTGGGTTTTCTACTTCTGTACAGAGTTATTCCTCTCTGTTAATTACGGGAACTGTCGTTTCTTCTTCCTCAACCGATGATGATGACAATTACACCGCTCAATCAATTGGTTTTACATTTCCTTATGCTGGTACCAACTACACAACTGTAGGTATTAGTGCTAATGGATTTATCACTTTAGGTGGTGCAACTTCCAACTACAATCCTACTCCTTGTAACTCTGCTGCTAATTATATTAGTGCAATGGGATTAGATTTGCAAGGAAATGGTCTATCTACAAGTGATATTAGAATTGCAACTATTGGAACAGCTCCAAATAGAATTTGTGTAATTCAATTTAGAGATTGGGGAAAATGGAGTTATACTACTTACACAAGTGAAGTATATAATTTCCAATTCAGACTTTCTGAAACTACTGGTCAAGTACAAATCGTTTATGGTACTTTTGCTACAAATCAAACTCAATATCCTCAGTTAGGAATGTCGGGTGCTACACTTTCTGATTTTGCTATTAGAACTAACACTTCTACATGGGCTGCTACAAGTGCTGCAACTGGTACTACTGCTACAATGACTCTTTCATCTACTAATTTACCTGATTCAGGAAGAACTTACACTTGGGCTAATTTACCAATGGTATTTAATTCAGTTACATCTACTCAAACTATTGGTAATGCTGCAACAGGAACTAATAACAATCCTATTATAGCTGCAGTAGCAAATACTACAGGTAATTTAAGTCCTAAAGTTGTTTATGGTATTGATTTTACAACTACAGGTTCTAATAATATTACAAGTAACGTTTCGGCTGCTAGGGTTTTATATACTGGTAATACTAGTACATTTAGCAATGGTGCTGTTATTCGTCAATTTGGTAGTACAATTACTTCTCCTAGTGGAACTTTAAACTTTACATCGGCTGGCGATACATTACGTTCTGGCGATAACTATTATTGGTTAGTTTATGACGTAACTTCTACTGCCACTACTGGCGATACTTTAGATGCAACTTGTATTGGTTTTACCGATAGTATTTTCCGCGTTCCTACTACTACAAGTCCTTCAGGATACAAATTAATATCGGGTGCTATGAGTGGTGTTTATACCATTGGTGGTTCTGGTGCTAGAAACTATGCTTCATTTAGTACTGCAATTGCTGATTTAATTGCAATTGGTTTAGCTGGTCCTGTTACTTTTAACGTTGCTGCTGGTACTTACCCTCAAGTTATTGTTCCTAACAATACTATTGTAAATGCCGATGCTACTAATACAATTACTTTTGATGGTATTAATCCTTCTACAAGAACTATTTCTACTTCTACTTCTAATCAAGGAGCTTTAATTTTAAATGGTTGTAAATATTATACTTTCAAAAACTTTACAATTACTAATACAGTTTCTGCTGGTGCTACTGGTGTTGGTATAGTTGGAACTGCTACTACTAATGCTGGTTCTAATAATGCCATTAAAGGTTGTACTATTTTATTACCTAACGTAAGTTCTAATACTGCTTATGGAATTTGTGTAAGTTCTTCGGCTAATGGTTACGGAACTGGTGCTACTGCTATTGATTCAATTACTTTAGATAGTAACACTGTAACAGGTGGTGGAACTAATGGTGTATATTATGGTTATGTAATTTATGGTGCTCAAAATGCTACATATAACAGAGGAATTGTTGTTAGAAACAATACTTTAACTTTAGGTTATTACATGGGCTTTTATATGCCTTATATTTTCAACCCATCTAAATTCCATTACAACACTGTAAACATGAATCCTACTTATGGATATTATGGTATGTATAACTACTATCATCAAAATTCAAGTACTACTCAATCTATTGAATACATTGGTAACAGAGTAATTAACTTTGGTGGTTATGGTATTTATATGTACATGAATGGTAGTGGTGGAACAGCAACTGCTCCTTTAAAAGTTTATAACAACGTAGTAGATAATGGTACTAACAGCTATGCAGGTTACTATGGTATTTATTTATATAACACTGGTTATACCGAATATTACCATAACACTACTAGAATGACTTATAGTGCTGGTTCTTCTTCATATTCTGGTTTGTATTATTCAGGTTCTGCTAACATGTGGGCTAAAAACAACGTGTTTTCAATTGGTCCAAATGCTGGTCCTTCAGTTCCTGCATATTTTGGTACTTCACCTTCTACTAGTTTTGTAAATTATAACTTCTACTATAATGCAGCAAATACTACTTTATTATACAGAGGTGGTACTTTTACTTCTTCAAACTTTAAAACTACAACTGCAGGTGGCGATTCATCTACTTTCACTACTGTTTCTCCTTTCGTTAGTAATACTGACTTAAGATTAACTAACGGTTGTTTTGGAAAAGGTGTTGATTTAACTTCAATTGTTCCTTTAGATTTAACAAGATTAACCCGTAACGTTCCACCAGATTTTGGTGCTTACGAATTTACTGGTGGTGCTGCTGGTGATCTTTCAGTTTATCAATTAGTAACTCCTTTTGCTCCAATTGTAACTGGTGCTCAAGATTTGATTTTTAGAGTTAGAAACTTAGGTAATACTACTGTAACTTCATTTGATGCAAATTACACTTTAAATGGTGGAACTGCTGTTTCTCAAACTTGGTCTGGTACTTTACTTTCATGTGGTACTGATTCAGTAATTTTTACTGGTGGTAACCAAATTACTTTAGGTGCAAGCAATGCAATTAAAGTTTATTCTTCAAATCCTAACTTTAGTACTGACCCTAACAGAGCAAATGATACTATTTCAGTATTATTAACTGGTCCGTTAAATGGTGCTTATACTATTAATCCTTCGGCTGCAGTTAGTACTACTAACTTCCAATCGTTTGCTACTGCTATTGCTGCACTTTCGGGTGGTGTTGCTGGTCCAGTTACTTTTACAGTTTCTGCTGGTACATATCCTCAAGTTACAGTAGCAGGTGTTATTTCTGGTGCTTCGGCTGCTAGTCCTGTAACATTTGTTGGTGCTAACAAAATTACTACCATCATTTCTACTTCTACTGCTTCTCAAGCTGCTTTAATGTTAAATGCTACTAGTTATGTAACTTTCAAAGACTTTACTGTAACTAATACTTATTCAGGTCCTGCATCTGGTGCTGGTATTTGTAATGGTAACATGAATACATTCAAAAATTTATTGGTTTTATTACCTAACGTAAGTACTAATACTGCTTATGGTATTTGTGTAAGTGGTTCTGCTGTTGGTTATGGTACTACTGCTACTTCTGCCGATTCAGTAACTTTAGATAGTAACACTGTTACAGGTGGTGGAGCAAATGGTGTTTATTATGGTTATGTAATTTATGGTAACCAAAATGCTGCAAACAATAGAGGAATCGTTGTTAGAGGTAATGTTTTAACTTTAGGTTACTATATGGGCTTTTACATGCCTTATATCTATAATCCATCTAAATTCCATTACAACACTGTAAACATGAATCCTACTTATGGATATTATGGTATGTATAACTTCTATCATCAAAATACCAGTACTACTTCATCTATTGAGTATATTGGTAACGTAGTAAATAACTTTGGTGGATATGGTATTTATATGTACATGAACGGTAGTGGTGGAACTGCTACAGCTCCTTTAAGAGTGTATAACAACATCATTAATAATGGTACTAATGTTGGATATGGATACTATGGTATTTATTTATACAACACTGGTTATACTGATTTTTATAATAACACTATCAGAATGACTTACGCTAGTACTTCTACTACATATTGTGGTTTATATAACGGTGGTTCATCATTGGGTATGTTTAAAAATAACATTTTTATGTGTACTTCTACTGCAGGTTCTACAATTCCAGTTTATTTCCAAACTTCACCTGCTACAGGAAATGTAAATTATAATTTATACTATAATGCAGCAAACGCTACTTTGGTAAATAGAGGTGGAACAATTTATAATTCTTCGAATTTTAAAACAGCTACTGCAGGTGGTGATACTTCTTATACATCTACTAATTTACCTTTTGTTAGTGCAACTAATTTCAATCTTGCAAATGGTTGTGGTGGAAAAGGTATTACTAATCCTAATAACTTAATTGACATTACTGGTTACACTAGAAATTTACCTCCAGATGTTGGAGCTTACGAATTCCAAGGTGGTTTAAGTAATGAAATTTCAATTGACAGATTATTATCTCCAGTATTCCCTATTGCTGCTGGTACTAACGTAGTAGCTGCAAGAGTTAGAAACACTGGTGTAAATGCTGTAAGTTCTTTCGATTTAACATACACTGTTAACGGTGGAACTCCAGTTACTACTTCTTGGTTTGGTACTTTAAACTCATGCGATACAGTAAGTGTTGCTTTCTCTACTCCATTTACAGTAGTTGCAGGTACTATTTATAACTTAAAAGTTTATACTTCAAACCCTAACTTCACATTAGATGCAAACAGAGCTAACGATACAATATCTTCTCAAGTTGTTACTCCTATGAATGGTACTTATACCATTGGTGCTACTGCTTCCGATTTTACTACATTTAATGCAGCAGTGGCTGGTTTAACATCTCGTGGTGTTGATGGTCCTGTTACATTTAACGTTAGAACTGGTACTTACATTGAAACAATTGATTACCCTACTGCACCTGGTGTTAGTGGTGTAAATACTGTAATTTTCCAATCAATGGCTAACAATAGAGATTCAGTTATTATAGCTCCTGTTACTAGTTCAGCTCAAATTTGGAAATTTAGCGGAAGTTCTTTCACTACTTTAAGTAAATTAACTTTAAGAAGTACTAGTACTAGTTCTACTCAAAACGGTATAGTTTTTACTGGTGCAAGTTCTTTTGATACTATCATTGGTTGTAAATTAGACATGGCAGTTCAAACTAGTTATGGTAACTATTCAGTTTATGGTACTGGTTTAACTAGTTCATGTAATGGTATTACATTCAAAAATAATAATTTCAATGGTTCATACTATGGTATATATATGTATGGTACTTCTAATGCTTCTCTAGCTACTAGATATTGGAACTTTACATTTGATAACAATATAGTTGCTAATTCTTATGCTTATGGCTTCTATAGTTGGTATAGCCAAGGTATTAGATGGACTAACAATACATTTACAACTAATGCAAATTACAGTGGTCAAATTCATTACTACATGTATGCTGATAGTTTAACAATTACAGGTAACAAATACAATTTGTTAAATAACATTACCATGTATTTGGGTTATTACTCATATAACGGTAATGGTATTACAGGTAGAAGAGGTTTAGTTGCTAACAACTCATTTGTAGGTGGTGGAACTGGTGGTTCTTCTATTTACTTGGGTTACCAATCATCTAACATTGATTATATTAACAACACGTTCAATATTTATTCTACTTCACAAGCTGCTTATATTTATAATTCAGGTTCTACTAATTTAGTATTTAAAAACAACATTTTCTCAAACAGAGCAACTGGTTCAGCAGCATATTTTGCTGCAATTCCAACTCCAACTACTGCGTTAATGAACAATAATAATTACTATACTTTAGGTTCTAGTTTAACATCAGGTACTGGTGCTTCTGCTAATTTAAATGGTTGGAGAACTACTTGTTCTTGCGATAAATTAAGTATTAACTATCGTCCTGCTGTTACTTCTACAACTGATAATACTCCTAATCCTGCTGATACAGCTGTTTGGGCAATTAATGGTCGTGGTGAATTTATGGCAGTAAACATGGTAGATATCAATGGTGTTGCTCGTCCTGCTTCAATTCTTGATGGTGCTCCAGATTTAGGTGCTTACAATGTTAATCCTGGTGTTTCTACTTTAGCTCCTACAGCTACAGCTACTCCTGCAACTCCAACTGCTGGTACTACTCAATTATTTACTTTGGGTTCTGATACAGTTGCTTCTATAACTTGGGATGCCTTTACTACTCCTCCAGCTTCAGTAGCTGTACGTCAGTATTCAGGTAAAAAACCTTTGTTAATAGGTTCAGTTACTAATTTCCCTTATTTCTATACAAGTATTGAAGCTCCTACAGGAACTTATTTATACGATGCAAAAATTAACTACAGAGACAATTGGATGGGTACGTTGTACACTACTTTTGGATTTACAGAAGATTACATGCGTTTAGCAAATAAAGATGTATTTACTGCTTGGAATACTAATTCAGGAAGTTCAGTTGATACAACTAGCAATAACTTAAGTTATACTGGCTTCTCTGATGCTAATATGTTGTTTACTGGTTCTGATATTTTCAATCCATTACCAGTTAAGTTAACTACTTTCAACGGTAGTTTATTAAACAATGATGCTAAGTTAGCTTGGACTACTGCTAGTGAAATTAACACTAACATGTTTGTTTTAGAGCGTTCTATTGATGGTAAAAACTTTGAAGCTATTACTAAAGTAAAAGCTGCTGGAAACTCATCATCTTTAAAATCATACAATCACTTAGATAAAGGAATAATCACTTTATTAAACAGTGCTGGTACTATTTACTACCGTTTGAAAATGGTTGATAACGATAACACATTCAGTTATTCAAAAACTATTGAAATTAAAACAGTAGAAAACACAAAAGAAAAAGTATCAGTTACTCCAAATCCATTTACTACTGACTTAACTATTACAGTTGAAACAGTAAATAATGCAAATGGAACAGTTGAAATTTCTGACATTAACGGTAGAACAATCATTAGCCAAAACATTGAAGTGGTTAAAGGTTCATCTACAATTACTGTTAACAATGTTGACAAATTGAAACAAGGAATTTATTTTGTACGTTACACAACAGAAACAAGTACTCAGGTATTTAAAATGTTGAAAAACTAATCAAATAATGATTCTAGCGTAAGTACTACGCAAATAATAAAAGGCTACCCGAAAGGGTAGCCTTTTTTTTGTTTTCATTTTTATCCTGGTTTTAGTTTACTTGTTAGTATTTTTATTCAAAACGATACAGCAATTCTCCTCTCAGAGGGGTGTCCGAAGAACGGGGTGTGTGAAAATAAATTCCACAAGTAAATTGTAATTATAAATTTCCAACC
>JBMOGB010000064.1:0-16725 GCA_049318585.1 Bacteroidia bacterium | reverse complement strand
TGAAAGAAAATCCTGTTCCTAGCACTGAAAGCCGTTGGGGAAACTTTAATTTAGTAGCTGAAAGAAACAATTTGGTGCTTAGAAATACTTTGGAAAATTTAGCTAAAGCACCTCAAGTTCCTGGCTCTATTGAAGATAAAATTGCTACCTTTTATAAATTATATGTAGATACCACCAAACGTAAAACTGATGGCGTTACCAGTACAAATTATTTTTTAGGAAAAATTGCCGCCATTTCAAACACCTCCGAAATGTTTGAATTAATTGCAGAAATGCACCGAAAAGGTTTTCCTGGATTATTCCGTTTTGGTGTTTCGCAAGATGCAAAAAACAGTCAAGTTTATATTCCTCAATTATCGCAAGGCGGTCTTGGATTGCCCGATAAAGATTTTTACTTTAAAACTGATGAAAAATCAACCAAAATAAGGAACGAATATGTGGCTTATATTGGTAAAATATTTAAAGTGTATGGTAAAGATGAAGCCATGCAAAAAAGTAATGCTGACTTGGTTTTAAAAATGGAAACTGATATTGCTTCTGGAAGCATGAACAGGCTAGAAAGACGTGATCCGAACAAACAATACAACAAATATAGATTAACTGATTTTACAGCTGAAAATCCTGCAATACCTTTAACAAACTTCATTTCAAAAACTGGAATTATCAGTTTCGATAGTTTGATAGTTGGCCAACCTGCATTTTTTAAAAATATAAATACGCTTGTTCAAAAATATAGCATGGAGGATTGGAAAACATATTTAAGTTGGGGCTTTATGAACAATACCAGCAGCATGTTAACTCCTGAATTAGAGCAATTGCAATTTGGATTTTATGCCACCGTTTTAAGTGGTACTAAAGAACAAAAACCATTATGGAAAAAAGCCATTGCTGCTACCAATGGTGGAGTTGGCGAAATGTTGGGACAACTTTTTGTGAAAGAAACTTTTAGTCCAAACGCCAAGCAACAAGTAAATACCATGGTTTCGAACATTTCTGATGCGTTTGCAAATCGTTTAAAAAACTTAACTTGGATGAGCAAAGAAACGCAATTAAAAGCCAATGCAAAGTTGATAAGCATTACGCGTAAATTTGGTTATCCTGATAAATGGACTGATTTTTCTACTTTAAAAATTACCAATAGTTCATATTTTGAAAATTGTGTAGCTGCCAATGAATTTGATTATAATGAAATGATTGCAAGAATGGGCAAACCGATAGATAAAAATAAATGGGGAATGTTGCCACAAACCGTAAATGCATATTACAATCCAATCAATAACGAAATCGTGTTTCCTGCTGCTATTTTACAAGCACCTTTCTTTGATGAAAAAGCTGATGCTGCTTTAAATTACGGTGCAATTGGCGCAGTAATTGGTCATGAAATTACGCATGGTTTCGATGATCAAGGAAGTAAATATGATGCCAATGGAAACTTAAATAGTTGGTGGACAGAAAACGATAGAAAACAATTTGATGCACGAACAAATGTGTTGGTTGAACAATTCAATAAATTTAAAGTAGCTGATAGTTTATATGTAAATGGTAAACTAACTTTAGGTGAAAATATAGCTGATATTGGTGGACTTAGTATTGCATTTGATGCATTTAAATTATACTTACAACAAAACCCAAAAGAGAATGTAACCAAAGATGGATTTACACCTGAACAACGCTTTTTTATTGGCTTTGCACAACTTTGGAAAAACAATGCAAGGCCAGAAGCCATGCGCCAATTGGTGCTAACCGATACACATTCACCAGGTGAGTTTAGGGTAAAAGGTCCATTGAGCAACATGCCTAATTTTTACAACGCATTTGAAGTAAAAGAAGGTGACGAAATGTTTATCAATACCGAAAACAGAGCCGATATTTGGTAATTTTATTTAATCAATAAAAACTAAAAAGGAGAAGACTAAAAACTTCTCCTTTTTTTGTTTTCAAATAATTACTAATCACAAAGAGGCTGTCTCAAAGAACAGTCTCAATTGGTATTGTCACATTGAGCGAAGTCGAAATGTTTTAAAAACGCTAACATTACGTTCTCGACTCGAACTGACGAGCTTTTTGAAACTTTAGGTTCAGCCTTTTTTTATTTTAAGTAAATTATTAAGTTTTTTTTAAGTAGCAATTATATTAAGTTTGTTTTTAAGTAAATAAACAAACCCATGAAAAAACTTTTTACAATTTTATTCGCATTGATATTTTTTCAAAATAATCAAATCAATGCAAAACAAATCAATGCTAGCGATATAAGCTATCAATGCACTGAAGTGAAAAATGTTTACAAAGTAACTGTAAAAGTTTATCGAGATTGTACAGGCGAAAATCTTTGTAGTGGCTGTTCAAACGCCATTCCTAATGGAAATACAAATGGATGTACATTATTAAATGCTGGTTTTACAACTGCCATTGCAGGAACCGAAAATGAATTTAAAGGAGTAGTTTATGGTAGCTTTAATTTAACAGCAGTAACTACAGTTCCTAACGGATATGAGATAGTTCAACCTCAAAAGTGTATAAAAATAAGTTCCATTTGTACCAATTGTAATACTCGTTCAGCTGGAACATTTAGCCCAGGAATAGAAGTTTATACTTTTGAAGGACTGGTTGATTTAAATATTGTTCCTGTTGCATGCTGCAATATTGCACTTTCAATAAGTATAAACGGAAGAAACACTTCTTTGACAAACATGGTGGCAGAAAATTATTATAATGAATGTATCGTCAATAGATGTATTACAAGTTGCAACTCGTCACCTACTTTTACTAACGATGCATATGCTTTAGTTTGTGCTGGTGTAGACTATGTTTATCAAATTGCAGCAATTGATCCTGATGGAGATTCGTTGAGTTATAAATTAGTTTCATGTTTGAAAGACAGAGGTGTTCCTGTAACTTATGTTGCTCCATTTAATGCAAATAGTCCATTTAGTTTTTTTGGATTTCCAAATGTAAATGCTGCTTATCCGGCTGGATTACATATTAATCCAAATGATGGTGATATTACGTTTAGACCTACAAATAATACCAATGCAAATTTTGTAGTAGAAGTAACTCAATGGAATTTAAATAATGGTGTAATCACTAAAATGGGTGTAATGAATAGAGAAATTCAAATACAAACAGCCAATTGTTTAGGAAATAGAATACCAATGATTTTAGCTTATAAAGATGGTGTAAAACAACCTAATTTAAATTTTTATGCGCAAAGGGGCAAGCAGTTTTGTATTGATATAGTGGCAAGTGATCAAGTAGATCAAACTAGTAATCCTCCAGTACTGGCAGATACTACCGTCATAAAATGGAACAATCCTGGTATGTACAATCCTGTATTGGCAACTTCCACTTTTACTAGGAAGTATATACTATCAAACAGAGGAATTGACGGGCCAAAAGCCGATAGTTTTAAATTCTGTTGGACTCCACCATTCTCAGCAATTAGAAAACAACCACATTCATTTACCGTTACAGGAACCGATCGTTTTTGTCCCATAAGAGCTTATGCAACAAGAGGAGTAAATATTACTGTTGGTGAATATGCTTTAGCTAATTCCAACATACAAAATGAAAGTTTTAGTATTTATCCAAATCCTGCTAAAAACAGCTTGTTTATTAACTTGAAAAATAGATTCAATACCCATTCTACCATTTCGATTATTGATATTTTAGGGAAAGAAATTTATCAATTTACGCCAACAAATGCTGAAATGGAAATTGATATTAGCAAACTTTTAAACGGTGTATATTTTGTAAAACTGAGTGATGAAAAAGGACTATTTACTCAGAAATTTATTAAAGAATAATCTTATAAAAAGCTGCATTTAAAAATTAAAAAATGGAGTCGTTTTTAACCAAATTTCTCCTTATTTTATAATATACAATCATCATGAAACAGATTCTACTCATTTTATTACCTTTGATTTTCGGTCAAATCAATCAAATAAATGCCAAGCAAATCAATGCTTGCGATATGAGTTATCAATGCACTGAAGTAAAAAATGTTTACAAATTAACTGTTAAAGTTTATAGAGATTGTACAGGCGAAAACCTTTGCAGTGGGTGCTCTAACGCTATTCCTAATGGAAGCACAAATGGCTGCACATTATTAAATGCTGGATTTACAACTGCCATTGCAGGAACAGAAAATGAATTTAAAGGAGTGGTTTATGGAAGTTTCAATTTATCATCGGTTACAATTATTCCTAACGGATACGATGTTTTACAATCCCAAATTTGCAATGATAGAAAATCAATTTGTACCAATTGTAACACCAGAACTGCAGGAACTTATAGCCCCGGAATAGAAGTTTATACTTTTGAAGGTTTAGTTGATTTAAATATAGTTCCTATTGCTTGTTGCAATGTTGCACTTTCTATCAGTATAAACGGAAGAAATTCTTCGCTTACAACTATGTTGGCCGAAAATTTTCACTCAGAATGTATCATCAATAGATGTGTTTCCAATTGCAACTCCTCTCCTACTTTTACAAATGATGCTTGCGCAGAAATTTGTGCTGGAACTGATTGTATTTTCCCAATTTCAAGCATTGATCCAGATGGTGATTCATTGAGTTATAAATTAGTTTCTAGTTTGAAAGACAGGGGAGTTGAAGTTAGTTATATTGCACCTTATAGCGCTAAATATCCTTTTCCTTATTTTAGTGGACCCGGTTCTGAGTTTTTAGATCTAAGAATTAACCCTTTTACAGGAGAGATTTCATTTAGGCCAATGGGTATTTTTGTAGCAAATATAGTTTTGGAAGTTACCCAATGGCAAAAAACAAATGGTGTTTATAAAAATGTAGGTGTGTTAAATAGAGATATTCAGTTTCAATCAAATTATTGTATAAACAACAGAGTTCCTAAAATTTTGGTGTATAAAAATGGAATTCAACAACTTAGTTTAGCTTTTTATACAATTGCAGAAAAAGAATTTTGTATTGATATAGTAGCAACAGACCAATTTGATTTAACTACTAATCCACCAATTTTAGCTGATACAACAGATTTGAAATGGAACTATCCTAGTTCTTATAATCCAGTATTTGCTAGTGCTACTTTTACCAGAAATTATATATTAGCAAATAGAGGAATAGATGGCCCAAAAAACGATAGTTTTAAATTCTGCTGGACTCCACCATTTTCAACCATCAGAACACAACCACATTCATTTACGGTTACTGGTTCCGACCGTTTTTGTCCGTTTAAAGCATACGCAAATAGAGGCATAAATATTACTGTTGGTCAATTTCCGCTATCAACATCCAAAATTAAAAATGAAACTTTTAATATTTATCCAAATCCAGCAAAAAACAGTTTGTTTATCAAATCTAAAAACGACTTCAATTCGAAATCCATCATTACAGTTTCCAATATTTTAGGAAAAGAAATTTATCAATTTACCCCAACAAATGCTGAAATGGAAATGGATATTAGCAAACTAACAAACGGAGTTTATTTTGTAAAACTGAGTAATGAAAAAGGAATATTTATACAGAAGTTTATAAAAGAATAAAAGGGTAAAACACTTATTTTTAGTTAATAAAAGGAGAAGTTTTCTTTTAAAATTTGTCCTTTTTTAATTAGTCCATTTTACGTTGACCATTATTTCATTTCTTCTGTTTATAAGTTGAAATGGAGGATTATATCCTAAGTAATTGAAATTTCCGAAGTATGAAATTTGATTTTCCTTTAAAAGTACTTTTAGCTTTTCAATATTGGTCTTTATTTTTTCATCAGATGCAAATCCACTAAATTTAATAACGGCTACAAAAATTTCATCTGTTTTACTAATAATTATATTTGAATCATTAGGAGTTGGTAATTTTTTTTCATTGTAACTTTTAGGCATTACAAAACTCATAGAAGACAAAGTATCATTGATATTCATATAAACAGGAGCTGTCATAGAAATACTCTTGTTTTCTTTATTACCACCAAAAATATATTTTGCTAAAACTCTAAATCCAGAACTACCTAAATCTTTGTAATTTTTAGATTTCGAGTTAATTGTAGCCATAGTTGAAGTTGGATAAAACCTGATTTCAAATTCATGGTATGTTTTAACAATACTATATGGCTGTTCTTCCAAATTGTTTTTAGCAAAAACTTTATATGTGAATAATATTGCTAAAACTAAAATTGAGGTAATGATAAAAACTTTCATAAAAGTAACAACATTGCTTTGATAATAATGTTTCATTTTTGGGAGACCAATACCAAACAAACTTATAAAAACAGTGAAATAAATGCTGTATTTTGATTTAAAGAATTAGTTGCTAAAAATGAAATATTTAATAAATAAATTTATAAAAGTAAAAACTAAAACTTAGGACAGCCTAAAGGATTAACTCTTGAATTGATATTCAAATACAATGACAATGCGCTATAAGTATAGCCATTATTAGTAATTTTGGATTTTGAATTTAGATTACCATGTATGTCATTATTGGTACTTAAAGTAAAAGTGTTTTCCAAATAAATAGAAAAACTTTTATTAAGTCTAATGCCAATATTATAACCCAACACCGCTCCAATAGCTAGTTGATCTTCTGGCTTTGTTAGCCCTGTAGTTGTATAATCATTTGCATAACCAACACTACTTAATACTGAAAATATTTTGGTTTTGGGATCAATTAAAAATGCTCTAGATTTAAAGGAAATCATACTTAAACCCAACACTAAATTATGAGTAAATAACATCCTGCCAGAATTTAAAGTAGAATTTTCGTTTAAACTCCTTTGATAAATAATTGCAAATTCGTTTATTTTAGCATTTGTAGCTTGTGTATTACTGGTTTTAAACGACCAAAGTTGAGTATTTAAAAACCTAAACCCAATTTCGTTTTTTTTATCAATGGCTTTATATAATTGAAAATTGAAACCAGGGTTGAACTCACTTTTATTGTAAGTACTAAATGACATTTTATCGTCCATTTGAGAACCCCAATATATACTTTCACCAACTCCACCACCAAATCTAAATCCGTTTAAAATTTGCGAATTTGATAGGTATGAAGAAAATAAAAAAATAAAAAATAATATAATTTTATATGACTTAACGATCACTTTTTGAGAAAATTTGAAAGGCAATAATATAAACAAAATCTGTAAGATGCAATCTAAATGCAAATAATTAATCTTCTTTTTCAAAAAACAAATAGTTAAAGACAAAATTCTCGCAACTTTTACATTTTAAATTTTCCGATTTACAAAAGGCCATTTTAAATTTACAAATTGAAATAAAAGACAAAAAAATTAAAATTTAGGACAGCCTAATTTCCCTCTTTGATTTCCTAAGTTAAAGTATAAAGATAGCGCATGATAAGTATATCCATTTACAGGTAATTTACCTTTATAAGTTAAAACACCAGTAATATTATTAGAAGCACTTAAAGTAAATGTATTTTCAAAGTATAAAGTTAAAATTCTTGCTACTCTAACACCCATATTGAAGCCAACTAATCCAGCCGCAGTTGTTTGCTTATCTCTAATCAACCAATCAATAGGCACAGGCTGATAGCCGTTTCCAACACTGCTACTCACATTAAACTCTTGCTTTGGTGAAATAGAATAAGCCATTGCACTGTATCTAATTATTCCAATACCAAATAACATGTTAAAGGTTATTGGGCTGGAACTTATTCCAACATTATCATTCAAACTGCGTTGGTAAACAAATGCAAATTCATTCAAATCAACGTTGATTGCTTGAGTATTATTAGACTTAAACGACCATAATTGAGTTTTTAAATACCTAATTCCAAATTCGTTTTTATAATCTACGGCTTTATAAATTTGAAAATTAAAACCTGTATTCAGTTCGTTTTTACCGTAAGTATCTAATTTTGGAATATTGTCTGATTGAGAACCCCAATAATAGCTACTCCCAATTCCCCCGCCAAACCTCAAATTATCAAAAACTTGTGCATTTATACTTGTCGAAAAAAGCCCAATTACAATAGATAGTAATTTTACTTTTTTTGTATACTTTAAAATCATAATTATTTAACGTTGAAAAAACAATTTTAGTGAAAAAAAATCATAAATGACAACTGATTTATATGATTTAACTATATCATATAAATTTCTATTTAAATAAATAATTATGCGCTTTGAGCTGCTGTTTCTTTCGAAATTTTCTTCACCAAACCTTGCAAAACAGTTCCTGGTCCACATTCATAAAAGTTAGTTGCTCCATCATTTACCATTGCTTGAACCGATTGAGTCCATTTTACTGGTGCAGTTAATTGAGCAATTAAATTTTCTTTTATTTCATCAATATTAGTTACCGCTTTTGCCACATAATTTTGGTAAATTGGACAAATAGGTTCATTGAATTGTGTGTTCATAATGGCTTCTGCTAATTCTTTACGAGCAGGTTCCATCAATGGTGAATGAAATGCACCACCAACTGAAAGCACCAAAGCACGTTTAGCGCCTGCTGCTTTCATTAACTCACATGCTTTATTTATTCCTTCAATAGTTCCTGAAATAACCAATTGACCAGGACAATTATAATTCGCTGGCACCACTATATCATCGGTAATGGAAGCGCACACTTCTTCTACTTTTGTATCATCCAATCCTAATACAGCCGCCATTGTTGATGGTTGTATTTCACAAGCTTTTTGCATGGCCATTGCCCTTGCATAAACCAAACGCAAAGCATCTTCAAAACTCAAAGTTTTATTGGCTACTAACGCAGAAAATTCTCCTAAACTATGTCCAGCCACCATATCAGGTTTGAAGCTTTCGCCTAAACTTAATGCTTTGATTACTGAATGTAAAAAAACTACCGGTTGAGTAATATTTGTTTGTTTTAAATCTTCATCTGTTCCGTTAAACATTACATCTGTGATTCTAAAACCCAATATTTCATTTGCTCTTTCAAACAATGCCTTCGATTCATTATTTGATTCATATAAATCTTTGCCCATACCAACAAACTGTGCGCCTTGGCCTGGAAATACGTACGCGTTTTTCATTTAGTTTTTCTGTTAAATTTTTTATTCTCCGTAATATTCTACATAGTTGTTTTCTGTTTCAACCAGTTTGATATAATGTAATTTTCCGTTCAGAATTTTTGGTTCTAAAATATTCCAAATTTCAACAATAATGTTTTCAATAGAAGGTAAAATTCCTTTCATAAATTCTACGTCTTCGTTCAAATTTCGGTGATCAATTTTTTCAACAATTTCGTTCTTAATCATTGATTTCAATTGCTTCAAATCCATTACCATTCCTGTTTCAGGATTAGCAATACCTTTGATGGTTACAAACAATTCAAAATTATGTCCGTGGTAATATTTATTAGAGCATTTACCAAAAAAATCTTCATTTTCTTGTTCCGTCCAATTGGGGTTATATAATTTATGAGCAGCATTAAACCGCTCTCTACGAGTAATATATACTATTTTTTGCTTATCAGCCATTCCAACTTTTTCTTAAAAAACTTGGCAAATATAAGCGAAGTAATAGTTGATAACAAATTTGAAAAATTTTGGTCGAGGATAGTGTCCACATCTATCCACTTTTCGATTGGTGAGGACACCAACCGAGGACATAACATTGCCAATCGCTGATTGCCTTTTGCAAATTGCCTATTGCCAATTAAACTAAGGAGCTAACCTTTCAATCTTCCAACTATTATCGTTTTGAAATGTATATAAAAAACGATCATGTAACCTGCTAGCTCGGCCTTGCCAAAATTCAAAACTGATTGGTTCTACTATATAACCGCCCCAATGAACCGGACGCAATAAAGGTGCTTCTTCAAATAATGCTTCCATTTTTTTCAAGCTTTCTTCCAATATTGCTCTATTGGCAATAACTTTACTTTGAGGTGAAGCGTGTGCGCCAATTTTACTACCTACTGGACGACTTTCGAAATAGTTATCATTTCGTTCATCCGAAATTTTAAAAGCATTACCTACTATGCGCACTTGTCGTTGCAATTCTGGCCAAAAAAACACCAAAGAAACCTTGTTATTTTCCAATAATTCTTGTCCTTTATTACTTTCATAATTGGTAAAAAATTCAAATCCTTTTGGCTCAATTCCTTTTAGTAAAACAATTCGCGCAGCAGGATAACCATTGCTACCAACGGATGCCAAAGTCATAGCGTTTGGTTCTAAAATTTCTGCTTTAATGGCTTCATCAAACCATACTTCAAATTGTACAAAAGCATTTTGATTCAAGTCTTTTTCATCAAAAGTTTTTAGTAAATAATCTGTTCTTATATCTGCAATATTCATAATTAGTTCTTTAACATTTTTTGTTCACCAAATTCTAAAATTTTATCGATAAATTCATACGGTTTGTAATTGTTCAAAGCACATTGATGGAAGATAGCTGTAGCAGGCGTCATTCCTGGCAATGAATTGATTTCAATGATCACCACCTCTACCCTATTTTTATCAAATATTTTAACAAATGCGTCTATTCTACAATAACCTTCCACGTTTAAAACCTTGGCTGTTTTTTTCAAAACTTCCCTTACTTTTTCACTTATTTCATGTTGAATTTTTGGACTTTTACTAAACCTACTTGGTGTAATATTTTGTCCTTGTCCGGCCAAGAATTTTTCTTCCAATGAAAGTATTTCACCTTCGGCCAATGTTTCACTTGGTTCAAACATTTCGTAAGCTAACTTCCCTTTTTTGTATTGCGTTAGCAAACCTCCAGTAACTTCTAAAAAGTGTTTGGCTTCCCCTTTTTCTACAAATTTTTCAACCAAAAAATACTGTTTCATTGGAAATTCTTCTTTGGGTTTTAAACCTAATCTTTGAGCTAAATCTGCTTCCATTATTTCCAAAGGTCTAAAAACTCCTTCGGCATAATTAATCAAATCTTGGCGTGATTTTATTTTCTTAACTGCACTGCTACAACCGTCATCAGCGGGTTTGGCTATTAATGGATAACCTATTTTCTCTACTTGTTTTATAACTTCGTCAATGCTTTTTTTCCAATCTTTTTGTTGAAATAGCATATGTTCAGCAATGAGAATTTTATGCTTTTTGAGCAATTCATTGGTATCGTATTTATTGATGGTAATTTTACTACTTTCTACGCCACTTCCATTGTAAGGAATTTTTAGTTTATTCAAATAAGTTTGAACTGTTCCATCTTCACCAGGACGACCGTGTAAGGCAATAAACACATTGTCCGCCATCTTTTTCAATTCTTTATAATCTATTTTTCGCGGAGCAAACAATTGTTTTTCTGAATCACCATATTTATCAATAATGGGTTTGCATTCCGCAATAATTTTATCCATAATTGGCAAGCGTTTGTAACCCGAAAGTTTTTCTTTGATGTCGTCCGCATTGTCTTTCAACATGACGTTTACAGGCAATAACCACAATTCATGTGCGCTATCATTACCTGTAACAAAAACCGGATACGGTTGATATTTGGCAGATGACGCTAATTTTTCATAAATATTTCTTCCACTTTCTACCGATATATGTCGCTCGGTTGAATAGCCGCCCATGAAAACTGCCACTCGTTTTTTATCACTTTTTTTACTTTTATTTTGAGCAATTTTATTGTCTAAATAATCCAATAATTGTAAGTGATGAAAATGCACTTGTTGCGATTGGGCCCTTTCGGCCAATGAAGTGCGAATGATATACGTTAAAAACTGAGAAGGATTCAACCCAATTTCGGCAGCTTGATGAAAAAAGAAACTTGAAGGCATCATTCCACTGGTAGTATTTGGATCGTTCAAGAACAATTTTCCTTCATTATTGATAAATCCATCAATGCGGGCGTACACATGGAAATTGAAGAAAGTAAACAACTTTTCACAAGCCGTTCTTATTTCATCAATCTTTTTATCCGCTATATCAATTGGAGTAATTTTTCGACTTAATCCAGGTAAATATTTGCTGCGGTAATCATAAATTTCTTTGCCTTTTACAATCTCTGTTGGAGGCAATGCCACCGCAGTTCCATCTTCATTTTTAAGTACAATGCAGCTAAACTCTCGTCCTTCAATAAATCCTTCAATTAAACATTCAGTTTCAGAGTAAATGCTTTCCAAACGGATTTCTGATTTTTGTCCTTCGACTTCGCTCAGGATGACAGTTTTTTTTGATTTATCGGTCACTGAGCGAAGTCGAAGTGTCGAATTTTGAATTTCGGATTTAGAATTTAGAATTTTGGTCGCTGAGCTTGTCGAAGCGCCAAAAACATCATCGAACAAGGCCCATAAATCATCAGGATTATAAATCAATTCCTTTTTATTATTCACAGTGGCAATGGCCGGTAAACCAATTCCTTCTTTTACATCAGTAATTTTTTGAATGAACTGTGTTTTGGTTTTTTCGTCTTTATTGATCCAATCTGATGGCGTAATATTTTGTATAAAAAACGATTTGATAACAGCGTTTTCAAAGTCTTCAAAATGATCGTTATTGATAACTGAAACCCCAACAGAACTACCCTGATTAGCGGGTTTTACCACAAAAGGAAAACCAACTTGTTGCTTCACATTTTGATAAATATTTTGTAAATTATGTAGCTCCGATTTTTGGAACGATAAATACTTTGGAACATTCATTCCAGCGCTTTGCATTAATTGTTTTTGCAAGCGTTTGTTCATTCCCAACGAGCTTGGCATAATTCCAGAACCACTGTACGGAATATCCATAAATTCCAACAAACCTTGTATGGTTCCATCTTCGCCATTGGCGCCATGAAGCGCTAAAAATGCAAAATCAATTAAACCTTTTAAGTCTTCGGCTTTTAAAGTTTTGCCTAATTTTTTTATCAAATATTTTCCATTGTCTTCATGTGCCGATGCCAAGTTTTCGGCATAAACTTGCACATCGGTTTTTTGGTTTTTTAAAGCTGAAACAGGCGGATAAAAATCACGGATGGAACCTTTGTAAATAAAGTGCCAATCGAGCAAAATAAAATTGTTAAAGCTATCGACAAAAATGGGAATTGCCTCAAAAAGTGTTTTATCTAAATTATCATAAACTGTACGTCCACCAGCAAACGAAACCTCACGCTCACGGCTATTTCCACCAAAAAAAATTCCTATTTTCATATATCAATAAACTGCTTCCCGATTGGTCGGTAAAAACAACTTTCAAACGTAAAATAAAATAAATAGATTGACTAATGTTTTTATTTAAATCATGTTGATAAGATTGGGTGGAAAGTTTGGATGTTGAATGTTGAATTTTAAATTGCATGTATATTTAGTTTACAGCCTGTGCGGTTTTGCAAACCGCATTTTTCTACAACATGCATTTGCAATGCGAAAAATATCCTACCTATAGTACGAGCAAATTCTGCAAGTTGGTATTGTTTATATGAAAAACTTATCCCATGTTTGAATAAGTAAAAAATGGAAAGATAATTATGAAAACAAATAATAAAACCATTGGCGTTACAAAAAAATTTCTGTCCGTTTTTTCTGTTTTATTATTCTTTAGTAATTGTGGTAAAGAATGTAAAACACATACCTACAATAACTATGTAGAAGAAAGTTATTTACCAGATATTATACCTTACAGTGATACCAGTACTCGGTTATTTTTGAAAAACAAAACAGACACACTTTTATTTAAAAGTTCGGGTTTAAATAATCAAATAATTCAAGACGGTGGAGGAGCAGAGTCCTGTGACCTTTATAATTTGCAAAAAATAAATTTAAAAATGTCCACCTCTGATAGTGCGTTTTTCGATATAGCATATTATACAATAAAAAATGGCATATCTCGTGTAAAAATAAACATATTTGAAAATGTGGAGACTAATGAATATGGATATTATGATTTCAAAGATTTCAGTCCACCAATTCAAAGTTTTACTATTTTAAATATCAAATATGATACAGTTATCATTTTATATTCTACTGATAAATCAGGTGCAATTTATTTAAAACCTAAATTTGGAGTTGTTAAATTCCAAACACCAACCAATATTTACGAATTAATCAAATAAAAGCATGAAAATACTTATCAAACTTGCGGTTCTTTTCACTGTGGTAATTATTCAAGATAGTTGCAGCCAAAGATTTATTTGTAATTATTTGCTATCCAAAATTTAACTTTTTAAAAATAAGAGAATTGCTAAATTGCAAAGCAAACCAACCCATGAAGATTTATCAAGCCAAAGGCATGAAATACATACTTGCTTTTATATTTTTTACACCTTTTGTAATTGCTGCACAAAATTCAAATCAATATGCCGATGCGCTAACAGCAAAGTATGAGCAAGATTTGCTGAAAGCAACCTTATTACTAAAACCACCATTTTTAACCATTAAAAACTTGGGCGAAAATGGAAGAATAATTGAGTTTGATGGTTTTGGAGATAACGGTTTTCCTGAATTTAAAACTACCTGTTCAAATATTGGGCTGGCTGCAACTATTAATACCAATCAGGTTTGGCCAAGTGGAGTTTTGGGTTTAAGTTTAACTGGAAATGGTTCTACTAAATTAGGCATTTGGGACAG
This sequence comes from Bacteroidia bacterium, assembly GCA_049318585.1. Classification (GTDB taxonomy): domain Bacteria; phylum Bacteroidota; class Bacteroidia; order UKL13-3; family UKL13-3; genus JAAFJM01. The sequence goes on along the minus strand of JBMOGB010000064.1, from coordinate 2,252 downwards.
TGGTAAACTACGAATCACCCACCAAGAGTTTGTGGGAAGGGTAACAAATATGGATTCTTCCACAAGTTTTTCAGCTCATTCAAATAATGTGGCTGGTTTGTTAATGGCTGCGGGTATTGTTCCAAGCGCCAAAGGATTGGCCTTTCAAAGTAATTTAAAAGCATGGAATTTTACCAACGACAGGGCCGAAATGGCTTTAGCAGCCAATGGTTTATTGGTTTCCAATCACTCGTATGCCAACTCAGCCGCTTGGATATTTTCGGGAGGCTTTCAATATTGGTTAGGCGACACCACATTGAATGCAACCAAAGATTGGAAGTTTGGATTTTATGATACAAGAACCAAAGATTTTGACAGTATTTCGTGGGCAAATCCAAACTATTTAATTGTAAAAGCAGTTGGAAATGACCGAGGAAATTCGATGCCTGCTGGCACGCCACATTGGATTTGGAACGGAAGTGCTTATGTATTAACAACTGCCAATAGGGACACCGTTGGCCCATACGATTGCATAGTAACTTATGGCACTGCCAAAAATATTTTAACGGTTGGCGCGGTAGATATTTTACCAAACGGATTTGTTTCTGCACCGATAAATACCATTAGTTTTAGCAGTTGGGGACCAACTGATGACGGAAGAATAAAACCAGATATTGTTTGCGGAACAAATTCTACTTCAACTCCAACTAGCACCCACGATTCGGCTTATAGCAGTCAGGGAGGAACTTCCATGGCTGCGCCTGGAGCAACAGGTTCATTGTTATTGGTACAACAACATTTTTATAATTTAAAAAGCCGATACATGAAAGCCGCAACTTTAAAAGGTTTGGCCATTCATACTGCAACAAATTGTAAAACTACTTTAGGACCTAATTACGAAAGTGGTTGGGGTTTGTTAAACACGGCAAAAGCTGTTCAAACCATTAGTGATTCAGTTAAAAATATCATCAAAGAATACAATTTATTAAATAACGATACTTTTAAATTTGTCATTTCTGTAAATGGAATAGATACTGTAAAAACAACTTTGTGTTGGACCGATCCACCTGCAATAGTTGGCGTTCCCGCTTATAACGATACTACCCCAAAATTGATTAACGATTTAGATATTCGAATTGTAAGGAACTCAAATAGTCAAGTTTATTTGCCTTATATTTTAAATCCAAATAACCCAAGTGCGGCTGCTAACACTGGAAATAATTTTAGAGATAATGTGGAGCAAATTTATTTGCCAAACCTACCAAGCGGCACTTATACTATTGTAGTAACTCATAAAAATAATTTGCAAAACAATGCGCCACAAGCATTTTCGTTAATAGGAAGTGGCTTTGTACTAACAGCTACTTTACCCGTAAAATGGATGAATTTTGAAGGTAAAAACTTGGGAGATAAAGTTCAACTAAATTGGAGAACAGTGAGTGAAATTAACAATGCAGGATTCGACATTGAACGATCTACAAATAATCAAAACTTTGATAAAATAGGATTTATTAAAGGATTTGGAAATAGTTTGGTTATTCAAAAATATGATTTTGTAGATGAGTTAATTAAATTAAATAATATTGACCCATTCAGCGATAAATTATATTACCGATTGAAGCAAATAGATTTTGATGGAAATTATCATTTTTCAAAAACAATTTCAATAGATGCACCAAGTATGTTTGGTGTAAACATTTTTCCAAATCCATTCAGTGAAAACTTTACATTAACCATTAATTCCAATAAAATAAATCAACAAGTGAACGTAGTAGTTTGTGATATGTTGGGAAGAATTATTTTGGATAAAAGTTTGATTACAAATGCCAAGCAATTCGACTTTGAAATTAGCGATTTGAAAACATCAAACAATGGGATTTATTTTGCAAAAATTACTATTGGGAATAAAACAATAACTAAGAAATTGTTGAAAATCTAGCCAATCATTCTCCACCATTCGGTTATTATTTTGAATAATAATTCAAAGAAGGAAAGTCCTGCAAAAACGGTGGTTGCCCAAAAACCATTGCTAATAATTACACTTAAAATAAACATACGCCAATCGTGGGCGGTTAATCCATTGTATTCAAAATTTCCTTTGCGCCTAAAGGCAATGGCCACAAAAGGATTGAAATAAATAGACAAGAATACGAACAAAAACAAATGACTTTTTCGAAGTATTTTCACTAAAAATAGTTTCAACCCTACGCTGTCATTACTTGCAATAATGGCATTCATTTTCTCTTTCGAAAATTCAATTCCTAAGAAATCAC
>JBMOGB010000063.1:0-17041 GCA_049318585.1 Bacteroidia bacterium | reverse complement strand
AGTTAATTCCCAAACTAAATACTATTCCAGCTAGTAAAAAGTGTTTTTTCATATTATTGTTTTTAAATTGTTGTAGTTTTATAATGGTGCAATATGAATAAATTATCAAACATTTATATAACAAAAATTGCCCAATGGTATTTTTATGAATTAAACGGTTGATTTTATAATCGTTCTGTAATTCACAACTTGTTGATGAAATCAAAAATTAAAAGTTTTGTTTTTTAAGGATATCCTTTACTTTCGCAATCTTTAAAATTATAATTATCTTCCAAAATGAATAAAAAATTTATAACAATAGTTGCTTTAATAGCTTTAGCTGCAATCAGTCGTTTTTTACCTTTTGCTCCAAACTTTTCACCAATTGGTGCCATTGCATTATTTGCAGGTGCATTTGTTGCTAACAGATATTTGGCCATTGCATTGCCTTTAATTGCTTTATTTATCAGTGATTATTTTATTGGTTTTTATGGTGCAGGTATGATTCCAGTTTATGCTTGTTTTGCTATGTTTGGTGTAATAGGAATTTTTATTACTAATAAAAACAATCCAATTTCAATTATTGGTTCTTCGTTATTGGGTTCAGTAGTTTTCTTTTTAGTTACTAATTGTATTTTTTTATACACTGCCGATAATACTTTTTATCCTGCTAATTTAAGTGGGTTATTACAAAGTTATTATGCTGGTTTGCCTTTCTTTAAAAATGCTGTTCAAGGCGATTTATTATTTACAACTATTTTATTTGGGTCATACTATTTATTACGTGTAAATGTTCCTTTCTTAAAAGAAGAAAAAGCTTAGTAAATTCTCTGATGCGATATAAAATAATTGCATTTGTTTTCTTCAGTTTTTCAATAATTCCTTTTGTTAAATCGCAAGACACTTGTGATTTAAAATACAATTTTCAATTACTTCCCCAAAGCCATATTGTTCAGCTATACACAGCCGATAGCAGAGCGCACAGGTTAAGTGTGCAAAAACCTATAAATAGCCGAGGATACATTGGAAGTATGGGCGGTATTTTTCCTGTTGCTTCTCTTTCACACTTAAATAAAACCGTTCAGTTTAGTGTGGCTTCAAGTGCTTATTTAACCTTAAACAGATGGGACAATAAAGGGCAAGTTGTGAATGTTGATTTTTTTGTGGATTTGTTTTTTGATTTCCAATTCAATAAAAACTTTTCTTTAAGAAGTGGCGGTGGACATACAAGTCAGCATTTGAGCGATGATGCTTTGCAGGCTGGAATGATTCAAATAAATTATGTGAGAGATTACTATCTTTTGTTTTTAAATTACAATGCCAATAAAAAACAATTTTATGCATACGGTGGCTTAATTTATAATCATAATTTTAAAACCACTGTAGATCATTCTGGCCAATCAATATATCAAATTGGGTTTGAACATAGTCCAATAAAATGGCTTAAGTACAATTATATTTACTATGCTTTTGATTTTAAATTGAGAGAAGAGAGTAATTTTGCCACTTCTAATAATTTCCAAATAGGTTATAAATATGCTTTACCATTGAAACATACTGCTCGAATTGCCTATAATTATTTTACAGGCATTAGCGAGGTAGGGCAAACCTACAAAACAATCAATGATTTTACTACTTTAGGTATTTATTTTGATTTTTAAGAATTGAAAAAACTCCTCTTATTTATATTCCTGCTAGTTGCAATATTTGCTGCCAAAGCGCAGCAAAAAGATTCAATACTGCAAAACAATAATAAAACAACTAAGATTCAAAAATATGTGTTGGTTGGACTTGCTGCTCATCAAACGGCTAACTTTATTATTCAGTATAATTGGTGGTGGAAGGGGCAAGAAAAAAAGTTCAATATTGAAAACGATGAGTTCTTTAATGATTACAGCTTAGGAGTTGATAAATTTGGTCATTTTTTTACCTCTTATTATTATTATGAAGGTGTAAATCAAATAATGATTTTAACAAAATACAATGACAGAACCAGAAAAATTATAAGTACAACTTTGCCAATTGTTTGGGCCATTAGTATTGAAATGGGAGATGGATTCTCCACTTTTGGTTTTTCGTTCCAGGATTTGACTTCAAATTTATTAGGATTGACATACGGAATTCTGCAACGAAAGTATAGTTATCTTCAAAATTTTAAGATTAAAATGGGTTATTATCCTACCGCTGGTTATATAAATGCTAACTTTAAAAACTGGACTTTAAGCGATGATTACAGCGGACATATTTATTGGCTAACTTTCGATTTACATAATTTAGCTCCACAAAAAGCTAAAAAATATTTCCCTCCTTTTTTAAATTTATCTGTTGGTTATGGAGTAGATAATTATGGTATTCATGGTAATATAAATGAACCAATGCAACGAAAATTTTGCATAGGATTGGATTGGAATTTAGGTTCAATAAAATCGAAAAATAAATACATAAATACAACAAAAAACTTATTAGATTATATTCATTTTCCCGCTCCCGGTATAAAATTTATTGAAAGTAAACCCAATTCATTTAATTTATTGTTATTGAATTAAGCCCAGAGTACTCGTTAGAACTTCGTTAGAAGGGTTAAATATACAATAAATCAGTTCCTTAAATTTAAAAATCATAGCAGCGCTACGTTTTTTAAATTTAAGGAAACACTGATTTGAAGTAGATTTGGCTCGTAATAGATTTTCTAATGCGTATTTTGGGTTTAACACTTAATGCCAAAGAAAAGCTATGGCCAATGGTAAAAGCAGTAATGTTAATCATAACATTTTTCCATTGCAAAGCACTGTAAACAAAGCAAAGTGCAAATAAAAAAGTATATGGTCAAATGCTTTCCAATCGGCTATATGTTCAATTCCAGTAGTGAACCAAATATAAAAATGCTGCAAGTTTAAATGTATAATTTTTTAAGTAAAAAGTTACCTTATTAAAGTAAAATTCCCATTGATAGTTTTAGTATCCTCATTGTTTCCAAAATAGGTTATGGTATAAAAATATACATCGGCTAAAGCAGCATTGTCATTTATTCTCCCGTTCCAACCTTTACCCATTTCATTGGTTTCAAAAACCAACTGTCCCCAACGGTTATATATTTTATATTCAATTGAAATCAAGTCTTTGTAAACAGGAACTATGGCATCGTTTACATTGTCATTGTTTGGAGTAAATACATTTGGCATAACTAGTTTTCCTTCACAAAAATTGAGCACTTGAGTGGTTGCTGTATTTTGGCAGTAATTGGAGTCAGTAACTGTAACATTATAAGTTCCATAATCTTTAACTTGGAAATTGTTTTTTGTTGAACCATCGTGCCACAAATAACTGATAAAATTAGTGTTTGGACTTAGTGTAAAATTGGGTTCACAAACTTTAAAAGTAAGCGGTAATTTTATAATTGGTTTTGGTTTTTGATACAGTAAAATAGTATCAGTAGCGCTGCAATCATTGTCGTTTTTTACAGTAACAAAATATTGTCCGGGTTGTGTAGTAGTAAAGCTTTGATTGTTTATACTATTTTGCCATAAATAAGATTTAAAACCATTTTCTGCTACTAATTTTATTTCACCACCTTGGCATACAAAAGTATCATTTCCCAAATTTGTTTTAAAAGCAGGAAATGTATCAAGTTGAATGGAATCAATTGCAAAACAACCCAAATTGTTTTTTACATTTAAATAAAATAATCCTGGCGCTTTTACTTTATGAATTTGATTGGTTGATAAATCTTCCCACAAATATTCGGCACCTGTGTTTTGTGCATTAAGGCTAATGGTATCGTTTATACAAATATTTTTATTGGTTCCTAAATCAATAATTGGCAAAGTTTTTTGAGTTAAAATAATACTGTCTCTTACATTACAAGTTGCACTATTTATTTCAACCCAATAAGTGCCAGGCTCAGTAACTACTAGCGAATCAAGCCAACTTCCATTTTGCCATAAATAGGTAGCTGCATTGATATTTGGTTTTAAAATCAAGGCATTGTTAAAACAATAATCTGTATCGTTTCCAAGGTTTATATTTTCCTTGTTTACATAAGTAACTTTAATAGAATCGGTAACATAACAATAGTCTTTTTTTATTCTTAAAGTATATGTTCCATCAGTAGTAACGTTAAAGTATGAGAGGGTTGAATTGTTTTGCCATAAAAATTCGTTTATGTTTCCTACATTAGGTTGTAAATTTAACTGATAACCATTGCAAAGGGATGTGTCGTTTCCAAGTTCTAATTTTGGTGGATCTTGGATAGAAACTGCAATTCCATCTTGTGCTGAGCAACCATTTTTTGTAACTTTTACAGTGTAAAATCCTAGTTTGTTTACCGAGCGGGTTTTGTTCCTTGAAAAGTCGTCCCATAAATAAGTAGCGGAATCTACTTTTGAATCTAGTATTAAGTTTGTATTGCTACAAATGATGGTATCTAAACCAAAATTTACTGAAGGCTTTTGTTTAAAATTGATGTAAATACTATCTCTTACTTTGCAATTGATGGCACTTGCTTCGCCCCAATATATTCCAGTTGTGGTAGGTTTTATAGATGCGGAAGTTTGGTTGGTATTCCACAAATAATTGGTGGCATTAGGCGAAACAATATTTACAGTAAAAGTATCGCCTTCACAAAGAATGGTATCGTTTCCTAAATTCAAGTTTTGAAGAGGAAATATGGTAACATTTACGGAATCTGTTGCTTTACAACCATTGTTATTTACTTGCACCCAATAAGTTCCTGTGGTACTTGCATTTATAAACGAATCGGTGCTGTTGGTATTCCATAAATAAGTAGCACCCGGATAATTAACACGGTAATTAAATACTTGCCCAAGGCAATAAATGGTATCGGCACCTAAGTTTACATTTGGAGTAGTACTGAAAGAAACATTGATAGTATCTCTAGTTTTACAATATCCTTTTGAAGCTACCATCCAATAGTTACCAGAACTGTTTACTGTTAATTTAAAAGTTGGAGCGTTGTTGTACCACTTTAAACTTGTAGCATTTAAAAAAGTAGGTGATATTTCGAAAGAATTATTGTTGCAAATGACAGTATCATTTCCAAGATTTATTTTTATTTCGCTTTCAATATTTACATTTACAGTGTCGTAATAAGTACAAATATGATCGCTTACTTTTACCCAATAAGTTCCAATATTGGAAACTAATTGTTGGGAACTTGTATCACCATTTTGCCATAAATAATTGACTCCTGATTTTGAATTATTGGTATTTAACAAACACGATGAATTGAAACATAAAAGTGTGTCGGGTCCCAAATTTGCTATGGGTTCGTTTCTAATTTCAAGCTTAATGGTATCTTTTTTTATACAAGTATTTTTTTTCCATTCTAATAAATACAATCCAGGATTTGTAGCAATTTTATTTTGAATATTTGATACCAAAATAAAGTTAGGATTTGTTCTGTTACTACTAAAAAACCATTTATACGAATCGGCATTTGGAGCAGTTAAGCTAAACGAACCTTTATTGCAAAAGTTAGTATCGTTACCCAACAAAATAGTTGGAATAGGAGTGTTTTTTATATTAATTGTATCAATAATGCTGCAAGTTCCTTTGGTAATTTGTACCCAATAATTTCCAGTATCGTTAACGTAAACTACAGAATCGGTAGAGTTAGAAAACCAAGTGTAGGAAGTAGCAAATGATTTACTTGCTGACAATTTAATTGGAAATGAATTGTTGCCACACATATCAATATCATTGCCCAAGGCATTTGGAATAATATTAAAGTTTATATTGATTGTATCGTTGACAGAACAACCAGCAGCATTGGTTATTTTTAACCAATAATTCCCAATAGCGTTTACTTGTAAAACAGAATCGGTGGAATTATTTGACCATAAATAGCTAACATTTGCGCTTTTAGTTGGATTAATTAAAAACGAACTTGAACTACATAATGTGGTATCAACTCCTAAATTTAAAACAGGCGATGAAGTATTTATAACATTAAACGTATCAATATAAGGACAATTATTGGTAAAAGTGTAAACCCAATATTTGCCAGTTGCATTTACAGTATTGTAATTATTGCGAGTGCTGTCAGACCATAAGTAATTATAAAAAGGATAACTAGGAAATAACGTTATAGGAAATGATTGATTGTTATCGCAAACTGTTACATTTTGACTAGTAATTCTGTTTAAAGGAATTGAATCGCAGGATGGATCAATGAGCGAAACATCGTCAATAAAATAATAAGTCATGTTGCTAAAAGCACCAGCAGTACTTCCACCTCCTACATAAGTAGTTAAATTAGCAGAATTGGTAGCATTGAAACAGCCAATAGTTATAAATCTTTCGCCTCCTGTAGCTCTATATACAGCCGAAATTTGAGTCCAACCACTTTTAGAAAAATAGGTTGAGTTAAGCGTTGTAACTTGAGGAGTACTTACAATTCTTGTACTGTCAGAATAAGTTGAATCGTTTGAAAAATAAATGCCAAATTTGTTAGAGGCATAGTTACAGGAATCGCCTAAACTTACAAACATTTCAAAGTAATAAATTCTGTTAGCAATAAGCGTTTTAGTAAGTTGAGTTTCTATATATTCTCTGTAAGCGCCTGTTCCATTCGATAATACAATGCCTGCAAAACCATTGCCTGAGTATGGTTGCTCGCCTCCTGCTAAATTATTGTATGGATTTAAACTTACGGAGCAAGTATGAAAATAATCGGGAGTGCCAGGAGTAGGTTGTAACCAACCTGTTGCCCTAGTTACTTGAGCGTAATTAGTTGGGCATGAAGTATAGTTTTCAAAATCGCCATTTGTAACTAAGTTTTGTGCTGAATTATTATTGACCAAACACAATAAAAACAATGCAGGAAGCAATTGATACCTCCAGTTTTTATTAAATAGTTTGTATGTAAAAATAAATTCCACAATGCAATTAATATTTTTATATTCTTAAATGCTAATAAATAAACTTAAAAAAAATGTAATTTTTTTGAGAAAATGAATAGATGTATTTTTTGTTTATACTTTATGTTTTTTTTAAGCAATACGTTTTAAACAAAAACCAACCTTTTACCACAACAAATATATAATTGGAAAATCCAGCACAAAACTAATTTAGAAGTACTTTATATTGAATTTTGTTTAGAAACAAATAAAACAGCAAATTCCATATTGCATTTTACTGTATATCCCTAGAGGTAGTGAATTTTAAAATTCACTACCTCTAGGGATATTTTTTTTGAATTATATTGTTAATGTTTGCAAATAAAAATACTACATATGTATTATTGTTTTTGCAAATTATATTACTAAGGTTTGCTTTGAATAAAAACACTATGTATAATTTAACAAAAAATACCTAGCTCTAGGTATTGTGAATGTCAAAAATTTAAATAATGTTTGAACTAACCTAAAACTAAAAAATATAACTATGAAAACAACAAAACAACTAACCCTTATTTGTCTCATTTGGTTTTTTAGCAGTTGCAGCGAAAGCTGCCCTGACTCTGGTACTAAAACAAGTTATGTAGATAGAGGATATTTACCCGATATAATACCATACAGCGACACCAGTACACGCCTGTTTTTAAAAAATGGTAAAGATACATTACTTTTTAAAAGCCTGGGGCTAAAAGAAACTTTTATAAGTGGTTCAACACTCGAAGGTGATTGCCCTAAAAAATATGAAATACAACAACTCAGCTTAAGAATAGCTGCCTCTGATACTGATTTTTTTCAGATAAATTATAGTACCGACTATGAAGATTTTAAAGTTGGAAAATTTGAATTTAGAAATATTTATAACAATTCTACATTTTACTACAAAAATTTCAGAAATGTTTATCAACCTATTACTAGTATTGAAGTATTGCAAAACAATTATGATTCAATAAATATATTCCCAATTAGCAATGTAGGCACAGTATATTTTAAATCTAAAATTGGAATTATAAAAATACAAACGACAAAATTTATTTATGAATTAATTAAATAATCAATCTAGTATGAAAAGAATAATAATATGTTTAATAATTGGTTTAACAAGCATGTTTGTTAAGGCAGAAAATGATACTTGCTACAATAATTCAATTAGTGATAGTTGCAGTATAAACGATACTACTTCGGTTATTGTTAATTCAGAATCAACATTGGTAATAGTAAAACCAAAGTCAGATTTGAAAACCAAATCTTTTATTAAAATAAAAACCAAGGTTGACCTTTTAAAAAAAAGTAAACCTGCTGGTTTTTTTGATGATGCTTGGGATTGGTTTACCGATTTGTTTAAACCAATTTGGGGTTATTACGAAGAAGATAATATGAAAAAAGAAGGGCCATATTTTATGTTCAATAGAATGGAAAACAACAATATAAATAACTAAATAAAACTAAAAAACTATGAAACAAATTACAATTCATCAAGCAATCGGATTGAAACTTTTTACCATTATTAGCCTTATTGGGCTTTTTAACAGTTGCAGCAAAAGCTGCCCTGACTCTGGAACAAAAACTACTTATGTAGATAAATCCTATTTGCCCTTCATAATACCTTATAGCGATACTAGCACCCGCTTATTTTTAAAGAATGGAAAAGATACCTTACTTTTCAAAAGCTTAGACTTAAAAGAAAGTTTTATTAGTGGTTCAAGTCTTGGTAGTGGTGATTGCACTTATAATTATAAAAATCAAGAATTTAATCTTCGTATGGCTGCAAGTGATACAGATTTTTTTGATATAAAGTATCATGCATTATATGCAAGTTCATCAAGGGTTAATTACTCCTTTAATATTGGACAATATTATGACCAAACTTATCAATTATTTCATTTATTCAATTATCTAACACCCCAAAAAATAAAAGTCTTAAACACAACTTACGACTCTTCATATTCATTACCAGATCCAAATTTTGAAGCAATCATTATAAATCCCAAAATTGGACTGTTAATGGTAAAAACTTCAGAATATTCATTAGAACTTGTCAAATAAAAGTATGAAAAATATAATAATAACAATTGTTACTTTTTTAACAATTAATCATGTTAATGCCAATTCAGACAGCTCAGCTCGTGTATCTGACAGCAATTATTGTGTTGAAATTATAAACAGTAATATAATAGACTTAGAAAACGAGGTTACTTTAGTGATGCTCCAAAAGAGTTACTTAGAAAAAGAGTTAAAGAATCAAATATGCGTTACGGAAGTCCATACACGATGTTTGTCAGGGGTGATGATTTTGATATTACACTAAACAAAAAAACAACTTAAACTAAAAAATATAAACTATGAAAATCAGGACAATTTATCATGCCAAAGGCATGAAACTACTAAGCATTTTACTAATGTTTATCTTCACCCAAAGCTGCACCAAAGACAACAAATGCAGTGATTCAAAAGATGTAATAATTAATTACAATATTGCTGATAGTAACAAAGCTAAAATACCATACACTGGTACAGACACCTTAGTTTTTATTAGCGACAAAGGAGATACTGCAACCTTAATAGGGCAGGGTAAAAAAACAATTTATACCCAAATAATTAAATCAGTAAATGATGATTGTACTAAAAGTACAATTTATAATTATGAGAATCTAAAATGTATTTTTATTGGAGAAAATAAATTTCTTACTAATTTTCAATATTGTTCATATATGGACAATAAAGTACAAAGCCCTTCACTTACAACCATTACATTATATTCTAATGGAAATATAATTGCCAATAGTTCATATGAGTTTTTGTATTCAAGAGAAATTCCAGATGATTCTGTATTACTTTCAAATATTTTCTATAAAGGAAACTATATAAATTATAATAAAACAGCATTGTTTAATTCTCAATTAGGTATTATCAAATTTATTGATTTAGATAATAAATTATGGAAACTAAATTCAAAAAAATAATTAAATGAAAAAAATAATATTACTGATTTTGTTAACCTTTAATGTAGGGTTACTTTATTCACAATGCAATTATGCAGATTTTTCTGACGCACCAAAGGAACTGCTTAGAAAAAGAGTTAAAGAATCAAATATGCGATACGGAAGTCCATACACCATGTTTGTCAGGGGTGATGATTTTGATATTACACTAAACAAAAAAACAACTTAAACTAAAAAATATAAACTATGAAAATCAGGACAATTTATCACGCCAAAGGCATGAAATTACTAAGTGTATTGTCTCTATTTATGCTCATAATAGGATGTAGTAAAAAAAATCCTTGTAACGATTACACTTCACAAACTTTTAAATATTCATTAAGTGATAGTACCAAAACACAAATACCATACACAGGTAGCGAAACCTTAACATTTATTAGTAACCAAGGCGATACGGTTATTTTAGTTGGACAAGGAAAAAATAACTATTTTCGAAATGAAAAAGTAAAGGTAAGTAACAATCCTGAATGTCCTGAAGAAGATAATTATTCATACGAACAATTGCATATTGAATACAAAGGAAATAATCCCAATTTATCCTCTATTTTTTTTAAATCTTATGCAGAAATATATAGCAGAGAGTACACTAACGTAACATTGAATAATACTTATGCACAATATAAAGCATATTCTGATTATTATAATGATACAAGCAGATATTTGAATCAAGTCATTATTGGTAATAAAAAAGTAGCTGGAATAGTCATAGAAGCAGATAAAAGTACAGACCCATTTTTTATCTTCAATAAATCATATGGCATAATCCAAATCCAAATAGATAGCAATCTTATTTACACTTTAAATTTATAAACTATGAAAAAAATAATAATTACCTGTTATTTTACAATAATAGGATCATTAATTTTATTCGGTCAAAATTGCCAATTTGAAGAGTCGGTTCCCGAAGAAATGTTTAGAGGAAGGTATAAAGAATCGAGTATGACTTATGGTAACCCATATACCATGTTTAATCGAAGAAGAGATAACTGGTCTTTAAGCGGTGATATTGAAAAAATAAGAAATGAAATTATTAAAGGTGTTAACAAAAAAGGAGATGCAAATACGGACTATTCTATAATATACAGAGATTTGTATACATATGATACTACTACGAACCAGCCAAGCCCTTGTTTTGAAAATACTGAGTGCCCACACTCAAAATGGACGAAAAACCAAGCTGTAATATATATTATAGGGTTGAGATACAGTAGAATTAGTAATAGAGACACGTTTACTCTATTAAGTAATTCTGATAAAAACCAATTTGGAGCAAGGGCTTCTAATGGTTTATCGAATTTAAACCCACATGTTATAAGTTGTTGGGGTGGTGATGATTGTGGAAAAGTACATTTAAAAGCCTATGAATTAATACAATACCTAGAAGCTTATGATTTACTTAAATCTGGAGGTTACCTACCAGATACAGATAAAGATAGGAATGGATTAGATTGTAGTCCAAGAAGTAAGTTAAGAGAGTTTTCAAGAAATTTATATATACAATCGGAGGATATTTTAAACTCGTTTTACGGTTGGAAGAAAAATCATGGAATAATTTGTGGTTCGGCACTTTGTATGGCTGCAATTGTCTTAAACGATGCTGGAGTTGAAAAAAGTTGGGGTAATTTTTTTCTTGGTTGGCTTTGGGGTGAAGGCACTAATATTCCAAGACCAAATTACAGCCCACAAAATTGGTATGAAAGAGGGTATGGTACACCTACAGGATATAATATTTTTGATGGTGAGGATGGACTCAGAGATTGTTTTTTTATTGGAGATCACGCATTTGTACCTGACGTTCCTCAATCAAATAGTGAAGGAACTTCAGGATACGCTGAAGGCCCCAGCTATTATAATTATGTCTTGACAGCATTTTTGCCATTAGTTAGAGCGAGAGATAATTTTGTGTTAAAAGAAAGTTCATTTTTAGGACCTAATCACACCAGCTATACAAATATGTTTAAATGGTATATGGAAATTATGAATCAAGATTGTTCATTGCCAAGTTATGATAATTCAAGTATAGGCGGTGGAAATCTTTTAGGGATATTAGGAGAACAAAAATATCCTGGTAATGCTAATTTTATTATAAGTTCGGCAAGTAATACGGATTTACGAGGTGATTATTTATTAGCAATGGGTAGTGGTGAGGTTGTACACAAAGATGTTTATGAAAATTCACTTTCAGGCAATATAATAATAAAAAACACTAATGATAGTACACATCATACGTTTCATATGCTTGCTGAAAAAGGAGTAGCTGTTGATAAAGCTGCAACCGAAAGTGATGGAACTCACGAAGATAATGACCTTGGAAGTTTTATGATTTATGCTGGAGATAAGGGAGCTACAACAACACCACTTGCAATTGACCCTCCATATTTTGGTTGGACGAATGAGACTGCTACCAATCAATTTGATGCACATAACGTGATCATGTTTGGGGGTGATGGGATAGGTTATTTCGAAAATCCAACATACGGAGCTATTATAAATAAAGAAATAAATCCCTCATATAACATTAAAGAATTTACGCTCAAATTGGGTTATAATAAATGGATTGGCAATGTAAAATATAATGATGTGATTAAAAGAAATGTAATTTCAGTAAGCCATGATCACAATTTCTATTATTTTATGAATGATTTTATAGATGCAAGTGCTATAAGTCCAGTAAGTTATGTTCATATGAATATTAATGGGAATGGTAATTCTGATTCCGCTTATGGTTTAAAATCATATAAATTGGAAAAAGTTTTGGGTGGCGATAGCCTGCACCAATGGACATATCCATGTAAAAGTAATACCTCACCTTGGGGTCTTACTGCCCATGTTTCAGTTTTAAATGCCGATAGTTTTGGAAAAGTACAATCCCCTTTTACTAATAACAATGATTATAATGGGACAAAAGCTGCTGGTGTTTCAGGAAATTTTCTTACCCGACTATTGGTAAGTCAGCCAGTAAAGAAAACTATTTTTCAAAGTTTTCTGCTTCCTCAAAGATGTGGAGATACATTACCTATTGTAACCAAAGAAGAAACAGCTGACCACGTTTTGACCAATATAAGATTTATAAATGGAGTAGATACATCTATACAAGCCAAATTTGGAAAAGCCAATATTCCAAAATACATCAACGACACCGTTTCCCACCTCCACTTTACACGTTGGGATGGAAACATTGCCGATAGTATAACTAATCCATTTAATTTACCTTCACAAACTACTTCTAAACTAAAACTAAATGCACAAAAAGCTTTTATTATAAATCATACTTATGGCGAAAGTAGGTATGGTTACAAGTATTGTCCTGTAAGTAGTACCAATATAAAACATGCCAGTTTTAGTAATGGCACGTATTTAAAATTTAAAGATTTCGTTATCATTTCATCTACTAAATCTGTAGATGCTTCTATTTCATTTTCGGGTAGGCAAATGTATTTGTGTAGTATCAAACCATTAGTTACTCCAAACAGTGCCGATTCGGTAAAATTTCACTTAGCCGATGTAGGGCGAGGAGTTGAAATGTTGGCTTTAATTAAAGGCTCACAAGATACCATTCCTAGTAGGTACGATTCATTAACCAATACCATACACATAGCACTTCCAACACAAGAAACTACCTTTTTTGTTCAAGAAAAATTTAATTGTATAAACTGTTATTTTCCTCCTAATTGGAAAGGAATAGATACCACTTTTGAAATAGATGATGAAGTGAAACATACTTTAGGACACAAATTAAATATTAAACAACCAAAAGGATTACTTAAACTAACCAATAGTTCAAAACTCGATTTTTGTTCAGGTGTATATTTAAATTCACTCGACTCTATTATTATAGAAGGTCCTTGTCAAACCAAAGCTTATGAGCGTAACTCTTGCAAAGGAATTGACTCTATGGTGGCAGCATACAGCGACAATAGCTCCATTACCATTACCTCTGGTAGTGCATTGGTATTAGGTGCAGGAAGTTACACTTATGTAAAAAATGGAGGAGCTATTTATGTAAAACGAAACGGAAGTTTAATAGTAAAAGCAGGTGCATTTTTGCAAATAGGCGATAGCGGAACTTGTAGCAGTGGTTGGGGCGAAATAGTAGCAGAACCAGGTGCATATATTCACATAGAACCCGATGCACATGTAGAATACAGACGTACAGCAGGAGATACTGTTGATAGGAATTTGTTTTTGATTCCTACACAAGCAGGACTAGATAAAGCTTATGAAGGAGTACATTATGTAATCAAATCAATTCTTCAAACCGATAGTATTTTACCTGATACTTCTTTACCGTTTTTTACTTATCCTATTTGTGGTTTAGATACCACCTGTCCAATAATAAATAAAGAATGGGGTTATACCAGTTTTGGAAAACCAATGGCTGTATTTCAAGCAAAAAACGATACTTTATGTCCCGGTGAACCATTACATATAAAGTTAAATAGAATAGTAAACGATGGACGATACCAAATAAAAGTGTGTAGAATGGATAGTTTTGCAGTAAGCAGCCCACTTGGTGGTTTTACTTGGCAAGACACCTGTATTATGGACACTATTGTTCAAGATACCATTCCACCTGACCCAATATGTAAAGAACCACGAAACGCACCCGAAGATTGGACTTATTATTTTGCTCCTGGTACTTTGCACCGTGTTACTATTTCGGTTTGGAACGATTGCGAATTATTTGACGATACCACTGCTTATATTTATGCTGCTACTGCTCCCGATGTAGAAATAGCTATACCAGCTACAGCATGTGAAGGAGTAGGGACATTTACTGCTAATCTGGTAGACCATCATCCCACACCAGTAACATACGCCATAGAGGTAACAGAAAAACCGGATACCAATAGCATAAAACTAAGTAAAGGAATTTTAGCTAAAACATATACCCAAAGTTATTATGGATTATTGCCAAGTACCATTGGATTTGGCGATTACTTTTTTAAAGGAGGCCGAACCTATTTAGTATCTTTAACCATTAGTAATCCTTGCGGAACAACATCGGTTTACGATAGTATTTCTATTCCATTAGGTGTAAGTATTACTCTAGAACGCCCAACAGCTTTTGCACAAATAGTAAGCGGTGCAACTTCAGTAAAACTAAAAGGTTATATTACTGAAGCCGATAGTTTCCATTGGGAACCTATATATTGGCTTGATACCGCCACTAGTTTAACACCAATCAGCACGCCATTAGATAGTGTTACTTATGTGCTTGTTGCTAAGTATGGAGCTTGTACTGCAACTGATACCGCTCATATCAAGTACAACCGATATGCCAATGCAGGATACTCTGATACTTTATGTTTTGACAGTACCCATAGCACAGAAACATTGGTTGGTTTTCCTTACGACATGAGTTTGTTTTTAGGTATGCTTTATTATTACGACAATTACCAATTTATGAGGTATTACAATATGTACAACACAGGAAATTTGGCTAATTATTTTAGGTATTTTACTCACTTTATGCACGACCAAAATTTTGAAAATGCTACTACACCATGTCCAGTTAATTTGTTCAATGTTTTTACTAGTACCATGTATAAAGAATTGTTCTTTAAAAAGAGTTGGTTTAAAACATACTATCAAAACTTAACCTTATTTACTGACCCTAGTTTACCAGCTTTAGAAGATTTCGTTAATTACATAACTAGTGACACTCCTTTAAAAGACCATTTGGATAGTTTGGATAATTGGGGAAATATAGATCCTTGCATTGATAATTTGTTTACCCAGTATAACGAATATGTAAACTTACATTCAAATGAAATAACCACTAGTTGGAGCCGAATTACTGATGGCGATACTAGTATATTAGCCAATTGGAACAATTATTTTGTAGCGATAGATGCACCAGTAAAAAGTTCAAAATACTTGTTATCGGTAATTACACCTAGTGTAGCCGAAATAGATGAAATAACTATTTTGGTTGATACCTTACTAACACCATTATTTGCCCCTGCCATGCAGTTTGATAGCACTGTTTACTTAATGAATTATACTGAACCTGTTAGCACAGCTACGCATTACGAATGGAACTTTGGCGATGGAAGTGCACATAGTTTTGAAACACATCCTATTCACACCTTCCCTGCTTTTGATAGTAATTATGTAGTATGTTTAATTGCAAGTAATTTCTGTAGCACATTCACCTATTGCGATACAGTTTGGATTGATTCATTGCATTTAGGTGGTTCATTAATGGTTGTTGAGCGGAGCCGAAACAAGCCTGCTTTCTTTGAAACTAATCCAAACAATGAACAAGTTTCAAAACAAGCTACATCAAAACCTATTAACCTATCAACCTATCAACCAATCAACCTCTCTAACTATCCTAACCCTTTCAACAACTCAACCATCATTGATTACGAAATTTGGCAAAATTATACCAATGCTGAACTAAGAATTACCAATGTATTAGGTCAAACATTATTTACCCAAAAACTAAATAAGCCAATTGACAAAATACAAGTAGATGGAAACTCACTAAGCAATGGAATTTATTATTATTCTATCATCATAGATGGCTCAGTAAGCCAAACTAGGAACATGAGTGTGATTCATTAAACAAAGTACCGCCAAGGCAATGCCTTGGCGGTACTTTGTTTCTAACTTTTTAAATCAATTGCACCAGTTTAATAGCCATTTATTACCTTTCCACCACAAACTTTTTCCCAGCCATTTGTTGTTCGTTAGTAGTAATAATTAATAAATAATTGCCATTGGCTAAGTCTTCAGTATTAATTTTTGTTATTTCCTTTTCTGGTAATTGAGCTTGTCGAAATTTTAAAAGTTGCCCTTGCATATTATACACAGCTAGGCTTTCAATGTATTGGTAATTGAGCTTGTCGAAATTAAGTTCTACATGTATTTCATTCTGCGCAGGGTTAGGGTACACCGTAAACACTTTTTCAGGATTAATTATTTGTACTATTCCATCTTTGGCATTGCAGCCCGGTATAATACAGCCATTGGTATCTGTTTTTATTAACCAAGCATCAGAGTCACCTTTTGTATGAGTACTATCTTTGCTATCACCACATATTAAAAAACCATCATCTATTGGCGTAAGGCTATAAGCTCGGTTGCTTAAATACCAATTGCTAAAAAGGCGTTTCCAAATCAAATTACCTTGTAAAT